>CAZZHX010000071.1:0-13100 GCA_964653535.1 uncultured Mycobacterium sp. | reverse complement strand
AACCGGTTGTTCGCGATACAACTCCGGGAATTGACGCTTGAGGTTGTCGAGCTTGGGCATGTCGTTGATGGCGATGTAGGAGTTCGACGGGTTGGAGTTCAAGAAGTCTTGATGATGCGCCTCGGCGGGAACGAAATCGGGCGCATTCTCGACGCTGGTGACGATCGGGGCAGCAAAGACTTTGGCGTTGTTCAGCTGAGTGATGTAGGACTGCGCGATCCTTTTCTGCGTGTCATTACGTGGGAAGAGGGCCGACCGGTACTGGGTTCCGACGTCGGGCCCCTGCCTGTCGAGTTCGGTTGGGTCGGCCACGACGGAAAAGTAGATCCTCAGTAATTGACCGTACGTGATCCGAGACGGGTCGTAGGTGATCTCCACCGACTCCGCGTGCCCGGTCTCACCGGTACTCACCATGTCGTAGTGGGCGGTCGATGCGGTGCCACCGGCGTATCCCGCGACCGCCCGGGTGACCCCTTTGACGTGTTCATAGACGCCCTGGACGCCCCAGAAGCACCCACCTGCCAGGACGGCAGTCTCGCGGGACCCGCTCGCGCCCACAGGCTCATCCACCGTCGGCCCGGGAATGTTCACTGCGGGTGCGGCATTGCCCAGACCCGGGATGAGCTTGGCGCAGGCAGTCATTTCCAGGCTGACCGCGCACAGGAGTGCGGCCAGCGGCATGAGTATGGCTCTCGGCGATCCCCGCACGATGGTCCCCGTTCAGTGTCTGTGCTTTTTCCGATGTCCTCAGGCTACTCGCGATCGGCGGCGCGCGATCTGACAACAGTCACCCGGTGCTGCGCGCCGCGCTACGGTGGGGGGGATGAGCCCAACGGACTCCTGAGATGCGAAGGCGCTGGCGAGATGAACGTGACGAGAAGGCGGTTCCTCACCGCCGCAAGTATGACCGCACTGTCGGTGGTCACGGTCAGTGCCTGCTCCCCGAGCGCGAAGTCGTCGCCGCCCAATGTGCAATTTTCCGTCACCCACACCGACGCCGAATGGCGGAAACTTCTGACCGCCGCCCAGTACAACGTGCTGCGCGAGGCGGGCACCGAAGCTCCGTACAGCAGTCCGCTCAACGACGAACACCGGCACGGCGTGTTCAGTTGTGCCGGCTGCGCGCTCAACCTCTACTCGTCGGATACCAAGTTCGACAGCGGCACCGGCTGGCCGAGTTTCTGGAAGGCGCTGGACAACGCCGTGTTGGAGCGGACCGACTCCAGCCTGTTCATGACACGCACCGAAGTTCTCTGCAAACAGTGCGGAGGCCACCTCGGCCACGTGTTCAACGACGGACCGCAGCCGACCGGTCTGCGGTACTGCATGAACGGTGTGGCCATGACCTTCGCGGCGCTGTGAGCGGACGGACCAGCGATTGCCACTGGCCGACGGGGCCCAAGCCGAACTAGCGCGGCGGAGCGGAACAACGCGGGTGTCGTAGAGTACTCCTCGTGAAGCAGGCCCGGAGTATTTCGAAGCTCGAACCGGATGATCCTCGCCACGGCACGTTGAATGGATACGGGAACCATTACTGCCGCTGCGACAGGTGCAAAGAAGCCAACCGGGTCAGCCATGCCGAGTACATGAAGCGCGTCCGGGCGGCGGGGAAGGTTGTCGGCAAGCACGGCTCCGACCTGGCGTATCGCTCGGGTTGTCGCTGCGACCTGTGCCGGGAGACGCACAACAAGAAGTCCCGCGACTACAAGCGCATCCGCCGGCTTCGACGCTTGGCCGAGAAGCAAGGCGGCTAGCTCGGCGGCGGGCGGAACCAAACGCGCCCCGCACCACGTCTGAGCCGGTATGAAAATTCCGCTCGGCCGGGTGATCACCAGAGCGTGGCTCAGCACGGCGATTGCTGTCGGCTGGTGCATCGCGGGGTCAGCGCCCGCCAGCGCCGACCAGGACGAAGGCCAGGTCGGCTCAGACCCATTCGCCATTCTCTCGTGCGACTGCCCCGAGCCCGCTCCGGCGGGCAGCGCCGCTGAGAGCGACCAGATCCGTCGCGGCATCCACGACGGCCTCACCACGGTGTTGCCGGCGCTCCCGGCTGCGGCGGGGCGGCCAGGCCGGTGAGCTACGGCAACACGGTGTGCATCAACATCACGTCGTAGGCGGACCATAGTGACAGGTTGAAGTACAGATCCCGACCGGACGACCAGGGGTGGATCATCGGCGCGTAGATGCCGCCGGGCATTGAGAACGCCGACACCAGTGGCTGTTCTGGGCTCCACGGCCCCTGCGGTGACGGCGCGGTCCTCGCGATGACGTCGTTGTTGCCGCCATTGGTGTAGAGCACCAGGTACTGCTTGAGGTAGTCGTTGTACTGGGCGGACATTTCGCCGACCGGGCCGGGCCACAGCTGCGTCGCCGCGCCCGGATTGGCGGCAACCCAGTGCCCGCCGTTGTCGCCGTTCCAATACTGATATTTGGTGAGGTCGGGCAGTTGATTCGGCAACACCCGCGACAGAAACGCCGCCCCGCTGCGCCCCGCCGGGGTGCCGAACTGGTACAGATACCCGTCCTTGCCCGGCATGAACGCGCCCATCTGGAAGTTCTCGTTCCCCGGGGTGAATCCGGCTCCGGGCAGTGCGTCGGCCGACGCCGTGCGGATGGTGCCGGGGAAAATCCCCCAGTTCTGGCCGTTGTCGAGCGACCGGGCGATCGCCGAGTAGTTCGTGGTCCATTCGCCGTCGCGGCCCCATTGCCGGATGGACATGTAGCTCATGTACTGGGTTCCGCCGATCGCGAGGGCGGCGGTCGGAATGATTCCCGTTTCGTGAGCGGCCCGGTGGATGGTGTTGACGACCTGCTTGGAAAGGCCGGTCGTCCACACGGGCGATCCGGAATACTTGTCGTTCGGGACGCCGTCGGCGACGTGGATTCCGTTCGACAGATCGTGGTCCGTGCTGCGAAACAGGGTGTTGTAGCGCCATTGCTCGCCGCGCACCTTGCAGTAGCCGAAGGTGTCGCCGAAGGCCATCAAGGCCTGACGGTTGACAGGATCGCCGTTGTCCCAGACGATCCCGAGGTCGGTGCCGGAGATGCCGAAGCGCTCGAGGGTCTTGTTGGGGCCGTTGGGACCGGTCACCCAGCCGACCAGCGACGTGGGCGCCCCCGCGACCGACACCGGGGGCGCTGGCGCCGGCTGCGGCGCGGGCGGAACCGCGGCGGCGTTCGGGCTCATCTGGCCGGCATTCGGTGATTGCGCGGTTCCCGGCGACGGGGGATTCGGCCCCGGCGGCACCACCCCCGCCTGGGGGACGACCGGCGCGGCGTACAGCGGGCCCGTGGTGGCCGGCTTGAGGAAGGACGAGATCAGGGGGCCCAGCTTGGGCAGGGGGGCCCGGTCGTTGGTGTGCGACGGCCGACGACCGGTCGGTGGCTGGACCACCGGCTGCGGCGCAGGCATGTCGGGCGGTGCCGCCGGCGGGTCTACGTTAGCCTCCGCCGCGCTGCACGGCGTGGCGTTCGCCAGCGGCGCGGGACCTACCGCGACGACGACGCCGAGCACGGCCGTCGACGCCAGCGAGAGCGTCACGCTTCGAAGAATCGCCGACATGAAACACCTTCCGGGGCAACGACGTCGTCTTGACGCACGCGGATTGCTCATGTGACGATAGTGATCAACGTGGCTGTTGTGACCCCTTATTTTTCGATAGCTGCACATCCGTGACCGTGTCGAAACCGACCGCGGCGCCACCCGGGATGTTCCCCGCACAGAACCCCTGCAGGAGGTCAACCGTTGAGCGCGCGTAACGCCCTGCAGGACGCGGTCTCGGGAACCACCACCTATCTGCGCCGAGTGGTCGCCGCGTCCATGGCGGGCACGGTCGTGGAATGGTACGAGTTCTTCCTGTACGGCACCGCGGCCACCTTGGTGTTCGGCAAGGTGTTCTTCCCCCGCGGCACCCACGAACTCGACGCCATACTTGCCGCCTTCGTGACCTACGCCGTCGGCTTCGCCGCCCGCCCGGTCGGCGGGTTGGTCTTCGGCCACCTCGGGGATCGGCACGGGCGGAAGAAACTGCTACAAGTCAGCCTGCTCCTGGTGGGTCTCGCCACGTTCCTCATGGGATGCCTCCCGACCTTCGGCCAGATCGGCTACTGGGCACCGGCACTGTTGGTGGTACTGCGCTTCATCCAGGGATTCGCCGTGGGCGGCGAATGGGGCGGCGCCGTCCTGCTCGTCGCGGAGCACAGCCCACAGGCCAGCCGCGGCTTCTGGGCGAGCTGGCCGCAGGCGGGCGTCCCCGGCGGGAACATACTCGCCACCGCCGTCTTGCTGGTTCTCACCTCCACCCTCTCCGACGCCGCCTTCCTCAGCTGGGGCTGGCGCGTCGCGTTCTGGCTGTCCGCGGTCGTCGTCCTGATCGGCTACTACATCCGCACCAAGGTCACCGACGCGCCCATCTTCGTCGACGCGCAGCGCCACGCCGACCGTTCGACAACCAACCGGATCGGCGTACTCGAGGTGTTACAGCGTTACCCGCGAGGGATTGTCACCTCGATGGGCTTACGGATGGGCGAGAACACCATGTACTACCTGGTGGTCACGTTCTCCATCACCTACCTCAAGGTGCATGTGCACGCCGAAACCAGGATCATTCTGTGGTTGCTGTTGGCCGCACACGCCGTGCATTTCGCGATCATCCCGCTGGCGGGGCGCCTCAGTGACCGATTCGGCAGGCGACCAATCTTTTTCATCGGCGCGATCAGCGCGTGCACCTGGGGGTTTTTCGCCTTCCCCATGATGGACAGCGGGCACAACGCGCTCATCCTGTCGGCGATCGTCGTCGGCCTGGTGTTCCACGGTCTGATGTACGCCGTCGAGCCGGCCGCCATGGCAGAGATGTTTCCCACCCGCATGCGCTATTCAGGGGTGTCGTTCGGCTATCAGGTGACCGCGATCTTCGCGGGCTCGCTGGCGCCGATCATCGCCGTCCGCCTGCTGAAGGTCTACGGTTCCTCGGTACCCATCGCCTGGTACCTGGCGGCCACCGCAGCGGTCAGCGCGGTCGCCGCCCTGGCCCTGCGCGAGACCAAGGGAATCGACCTCGCGGCCGTCGATCTCGCCGACCTCGCGAACGGGCGCTTCCCGGGACCTACTGACTAGGCGACCAGCCAGGAGTACCGTGCGCTTCATGGATCGCTGCACCGGGACGTGGATTCTTGGCGGCTACCAGAGCGACTTCGCCCGCAACCTCACCAGAGAGGGCGGCGACTTCGCCGCGCTGACCGCCGAGGTCGTCGACGGCACGCTCGCCGCCTGCGGGATCGGTGCCGAGCACATCGACGTCGTCCACGTCGGCAACGCGTTCGGCGAGATGTTCGCCAGCCAGGGCCACCTCGGTGCGATGCCGGCCACCGTGTGCGACGGCCTGTGGGACACCCCCGCCACGCGCCACGAGGCCGCGTGCGCGTCGGGCAGCGTCGCGGCGCTGTCGGCGATGGCCGATCTGCGTTCGGGCACCTACGACGTCGCGTTGGTGGTAGGCCTGGAACTGGAGAAGACGGTGGCCGGTGACACCGCCGCCCAGCATCTGGCCGCCGCCGCCTGGACCGGTCACGAGGGAATCGGAACACGCTATCTGTGGCCATCGATGTTCGCTGAAGTCGCCGACGAGTACGACAGGCGCTACGGCCTGGACGACACGCACCTGCGCGCCATCGCACAACTCAACTTCGCCAACGCGCGACGCAACCCCAACGCCCAGACGCGCACGTGGTCTATCCCCGACCCCATCACCGATGACGACGCCACCAACCCGGTCACCGAGGGTCGGCTGCGGCGGTTGGACTGCAGCCAGATGACCGACGGCGGCGCGGGCGTGATCCTTGTCAGCGATACCTACCTGCAGAACCACCCTGGTGCGCGCCCGATCGGCCGCATCGACGGCTGGGGGCATCGCACCGTCGGGCTGGGTCTACGCCAAAAACTGGACCGGCCGGCCCCCCAGGGCGACTTGGCTCCGTACGTGCTGCCACATGTGCGGGCCGCGGTGCTCGACGCGTTGCGCCGCGCCCGGCTGACGCTCGACGACCTCGACGGATTCGAGGTGCACGACTGCTTCACCCCCAGCGAGTACCTGGCGATCGACCACATCGGGCTGACCGGCCCGGGCGAGTCGTGGAAGGCCATCGAAAACGGCGAGATCGAGATCGGCGGCCGGCTGCCGATCAATCCCAGCGGCGGGCTCATCGGCGGCGGCCACCCGGTGGGGGCCACCGGTGTGCGCATGCTGCTCGACGCCGCCAAGCAAGTCAGCGGGGCCGCGGGCGAGTACCAGGTCGAGGGCGCCGACTCCTTCGGGACCCTCAACTTCGGCGGCAGCACCGCCACCACGGTGAGTTTCATCGTCAGCTCGACAAGGGGATCCTGATCATGGCCATTCAGAACAATGTTGAGATCGTCGGCAAGTTCCTGTCCACGCTGCCCGAGGATGACGACCATCCCTACCGGACCGGGCCGTGGCGTCCGCAGACCACCGAGTGGGACGCCGACGATCTGACCGTCGTCGAGGGCGAGATCCCGCGGGACCTGGACGGCATCTACCTGCGCAACACCGAGAACCCGCTGCACCCGTCGTTCAAGCTCTACCACCCCTTCGACGGCGACGCCATGCTGCACATCGTCGGCTTCCGCGACGGTAAAGCGTTCTACCGCAACCGGTTTGTCCGCACCGAGGGTTTCCTGGCCGAGAATGAGGCCGGCGGGCCGCTGTGGCCGGGGCTGGCCGAACCGATACAACTCGCCGAGCGGGACAAAGGTTGGGGCGCAAGGACCCTGATGAAGGACGCGTCGAGCACCGACGTCATCGTCCACCGGGGAGTCGCGCTGACCAGCTTCTACCAATGCGGGGATTTGTACCGCATCGACCCGTACACGGGGACCACGCTGGGCACGGAGACTTGGAACGGTCGGTTCCCGGCCGACTGGGGCGTGTCGGCGCACCCGAAGGTCGACCCCCACACCGGCGAGTTGCTGTTCTTCAACTACAGCAAACAGGACCCGTACATGCGGTACGGGGTCGTCGACGAGAACAACGATCTGGTCCACTACACCGACATCCCGCTGCCCGGGCCGCGGCTGCCGCACGACATGGCGTTCACCGAGAACTATGCGATCCTCAACGATTTCCCGCTGTTCTGGGACCCGGGTCTGCTCGAGCACAACGTGCATATGCCGCGGTTCTACCCCGACATGCCGTCACGCTTCGCGGTGATCCCGCGCCGCGGCGGCAGCGAGGACATCCGCTGGTTCGAGGCGGACCCGACGTTCGTGCTGCACTTCGTCAACGCCTACGAGGACGGCGACGAGATCGTTCTCGATGGTTTCTTCGAGGGCGACCCCCAGCCGCTGGACACCGGCGGAACGACGTGGGACAAGTTGTTCCGCTTCCTGGCGCTGGATCGACTGCAGACGCGTCTGCACCGGTGGCGCTTCAACCTGGTCACCGGGGCGGTCGCCGAGGAGCAGCTGAGCGAGTCGATCACCGAATTCGGGACGATGAACGCCGACTACGCGACCCGCGACTACCGCTACACCTACGCCGCCACCGGCAAGCCCGGCTGGTTCCTCTTCGACGGCTTGGTCAAACACGACCTGCGCACCGGGGGCCAGGAGGGATTCTCGTTCGGCGACGGCGTCTACGGGAGCGAGACCGCGATGGCACCGCGGGCGGGTTCCACGGGCGAGGACGACGGCTACCTGGTCACTCTGACCACCGACATGAACGCCGACGCCTCCTACTGCCTGGTGTTCGACGCCGCCCGGGTGGCCGACGGGCCGGTGTGCAAACTCCAACTGCCCGAACGTATCTCCAGTGGTACCCACGCGACGTGGGTAGCCGGAGCCCAGCTGCGGCGCTGGGACACGGCCGAGTCGGCAGCCGGCGCTGTGGGCCTGTAGGGGGCGAGGCCGCGTCAGCCCGCCGAGGCAGCGGGACCGAAGCTGTCGAGGAACACGAGGCTGCCGGCACTGGTCAGTTCCTTGATCCGGAGATCTCTGAAGGGCCTGTATTCCTCCGAGTCGTACCAGGCCTGGGCGACCTGCATGCTCGGGAATCGGATGACGGCGGCCCAGTTCCCGTCGAAGCCACCTTCCTTGGTCTGCGGAGTGGGCGATCCCGCGATCATCTGCGCACCGAACTTCTCCAGAATGGGGAAGACGTGTTGCGCGTACCGGTCGTTGAACTCAGCCGGGTCATTGATGGTGATCTGCACCATCGCGTAGGCCGGTGTCGCGGCGTCAGTCATCGTGGTTCGCTCCTTGTTTTCTGTGTTTCTGTGGTAACGCCCTGCACCTCTAGTGGATGCCGGTGATGCCATCGTGGAATTCCTTCAGGTGGGTGTGGGACCAGTCGGCGAGATCTTCCAGAATGGGCCGCAGCGCGGCACCGCTGTCGGTGAGCGTGAAGGCGTTGTTGCGCGCCGAGGCGTTCGGGTCGGCCCTGGCAATGAGTTTGAGCTGTGTCAACATCTTCAACCTCGACGCCAGGATGTTGGTCGAAATGCGTTCGGGTGATTCAAGCAACTGTGAAAATGTACGCGGCCCGTGCACGATCAGGTCACGGATGATCAGCAAGGACCATTTATCACCAAGGACGTCCAGTGCAGAGCTGATCGGGCAGCACGAGCGCCACTCGGTGCGCTCAGAGTCACGCTCGGAGTCAGATGTCATGACGTCATCATCGCCGGTCTACACGGAGATCGCCTCAGGCGCCGCGATCGCCGCAGCCATGTCGCGCACCGAGGTCTCGATAGGTGTGGGCTGCCAACCGAGGATGTCGACGGTGGCGCTGTTGTCGAAGGAGGCTTTGACGCCCACCATCGGCAGCATCCCCTTGACCTCGCGGTCGAATAGTCCCATGACCTTCAGCAGCGCGGTCGGCGCTTTACGGGACGGTGCTTTCCGATAGCCGGCGCCCCGCAGGACAGCCGCGACGGCAGACATCGATACCGGCTCGGCTCCCGCGGCGATGAACCGCTTACCGGCGGCTCCCTCGGCGGTCAATGCCGCCACGTGCAGGCGAGCGACGTCGCGCACATCAATCATCCCCATGCTCATATCGGGGACCATCGGCATCTTTCCGCCGATCATGCTCGTCATCATCGCCACACTCTGGCCGTCCATCTGCGCCCCGAGTGACGGTCCGAACACCCCACCCGGGTTGATGACCGTGAGTTCCATCTGGCCCGCCCCGACGGCGTTCCACGCGGCGCGTTCGGCCAACGTCTTACTTTTGGCGTAGGCGCCGATGTTCGCGGCGGTGTCGGACCATGCCTCGGGTCCGTAGCGTCCCGTGGGCTTCCCCGCGATCACGGCGAAGGTCGACGAGGTCAGCACGAGGCGCCGAACACCGGCGCGTTGCGCGGCGGCCACCACTCGCCTGGTCCCCTCCACCGCCGGAGCGATCAGCTCGTTCTCATCCCGAGGCTCGGCCAACACGAACGGCGACGCGACGTGCATGACGAACGTGGCGCCCGACATCGCCTCGGCCCACCCGTCATCGCTGAGAAGGTCCGCCTTCATGAAGCTGAGGCGGTCGACGGGGGCGACCTGAGCCAGAGCGGATTTGGTCGCCAGTCCCTTGGGAAAGGACCGAACCACACCGACCACCTCATAGCCCGCCCGCAGCAATTCGGCCGCACAGTGCTCTCCGATGTAGCCCGTGATGCCCGTGAGCAGTACCCGGTCAGTCATGCACCGACTCCTTATCCGTCGTGTGGCCATTGACTTGCATATTGCAATCTACGATGATGGCTTGCGGAATGCAAGTCGGGCTCTCTCGACGCTCAGGGCCGAGAAGCCAGTGCGGCGATCACCGCCGCACTCGCGCACACCGCCGCGCAGGCCGCGCATCC
This sequence comes from uncultured Mycobacterium sp., assembly GCA_964653535.1. Taxonomy (GTDB): domain Bacteria; phylum Actinomycetota; class Actinomycetes; order Mycobacteriales; family Mycobacteriaceae; genus Mycobacterium. The sequence continues at coordinate 3,233 of CAZZHX010000071.1, read as the reverse complement.
TGCACCGACATAGAGCCCGTATTCGGCCGACACCCGCGGGCCGACGTTAAGCCGGTAGTACCACACGGTGATTCCGATGATCAGCACCGAGATGACCAGCGCCGCAATCGAAGCCCACCGCACCGACAATCCCCGGCCGACCATCGCCCCCGCCACCAGCAGCACCGAGGACAGCACCACGATCAGCTGACCGGCGCCGAAACCGCGGGGCAGGACCAGGCTCCCGTGGGTGCCGCCGATCGCGCTGGCCCAGCCGCCCCCGTTGACCGCCGTCGTCAGCCACGGCAGCCAGGCACTGGCCGAAACCAGCAGCGCAAAAAAGGCCACCAGCCAACCGGGGCGCACCCGACGGATCATGCTGGCGAGACTAATCCGGGACCCCGACGACCCGCGGCGGCGGCACGCTACCGTCTGGGGCATGTGCACCCGAGTGCTGTGGAACACCACCGACGTCGCGGTCCTGGCCGGCCGCACCATGGACTGGCCCGAGTCGACGCAGCCGCTGATCGTCGCCTTCCCCCGCGGCCGCGAGCGGGACGGTCTGCGGCCCGGCGGACTTGTCGACGACCCCAATCCACTGCGCTGGACCAGCCGCTACGGCAGCCTCATCACCACCGTCTACGGCGCCGGAGCCGTCGACGGCCTCAACGAGGCGGGCCTGGCCGGTCACGGGCTGTACCTGGAAGCGACCGACTTCGGTCCTCGCGACACGGCCGTTCCCGCGGTGCAGGTGGGGCTGTGGTTGCAGTACCTGCTCGACCAGGCGGCGACGGTCGGCGAGGCGGTGGAGCTGATGGCGAACGTCGCACCGCTGATGTTCACGGTGCGCGGCCATGACGCCAACCTTCACTTCGCCCTCGAGGACGCCACCGGCGATTCGGCGATCGTCGAGTTCACCTCCGCCGGCCCGGTCGTCCACCGCGGCCGGGAGTACACCTTGATGACCAATGACCCCACCTACGACCAACAGCTGGCACTGTTGTCTGAGCAGGACTATTCCCATCCCACCAGGGAGATGCCGCTGCCCGGCAACGTCAACGCGGTCGATAGGTTCCAACGAGCCGCCTACTACTCGGGGCTGCTGCCCACGCCGACCTCGCGGCGCGAAGGGGTCGCAGCGGTGATGGCGATCATGCGCAACGTGTCGGTCCCGTTCGGCGCGCCCTACGGCGAGTTCGGGATCTACAACACCGAGTATCGGACGGTGACCGACCTGACCCACCGGACGTACTTCTTCGAGCTGACCACCAGCCCGAACGTCATCTGGGTCGAGATGGACCGCCTCGCGTTCGACAAGGGCTCGCCGACGCTGGTCGTCGACCCCTACGACGACACCCTCGTCGGCGACGTCACCGACCGCTTCACGGCACGCGAGATTCCGTTCTGAGCGTCGCCGGCGTTCATCGACCGGCGAACACCGAGACGAAGTTGCGCAGCGACGCGTTGATGTCGCTGCGCAGCGCCGCGGCCACGACCATCCCGATGGGCCCGAACAGCGCGGGACCGCCGAGGTGTAGGTCGATGCCGACGGTGGATCCCTGCGCCGTTGGCGAAATCTTGGCGATCAGCTTGACCTTGACCCCCCCGACACCGGCGCCGTCGAGCGTCATCCCCTCCGGCGGGTTGTAGCGCACGACCGTCCACGTGATCCGGTTGGCCATGCCCTTGACCTCGACAATGGACTCGACCACCGTGCCCTTCTCGATGTCATCGGGTAGCACGCTGCGCCACACCCGGTGGATCGTCAGCCACTCCGTGAACCGCGACAGGTCCGAGGCATGCTCCCAGGCAACTGTGGGCGGCAACGGGACGTCGATGGATTCAGAGAGTTTCGCCACGGCTCAGTTCCGCCTCATCTCGCTTGGGATTGCGCTACGTCGATCCTTGCCCCAGGGCGACTTTACGCGGCGGATCCACCACAGCGCCTCGATCGCGGCGGCGCCCACCGCCCCTATCCCCACCGCGATGGACGTCACCCGCGGGTTGGACGGGTCGAGGAGGAATGCCCGCTGGGTCAGCGGGACGCTGAAGATCGCGACGTAGGCCAGGGCCGAGGCGACGACAAGCGCCAGGCGCCACCAGTGGTACGGACGGGCCACAACGGCCAGCACCCACAGGGCCGTCATGAGCAGCGTGATGAGCGCCGCTGTCGATGCCTGCTCCTGTTGGGCGAATGTGGCGTGGCGCCCGCGGTAGGACACCAGATAGGAGACGAACGTCGCCACCCCGACGACCAGCCCGGCGGGCAGCGCCGACGTCAACACCCGCCGCACGAAGCCGGTGTGGGCGCGCTCGTTGTTGGGCGCCAGCGACAAGATGAACGACGGGATGCCGATGGTGAACCACGCCGCGATCGTGACGTGGATGGGCTGAAACGGATACAGCAACGGTTCGACACCGAGCACCGGGGACAGCAGACACTCGGCGCCCACCATCAGGGCCAGCAGCGCCGCGTACACGGTCTTGGTCAAGAACAGGTTGGCGACCCGCTCGATGTTGCCGATCACCCGCCGGCCTTCCCCCACCACATACGGCAACGTGGAAAACCTGTTGTCCAGCAACACGATTTGCGCCACCGCCCGCGACGCAGGACTTCCGGAGCCCATCGCCACGCCGATGTCGGCGTCCTTGAGCGCCAGCACATCGTTGACCCCGTCGCCGGTCATGGCAACCGTGTGTCCGTGCGCCTGCAGGGCATGGACGATGGCGCGCTTCTGATCGGGCCGCACTCGGCCGAAGGCGGTACACCTTTCCAGGGCGGCGGCCAAGGCGGCCGGCTCGGTGGGAAGCCGGCGTGCGTCCATCGTCTCCCCGCGCAGCCCCAACCCGTCAGCGATCGCACCGACCGACACCGCGTTATCGCCGGAGATGACCTTGAGCGCGACACCCTGCGCGGCAAAGTAATCCAGCGTCTCGCGAGCGTCGGGCCGAACCCGTTGTTCGAGCCCAACCAACGCGACCGGAGTGATCCGGCCGGGCGCGTCCGGATGGTCGACGGCCACGTCGGCGGCGCCCAGCAGCAGAACCCGCAGTCCTCGCGCGCCGAGCCGCTCGGCCTGCGCCGCGGCCGCCCCCGACGGGTCGAGCAACACGTCGGGCGCTCCGATGACCCAATTGCCGTGGTCGCGGTAGGACACGCCGCTCCACTTGGTGGCCGAGGTGAAGGACGCGGTGGCGGTGACGACCCACCCGGGCGCCTCTCCGTAGGCCTCGGCGATCGCGTGCATGCTGGC
>CAZZHX010000070.1:0-13426 GCA_964653535.1 uncultured Mycobacterium sp. | reverse complement strand
TAGCTCGCTGGGCTCATAACCCAGAGGTCGCAGGTTCAAATCCTGTCCCCGCTACAACCGAAAACGGCCCCTGGAGACTTCTCCGGGGGTCATTTTCATTGAACGGTCGCCGGAGGACGCGTCAGCGTCCGACGGGCCAGTGCTCGACGGTGATGTCGTCCATCGGGAAGTCGGCCGGATTGCCCGTCGCCAGGCGGGCATCGATGCCAGCGGTGGCCGCGGCGATCAAGCAGTCGGCCTGGTCAAGTGTGATTCCCCGCCCGGCGAACTGGCGCCGCCACTGTCCGGCGCGAAGTCCTTCGGACGGACCCAACGGTGCACAGCGTAAGCCGCGTACCAGCCGTTGTGCCACAGCTTCTTCGCCGGGCAGCAGTCCGCGCCAGATCTCCTCGATCGAGATCGCACACGTCCAGGGTTCGTCACCCTGGCGGCGTAGGGCGCGGAGGCGCTCGCCTGCCGGACGGCCGCGCAGCGCGTCGATGAGGACGGTCGAGTCGAGCAGGATCCTGGCCACGTCAGCCGACGCGACGGCGATCAGAGCGTTGGCGGCGGACCCACTCACCGGGATCCTTATCCCAGTCGTGGCCCTCATCGGGGATCGCCCCGAGGGTTGCCTCGATATCGTCCCAGCGTCGTTCGTCATCGAGTCCGCGGCGAATCAACTCTGCGATGAATGCGCTGCGCCGCCTGCTTCCGGCCCGCCGATCGAGCTCGGCAACGAGCTCGTCATCGACCGTGATGTGCATCCGCATGTGCCAACCATAGCCCACTAGCGGTCCCACGAACCTGGCGACGATCGGGTTTAGTACCGTTGCATCAAGGTTTTTCCTGCAGCGATGCCTCGAAAAAGGCAAGCTCCAGACACATTGCGCGCCGGTAGGCTGCGCGCACAGCCGGGGTGTCCTCGGCGTGTGTGTCGAGGAGTTGTTCCAGGAGGGCGGCCGATTCCTCGAACTTCGGGTCGGCGTAGGTCTGCACCCACTGCACGTAATCTCCGGCCGCCGTCGGCTGCAGCGTCGCGCCGAGCCATGCGTAAAGCCGCAGGCAAGGAGTCATCGTCGCGAAGACTGCGCCGGGAGCGCTGGTCGCGGCGGTGGCGAGGATGAATTCGGTGTAGGCCAGGGTCGTCGATCCGGGCTCGACTGTCGTCACATCGATACCCCATCGGGCGGCGTATGAGGCGTGCAACCCGAGTTCCGCGCGAAACCCGGCGAGTAGATCAGCGAGCGCCAGCAGCGTGGGTGTGTCGGGGCTGTGTGCGAGGGCCAGTCCGTAGGCGCGGGCGAACGACTCCAGAAAGAACGCATCCTGGGAGACGTAGCCGGCGAAGACCTCGCGCGGCAACGAGCCGTCGGCGACACCTGTTACGAACGGGTGTGCCAACACCTGGGCGGCCACGTCACGGTTGTCTGCCCACAGTCGACTGGACAACGTCATGCCAGGAATCCCTTCCGCGATACCACGCCACCGGTCAACAGCCTGAGCTGAGCCTAACGTGGGGCGGTGCGACTAGCGTTCGCCTGCTGACCGTGCGCACGATCCAGCGCGATAGGCTGCCCCCTGCCCCGATGAGCTGAGTGGTCTCGACCGCCGAACGGCCGGGTTTATGTTCCCCACCCGAGTGATCCCCCCGAAGGAGTCCCTTGCGCACCGACGACGACGCCTGGGATATCACGAAGAGCGTCGGATCGACCGCTGTCCTCGTGGCTGCGGCCCGCGCCGCCGAAACCGAAAGTCAACACCCGCTGATCCGCGACCCGTATGCGCGCCTGCTGGTCGAAGGTGAGGGAAGCACAAGGTGGGAGCCCATCCTCGATGGCTCGTTGACCGACCGGCTCGCCGCCATAGACCCCGAGGCGGCCGCGATTTTCGCCTACATGCAGAGCCATCAGGCGGTCCGCACCCATTTCTTCGACGCGTTCTTCGCCGAATCTGCCGCCGCCGGTATCCGCCAGTTCGTCATCCTGGCCTCGGGACTCGATTCCCGGGCCTACCGGCTGGACTGGCCGGCCGGCTCCGATGTCTACGAGATCGACCAGCCGAAGGTGTTGCAGTACAAGGCGCGGATTCTGGCGGCGCATGGTGTGCAGCCGTCGGTCAGAAGTCACGAGGTGCCGGTCGACCTTCGCCGGGATTGGCCCTCGGTGCTCAAGCAGCAGGGCTTCGACCCGTCCGAGCCGACCGCGTGGCTCGCGGAGGGGCTGTTGATGTATCTGCCAGCTAGTGCTCAGAATCGGCTACTCGCGTTGATCACCGCGTCCAGCGCCCCCGGAAGCCGGGTAGCGGTAGAGGCGGTGCCGTATCGCGATGATGACCGCTTCGATGAGATGCGGGAGCGATTCACGCGCCTGGCCGACGAACTCGGCGTCGCGCATATCGTTTTCGGGTTCGTCACCGACATGGAGGGTCTGACATTCAGCGACCCCGACCGCGCCGATGTCACTGAATGGCTCGATGCGCATGGCTGGTGCGCCCGGTCGCTTCCGGCGACCGAGGAGATACGCCGGCTCGGCCGAGGGGGCGACGTGCCGGTGGCCGACGATTCGGAGGCCTTCTGCATCTTGGTCGTCGGCGAACGCCGATTCTGAGTTCAGTCTCCCGGGAAACCGGGACAGGTCACTCTGGATCCTCGCGTTCCGTGCGCTGAAACCGCAGCCGCACAGACCAATACGCGGCCAACGACCAGGCGATCACCGCGGTTCCCCCGATAGCCCAGATCATCTCCGAGGGAATCGGTGTGATCATGGCCCAGCCGGTTGCCGCGAGCGTTCCGATGGTCAGAGCAGACCCGAGGGCAAGGAGCGTGGCAACTGTGCGCGACCGCGGGTCGGTGCGCAGGACGAGCAGCAGTCGTGTCAGAAAGCCGGCGAGGTAGATGGCAGTGAAGAGATAGACCACCCAGTAGAGCGTGAGCCAGGCGTCGCGCGGCACCTGCATCATGTCCGGCTGACCCCGGCGGCCCAGTTCGCCGGTGTTGGTGAACGCGATCAGCATCAGCAGGATCGCGAGCGCAACGGGATACTCGGCCTTGCGCATCATCGGTTCGATCTCCTCGTCGGGGACGAGCCGGGAGACCGCGGCGTAGATGCAGGTACACAGTCCCGCCAGGGAACAGAGTTGACCCAGTAAACCGGCGACGTGGTCCATGCCGGTCAGCGCAAAGAGCCAGCCATCCGCATAGTTGTATTGCACCGGGCTGGAAAAGAAAAGGGTCGCGGCACCGAACACGACAGCAAGGGTGAGGGCGCGGTCGTGGGGGATTCGCCAGGTAACCCGTCGATGCCAGACGGCCCACCCGCACGCCAGCAGGCCCACGCCGCTGATCGTGGCGCCGTTGAGGAACGCGCCCAGATGCGGCATCCCGCTCATCGACCTCGTCAACATCGCGCATCCCTCACGATGACAGTCTGTTCGAGGGGTCTGACATCTTCGGGCCGCGCAGACCGGAGGGGCGCGCAGCGCGCCGGGCAGGACCAAGCTCCCGCGGGCCCGACCGCGTCCACAGAGCACTCATGCCCGCCGCCGTTCTCAATCCCAAGTTTATCAGGAGTGACTTGTATAGAACCAAGTGTCGATTCATAATCCGCGGGGCGCGATCGCGGGAGAAGTGCCGTTCGCCGCCTGTCGGAAGGCGGCGAAGGCGGACGGATTCGGGACGCCGCAATAGCCGTCCGGGTCTGATATTTGGGCAGTCGAACACCAACGACTATTAAAAATATGTGACGTATGCGGACGGGACCCTAGGTGACCGTGAGAAGCGAGTAATATTTTCCACATGTCCGAATGGCCGGAAGCAGCGATCAGAAAGCTGGCTCACGCAGTCAAGGATCGAAGGCGCAACCTTGGCCTCACGCAAGTGGAGGTCTGGCACGCCGGTGGTCCTTCCAACAGCACGCTCACCGCGATCGAATCGGGTACCCAGCCCCGTTTCTCGCGCAGCACGCTGCGCAAACTCGATGACGGTCTGCAGTGGGAACGCGGCACCGCCGCGGCTATCCTCGCCGACGCCGAGCCCGCTTTGGTCACCGGCGGCAGCGACGTGACGGCGGCCGCGACCGCCCTCGCCGACGTTCCGACATCGACCCTGGCAGAGATCGTCCGTGCCTCTATGGACGAGTTGCAGCGCCGGCTGCGCGCCGAGACCGGCACCAATCCGGCGCGGTTCTCGCCGCGCGAAGGCACGCCTCCGCTCTAGCAGCACCGGCGGTTGCCCACCTGACGGCTCAGCTCGTGGTGTTCCGTTGGGTCGATCGCCGTCACGTTATCGATGAACGCGTCGCAGTCGATCTTCGTGCCGCCAAGCCAGGTGCCCAGGACCGTCACCCGCTCGGTGATCTTCTCGACGGGCACGGTGTAAATGTCGGCGGACAGTTCGACCAGATCGGCGTACTTTCCGACTGCCAGCGACCCGATCTCGTGGTCGCGCTTGAGCTGATACGCGCCGTTGATGGTGATCGCCTTCAGAGCCTGGTCGAGCGTCACCGCCTGGTTCGCGCCGTGCACCGCGCCGCTGGTGGTGGTGCGCATTACCGTGTGCTGGACGTTGAACAGCTGGTTGGGCGGGCAGACCGACCCGTCGTTGTGGAAGCTCGGCGTCACCCCGGCGTCGAAGGCGTCGCGGACCCGCTGCCACTGCGCACCGTGGGCGCTCTCGAACAGCGTCCCGTCGAGGAGATCGCCCCAGTAGATGTACTGGAACGGGCTCAGCGAACACGTGACCCCGAGCGCGGCGGCACGTTCGAACTGGTCACGCCGCGCCGCGCCCAGGTGCTCCACTCGCCAGCGGTGATCCGAGCCGAGTAGACCGAACTGTGCCAGCGCGTGCGCGTAGGCGTCCAGCACCACATCGAACCCGACGTCGCCGTTGCAGTGGAACGCGATCTGGTAGCCCGCCGGCACCAACGTGTCGAGGACCTCGTCGAGTGCGGCACGGGTGTAGTTCATCTGCGGCTCGCCGAGAGGGCCTGGCTCGATCTGGGCTGTGCGGGTGGTCGGGTTGTCCAGATACTCGAACGACAGCGCGACGTTGCCGATCCACGGCGAACCGTCAGCCCACAATTTGATCCCGACCTTGCGCACCAGCTCCGGGTTCGGGAAAGCGACGTCGGTGACGGCGTCGGCCTCGATCGACATGTGGTAGAGGTGCAGCCGCAGCGGGCAGTCGGGCACCGACGCCAGCGCGGCGTACGCCTGGTACTGGCCCGAGTTGTAGGCGTGCTCGGAGGTCGCGGTGATGCCGCATCGCGCCATCAGCTGATACCACTGCGCGGCCGAGTGCAGCGGGTGCTGAATGGCCCTGGGCAATACCTCGGCCACCACTGCCATCAGCGCCCCCGACTCGAACGCCGTGCCGTTGCTGGTCACCCCGTCGGCCTCCCGGCCGAAGCTCCCGCCGACCGGATCGGCCGGCGCATGGGCGTCGGGCCAGCCCAGCAGTGTGATCGTCGCGCTATTGAAGTAGATGGCGTGCCCGGAATTGTCGATCACCACCACCGGGCGCGAGGGGAAGATCGGATCCAGCACCGCCCGCGTCGGCATCGGGGCCTGCTGCAGCAGCCGGTCGACGCCGTTGAACACCAACACCTGGTCCGGGGGATTCTCCTTATCGGCCGCGGCGAAGACCGCCCTCACCTCGTCCCAGGAGGAGACACCGACGTTCGGCGAGACCCAGTAGGCGGGCTTCTGCGTCGCCATCCCCGACAGCACCGGGTGGCTGTGCGGCTCGACGAACCCCGGCATCAACACTGTGTCGCCCAGGTCGGTCACCGCGACGCCGGGCGCCGCGGACTGCACGTGCGCCACCGAGCCGATCGCGGTGATCCGGCCGGTGGCCGAGTCGATGCCCAATGCCCGCGCCCGCGGTGCGGCATCGTCCATCGTGATGATCGTCGAGGCTTTCAGAATCACATCGGTGGCCATGGCGTCACTCTTCCAGTGGGTTTGAACGACGCGCGACGCGGCCAGCACCTTCTCATTGAGCGATCCGTGGAGGTCGACTCTGCGCCCATGGCGACGCCACGCCGACAAGCGCCGCCCTGTGCGCAGAGTCAAAGCCGCGGCCTCGCGAGAACAGGCGCTGCGGCGTCGATCCGATCCCGCACCGTGCAGAATGACGCACCGTGGAGAATGAGGCCGTGGTGACCGGGGACACGGCGGGCTCGCCGCCGTCGACAGGCACCTGAGGGGCCGCAGGCATGCACGGGTTTGGCTTCAATACGCTGGCGCTGCTCACCGCCGTCGGCTTCGCGGGGCCGCTGTTGGCCTCGGCGCCCCGGCTGTGGATCCCGGCGACCATCGGCGAGCTGGGCGCCGGACTCCTCGTCGGCAGGACCGGCCTGGGCGTCGTCGACGTCGCCGACCCGACCCTGCAGTTTCTGGCGAACGTCGGCTTCGCTCTCGTCATGTTCGTCGTGGGCACCCACGTGCCGGTCCGCGGCGGCGAGCTGCGCTCGGTGCTCCCGGCGGCGCTGAGCAGGGTGGTGGTGGTCGGCGTGGCCGCGGCGGGGCTCGGCTTCGGCGTGGCGGAGGTTTTCGGCACGGGCCACGCGGTGCTGTACGCCGTGCTGATGGCCTCGTCGTCGGCGGCGGTGGCGTTACCGGTGATCAACTCTCTGGGGTTGCAGGGACACGGTGTGCTCGCGGTGACGGCGCAGATCGCGATCGCCGATGCCGCGAGTGTTGTCCTGCTGCCCTTGGCGATCAACCCTAATAAGGCACCGGTGGCGGCGCTGGGCGTGCTGGCGATCACCGGCTGCGCAGTCGTGATGTTCCTGGGGCTGCGCGAGTTCGACCGCCGGGGCTGGCGCCAGCGCCTACACGACTACTCGAAGAAAAAACAGTTCGCGCTGGAACTGCGGGTCAACCTCCTGGCCCTGTTCGCCCTGTCCGCGCTGGCCGTCTACGCCCACGTCTCGATCCTGATGGCGGGCTTTGCGCTGGGCCTGGCGATCGCCTCGGTCGGCGAGCCCCGCCGGCTGGCGCGTCAGCTGTTCGGGATCACCGAGGGATTTTTCGGACCGCTCTTCTTCGTCTGGCTGGGCGCATCGCTGCAAGTGCGTGAATTGGCGGCGCACCCGAAATTGGCGCTGCTCGGGCTCTGCCTCGGCTGCGGTGCGGTGCTGGCGCACTGCGCGGGACGGTTGCTGGGCCAGCCGCTGGCGTTCGGGGCGCTGTCTGCCGCGCAACTGGGCGTTCCGGTGGCCGCGGCGACCATCGGCACCGAGCAGCACCTCTTGGTCACGGGCGAAGCCTCGGCGCTGATGTTCGGTGCTCTGCTGACGATCGCCGTCGCCTCCATCGCGGGGAAGCTGGCCGCTCGCGGCGCCACCGCCGCAGCGCCACCGCCCGCTCCTGCGTGACCGCATTGGCACCCCGCATTGGCACAAAGTCCCTCCGGCTAGTGCCGTCGTGCCCTCGTGCCGGCGCGGCGAGCGCGCCATCGTAAGAGGTGCTGAGCTTCACCGAAGGGGACGACCGGAGGGGAACAAGTCCATGACTGCGCGTTTTCCCGATGCCGGGACCATTGAGACGGTCCTGATGCTGGCGGGTCGCGCGCCGTCGGTGCACAACACCCAACCCTGGCGGTGGCGCGTGGACTCGACGAGCCTGCACCTGTACTCCGAGTCAGCCCGGCAGCTGCCCAACACCGACCCCGATGGCCGTGACCTGATGGTGAGCTGCGGGTCGGCCCTGCATCACTGCACCGTCGCCCTCGCCGCCGTCGGGTGGCAGCCCAAGGTGACCCGGCTGCCGAACCCGGCCGACCCCGATCACCTCGCCGCCATCGAGGTCGCCGCGCATCCCGCCGACTCCGTCGACATCGCGCTCGCCGCGGCGATCCCGCGGCGGCGTACCGACCGCCGCCACTACACCCACTGGCCGGTGCCGGTGGGTGATATTGCGTTGATGGCGGCGCGGGCGGCCCGGCACGGTGTGCGGTTGTGCCTGCTCGACGACGCCGCGGATATCAAAACCCTGCACGACATCGTCATCCGGTCGGTCCGGGACCACCTCAGCCGCGAGTACCTCACCGAGCTCGCCGCGTGGAGTGGGCGCCACGCGGCGATGGCCGGTGTTCCGGCGCGCAACACCCCGGCCCCGGACCCGACCGCGAAAATACCCGGCCGCCACTTCGCCGGCCCGGAACTGTCCATGCCGCCGGACTCGTCGGCGGCCGACGACAACGCCGTCGTGCTGGCGCTGGGAACCCGAGACGACGACCGCATGGCCCGCTTGCGTGCCGGCGAGGCCACCAGCGCCGTTCTTCTCACGGCGACGGCGACGGGACTGGCGAGTTGCCCGGTCACCGAGCCGCTGGAGACGGCCGACACGCGCGAGGCCGTCCGCTCGGAGGTCTTCGGGGACTCCGACTATCCGCAGATGCTGCTGCGGGTGGGATGGGCGCCGATCAACGCCGATCCGCTGCCGGCGACGCCGCGACGCGACCTTGACGACGTCGTCGAGTGGCTCGTGGATCGCGGGCAGCGCGTCGCCCCGTAGCGCGCCGCGCCGGTGATCGTCGATGATAGGTAGATGAATCCCGACGTTGCGCTGCTCGACGCGGGCGCCCTTGACAGCCTTATCGAGGTCCTGGCCGCGCGCGGGTACCGCGTCGTTGGACCGACGGTGCGGGACAACGCGATCGTGCTCGACGAGCTCGAGTCGGCCGCCGACCTGCCGTGGGGATGGGGCGTGGACGTGGCCCCCGGTCAGTATCGGCTGCGCCGGCGCGACGACCAGGCGGCCTTCGGGCACTCGGCGGGACCGCAGTCGTGGAAGCAGTTCCTGCACCCGCCGCGGCGGCGGCTGTGGTCCGGCGACCGGGATGGCGGCCCGCAGGGATCCTTGGACGGCAATGACACCGATGACGGCGCTGACGAACAACCGCCGCGCTACGCCTTCCTCGGGGTGCGGGGGTGCGACCTCGCCGCGATCGCGACCCTGAACGGCGTGCTCGGCCGCGGCGACTACCCTGACGCCTCATTTGTCGGACGCCGCCGACGGGCGTTCGTGGTCGCGGTGAACTGCACGGAGCCCGGCGGGCTTTGCTTCTGCGCGTCGATGGGCACCGGCCCCGGGGCCGGACCGGGCTACGACCTCGCGCTCACCGAACGCGTCGACGCCGACGCTGTGACCTATCTCGTGGACGTCGGCACCCCGGAGGGCGCCGACGTCCTCGCCGACATTGCCCACCGGCCCGCCGCCGAGGCGGAGGTTGACCGGTCGCGCGCCGAGGTTGAGGCGGCCGCGCACCTCATGGGCCGCGCCATGCCGGACGTGGACCTGCGCGAACTGCTGATGCGATCGCGCGAATCCCCACAGTGGGAGGAGGTGGCGAGCCGCTGCCTGACGTGCGGCAACTGCACCATGGTGTGCCCCACCTGCTACTGCACCGCCACCGAGGACGTCAGCGACCTGACCGGCGAGCATGCCGAACGCTGGCAGCACTGGGCGTCGTGCTTCGAGCCTGATTTCACCTACGTGCACGGCGGCGGCAGCGTGCGAGCCTCCGGGGAGTCGCGCTACCGGCACTGGCTCACCCACAAGCTGGGCACCTGGCACGACCAGTTCGGCACGTCGGGCTGCGTGGGCTGCGGGCGGTGCATCGCATGGTGCCCCACCGGCATCGACATCACCGCGGAGATGAACAAGATGGCCGGCAATGACTGATGCGGCGTGCCTGCCCGCGTTCATGGCGCCGGTCCGGTATCGGGTTCGCAGCCGCGTCGTGGAAAGCGCCGATTCGGCCACGCTGTGCCTCGAACCGCTCGGCCACGCGCTGGCGGCGCCGCAACCCGGGGAGTTCATGATGCTCTACGCCTTCGGGGTGGGTGAGGCGGCGATCTCGATCAGCGGCGACCCCGCGGTCACCGACGGCTCGATCACGCACACCATCCGCGCGGTGGGGGCGGTCAGTCGCGCGTTGCACGACGCGCAGCCGGGCAGCGTCGTCGGGGTGCGGGGCCCGTTCGGCACCAGCTGGGGACTCGACGACGCCGCCGGGCGGGACCTGGTGATGGTCGCCGGCGGGGTGGGGTTGTGCCCGCTGCGCCCGCTGGTGACGGCTGCGCTCGCGCGACGCTCCCGGCACGGCGCCCTCACCCTCATCGCGGGTGCGCGCACGCGGTCGGACTTCGTGTACGCCGCCGAACTCGCCACCTGGGCGGCCGACCCGCGGATCGACCTGCACGTCACCGTCGACGCGCCGGTGCAGGGCTGGCACGGCGAGGTCGGACTGGTCACCGAACCGCTGCGCCGGCTCACCCTGGCGCCCGAGCGCACCACCGCGTTCCTGTGCGGCCCGGAGCCGATGATGAGGTTCGCCGCCGAGGCCCTGATGGCCAAGGGGGTCGCCGCCCGCGACGTCCGGGTGTCGCTGGAGCGCAACATGCAGTGCGGGGTCGGCTGGTGCGGACACTGCCAGCTGGGCCCGCTGCTGGTGTGCCGCGATGGTCCCGTCGTCGGCTACGACGTCGCGGGTCCCTTGCTCAGAATCACGGAGCTGTAGATGAAACCCAGCCTCGCCGTCTGGAAGTTCGCCTCGTGCGACGGTTGCCAGCTGACCCTGCTGGACTGCGAGGACGAGCTGCTGACCCTGGCCGGCGAGGTGCGCATCGCCACCTTCGCCGAGGCGTCCAGCGCCACGGTGGCCGGTCCCTACGATGTGTCTCTGGTCGAGGGCTCCGTCACCACCCGCCGTGACGAACAACGCATCCGCGAGATCCGCGCCCAGTCAAAGGTGTTGGTCACCATCGGTGCCTGCGCGACGGCCGGGGGCGTGCAAGCGCTGCGTAATTTCGCCGACGTCGCCGAGTTCGCCTCGGTCGTCTACGCCAGACCCGACTACATCGACACGCTGGCGACCTCCACCCCCGCGTCGGCGCACGTCACGGTCGACTATCAGGTGCCAGGCTGCCCGATCGACCGCGGCCAGTTGCTCGACACCTTGTCGGCCCTGCTGATCGGACGCACTCCGCGACTGCCCGCCAAGACGGTATGCACCGAGTGCAAGATGCGCGGCGTGACGTGCATCATGGTCGCCGACGGTACCCCGTGCTTGGGCCCGGTCACCCACGCCGGATGTGGGGCGTTGTGCCCCAGCCACAACCGCGGTTGCTACGGCTGTTTCGGCCCGTCGGCGACGCCGCGGGTCGCGACCCTGATCCCGCTGCTGCGCCGCGACGGGATGTCCGACGGCGACGTCGAGCGGGTGTTCTCCACGTTTAACGTGGCGGCGTTCAACACAGCGGCGTTCGACACGGAACGCCGCACCGAGGGAGACAAGCCGTGACCCCGGCGACCCGCACCCTGAGCGTCGGCACGCTGACGCGGGTGGAGGGCGAAGGGGCGTTGCACGTCAGGCTCAAGGACGGCGCGCTGGACAGCGTCGAGCTCAACATTTACGAGCCGCCACGGTTTTTCGAGGCGTTCCTGCGGGGACGCGCCCACACCGAGCCACCGGACCTCACGGCCCGCATCTGCGGGATCTGCCCGGTCGCCTACCAGATGAGCGCATGCAACGCGATCGAAAACGCTTGCGGCGTCGAACCCGATCCAGAGATCGTCGAGCTGCGCCGGCTGCTCTACTGCGGCGAATGGATCCACAGCCACATGCTGCACGTCTACCTGTTGCACGCCCCCGACTTCCTCGGCTACCCCGACGCGATGACGATGGCGCGCGACCACCGCGACGACGTCGAGCGCGGGCTGCGGCTGAAGAAGGCCGGCAACCAGGTGATGGACCTCGTCGGCGGGCGGGCGATCCACCCCGTCAACGTCCGCGTGGGCGGGTTCTATTCGGTACCCACCCGCAGCCAGCTGGCGCCGCTGGGCGAGCAGTTGCGCCGCGCGCTCGACGACGCGGTCGCCACCGTCGAGTGGGTGTCGGGGTTTGAGTTCCCCGACCTCGAACTCGACCACGAGATGCTGGCGCTGAGCCAGGGCGGCCGCTACCCGCTGGAGAACGGCGTCATCGCGCGCAGCGCAGGCCAGCCGTTCGGGCTGTCTGACTTCACCGAGCACGTGCGCGAATCGCAGGTGAAACACTCCACCGCGCTGCACGCGACGCTCGACGGTGGCCGCTACCTGACCGGGCCGCTGGCCCGTTACTGCCTCAACTCGTCGGCGCTGTCGCCGATAGCGGCTCAGGCCGCGGCCGCCGCCGGCCTCTCGGCCGAATGCCGAAACCCATTCCGCAGCATCATCGTCCGCGCCGTCGAGGTGGTGTACGCGATCGAGGAGGCGCTGCGGATCATCGGCGACTACCAGCGACCGGCGAGGCCTTTCGTGGACGTCCCGGCGCGCGCGGGCGTCGGGCACGGCGCCAGCGAGGCGCCCCGCGGACTGCTCTACCACCGCTACGAGATCGACTCGGCCGGGTTGGTGTCCGCCGCGACCATCATCCCGCCGACGTCGCAGAACCAGGCGGCTATCGAAGCCGACCTGGCCGGCGTGGTTTCCGACAACCTCGCCCTCGACGACGCCGCGCTGACGGCCCTGTGCGAGCGGGTGATCCGTAGTTACGACCCCTGCATCTCCTGCGCGACGCATTTCCTGACGCTGACGGTGCACCGGGGGTGACCGCCGGCCGACCGGGCACCGTCGTGATCGGGCTCGGCAACCCCTACCGGCGCGACGACGGGGTCGGGGGTGCGGTCGCCGCGGCGATCGCCGACATGGCTCTGCCGAATGTCGTTGTGGTGACGAGCATCGCGGATCCGGTGGGCCTGGTGGAGGCCTGGTCGGGTGCCGCCCTGGCCATCGTGATCGACGCCGCGGTCGCCACCCCTGCGGCGCCGGGGCGCGTTCGACGCTGCGCGCTCGCCGATCTGGGAGCCGATCACCGGCCCCGACGCGGGGCCGGACGCGAGGGGTTGAGCTCGCACAGTGTGGACGTCGCAGCCGCCTATGAGCTCGCCCGGGCGCTGGGCCGGGCGCCCGACGAGCTCGTGCTGCTGGCGATCGAGGCTGCTGACACGGGGCACGGCGTCGGGTTGACCCCACGCGTCTCCCGTGCCGTGCCCGAAGCCGTCCGCCTGGCGCTGGCCGCAATCGCCGGACATCACCCGGAGACGACGTGACCGGTCGCATCCGCGATCGGAGTGAACGTCGGGCTCGTCAGGCCGTGAACGCCTCGGCCGGGATCTCGCGCTCCCCAGCGATGATGGCGGCGACGATGCGGCGGGCCACGGCGTCGGGCTGCAGGCCCTCGCGGAGCCGGGGCGCGGTACCGGCGATGGGGCGGTCGGCCAGGCCGGTCTCGGTGTGCGGTGGGCGCGCGTCGGTGTGGACGCCGAAAATCTGGAATATGACCGCGACATCCAAAACCGTGTGCGTGACGCGCTTTGCCAGGCCTTTTCTGAGGCGGATGGTCGCCCACTGGTCGTGAGGGTCACGCTCACGGGCCGCACGGCGTTGCACGGGGAGC
>CAZZHX010000069.1:0-13518 GCA_964653535.1 uncultured Mycobacterium sp. | reverse complement strand
ACGCGGCCCTGGGCCTGGTGCGCGGCCGGCCGCGCACCAGGCCCAGGGCCGCGTCGACGGCCAGCACGGGCACGTCGAAGGTCTTCGAGCGCAGGTCATGGCCAGCGCCGGCGATCTCGACAACCGCGGTGGCAGCGCCGATCATCGCCGCGGCGGCTCGCACCTCGGCGGGCGCGCCGAAGGGGTCCGAGGTGCCGTGGGTGAACACCGTGGGCACCCCGATGCCCGGCAGGTGCTCGGTGCGGGGGCGTTCCGGTTTTCCCGGCGGATGAACCGGGTAGGAGAACAGCGTCAACGCGTCTACCTCGGTCGGGGCCGCGTCACCGCCGGCGACCACCATGGATGTCAGCCGCCCGCCGTAGGAATGGCCACCGGCGATCAGCGGCCCATCGGCAAGTCCGCGGCACAGTGCGATCGCCTCGACGACCCCGGCGAGGTCGGTGGCGGCCGAACCGGACGGCGGACCGGTGGGCCGGCGGCGGCGGTAGGGAAGGTTGTACCGGACAGCCAGCCAGCCGCGTCGCGTCCATTCGTCGCACACCTGTTGCAGCAGCACCGAATCCCGGTTTCCGCCGGCGCCGTGCGTCAGCACCACCACTCCGGCGGGCTCGCCGTCGGGCCGGTGCACGGCACCGCCGATTCCCTCGAGATTCACGACAGCCGGAACAGGGGCGAGACCGGGCCGTGCCCCTGGCCCAGCGGATACGAGGCGCGCAGGCACTCGGTGACCCAGCGCTTTCCGAAGCCGACGGCGTCGGGCACGGTGAACCCGCGCGCCAGCGCGCAGGCGATCGCCGACGCCAGCGAGTCGCCACCGCCGTGGTCGTTGCCCGTCGGCACCCGCGGCGCGTCGTACTCGTAGAAATCCCCGCCGGCTGGGCCGCCGTACAGCAGGTCGCAGCTGCGATCGGAGGACCTCAGGTGCCCGCCCGTCACTAGCGCCCACCGCGGGCCCAGCGCATGCAGCGCCTTCGCCGCCGCGCGTTGCGACGCTGCGTCGACGACGTCGATGCCCACCAGTAGCCGTACCTCGTCGAGGTTCGGCGTGACGATTGTGGCCAACGGGACGAGTTGGTCCCGCAGGGTGTCCAGCGCCGACGGCTCCAGCAGCGCGTCGCCGTGCATGGACGCACACACCGGGTCCACGACGAACGGAACGGCCAGCCCGAGCCGCTGCCACGTGGCCACCACCGCACCGATGATCGCCGACGACGCCAACATCCCGGTCTTGGCGGCCTGGATGCCGATATCGGTGACCACCGCGTCGATCTGGCCCGCCACGACGTCCTCGGGCACCTCGTGGACGCCCCTGACGCCCAGCGTGTTCTGCACGGTGACCGCGGTGACGGCGACACACGCGTGCACCCCCAGCAGCGCCATGGTCCGCAGGTCCGCCTGAATCCCGGCGCCGCCGCCGGAGTCTGAACCGGCGATGGTCAACACCCGGGGCGGGGTTGCGCCCGGTGGTGTCAGCGGAAGAACCGGAGGCGGGTGACTCACTGCGCCGGACGGCGGCGACCCGCTACGCCCGGCTGCGCCGCGCTCGCGATCACCGCTGCGTGATCGGCAGATACACCCTGCTGCCGTGCTCGGCGAACTCCCGCGACTTCTCGTCCATTCCGGTTTGCAGGGCCGCTTCGATCGCTTCTTCAGTGTCGAGCCCGTGAGTGGCGGCGTAGTCGCGGACGTCCTGCGTGATGCGCATGGAGCAGAACTTGGGCCCGCACATCGAGCAGAAGTGTGCAGTCTTCGCCGGCTCGGCCGGCATCGTCTCGTCGTGGTACTCCCGTGCGGTATCGGGATCCAGCGACAGGGCGAACTGGTCGTTCCAGCGAAACTCGAAGCGCGCTTTGCTTAGTTCGTTATCCCGGTCCTGCGCCCCGGGGAGGCCCTTCGCCAGGTCGGCAGCGTGCGCGGCGATCTTATAGGCGATGACACCGTCCTTGACGTCCTTGCGGTCCGGCAGGCCGAGGTGTTCCTTGGGAGTCACGTAGCACAGCATCGCGGTGCCGGCCTGGGCGATGATGGCCGCGCCGATCGCCGAGGTGATGTGGTCGTAGGCCGGCGCGATATCGGTGGTCAGCGGTCCCAGCGTGTAGAACGGCGCCTCCTCGCACAACTCCTCCTCGAGCCGCACGTTCTCGACGATTTTGTGCATCGGGACGTGTCCCGGACCTTCGATCATCACCTGCACACCATGGGATTTCGCGATCGTGGTGAGTTCGCCGAGGGTGCGGAGTTCGGCGAACTGGGCCGCGTCGTTGGCGTCGGCGATCGAGCCCGGTCGCAGCCCGTCGCCCAGGGAGAAGGTGACGTCGTACCGGGCGAAGATGTCGCACAGCTCGGCGAAGTTGGTGTACAGGAACGACTCCCGGTGATGAGCCAGGCACCAGGCGGCCATGATTGCGCCACCGCGGCTGACGATGCCGGTGACCCGTTTGGCGGTCAACGGGACGTACCGCAGCAGCACGCCGGCGTGCACGGTCATGTAGTCGACACCCTGCTCGCATTGCTCTATCACGGTGTCGCGGTAAATGTCCCACGTCAGCTCGGTCGGATCGCCGTTGACCTTCTCCAGCGCCTGGTAGATGGGGACCGTCCCCACCGGCACCGGGGAGTTGCGCAGAATCCACTCGCGAGTCTCGTGAATGTTCTTGCCGGTGGACAGGTCCATGATGGTGTCGGCGCCCCAGCGGGTGGCCCACACCAGCTTGTCGACCTCCTCGGCGATGGAACTGGTCACCGCGGAGTTGCCGATGTTCGCGTTCACCTTGACCGCGAACGCCTTGCCGATGATCATCGGCTCGCTCTCGGGATGGTTGTGGTTGGCCGGGATCACCGCGCGGCCGCGGGCGACCTCGTCGCGCACCAGCTCCGCCGGCAGGCCCTCACGGGCGGCGATGAACGCCATTTCGGCGGTGATCTCCCCGGCGCGGGCGCGCTGCAGTTGGGTGCCTCGGTCGCGCACCACCCCGGCCCGCGGCGACAGCCCGGACGACAGATCGATCACGGCGTCGGCGTCGGTGTAGGGCCCGGATGTGTCATACACGTCGAAATGGTTCCCGGTCGACAGGTTGACCCGGCGGAACGGCACTCGGGCACCCGGGAAGCCCTCAACCGGTCGGTAAGCCTTACCGCTACCGGCGATGGGCCCGGTGGTCACCGACATGGAGTCGGCCCCTGTGGATGGGGGAGCGGTGGTCTCAGTCATCTACCCTGTCATCTCCCTTGTCTTCTCCCTACACCGGTGTTACCCGTGCTTGGACAGTTCGAATGCGACGTTACTCCTCGGCAGGAATCTCGATGGGCGGCGCTAGGCCTCCTCCATCGCCTCGCCCAGTTCCTCGAGAATCCTGTTGTGGTGGGTGCTCGCCAGGAAATGTCCGGCGGCGATCACCAGCGCCACCGGCCAGTCGATGAGGTCGAAGACGGCAAGTGCCGCCAGGCCCCCGAAGTAGGCCAACTGCTCGGGTCGCGGAATCTCGACCGCCCCCAGCGCGGGCAGGTTCATCACGAACGTTTCGCCCTCCCGAATCTTCTCGACCGCCTCCCGCTGCGGCGTCTCGGTGCGCGCTTTCTTTTCTGCCATCATGTGCCTTTCCGTCACGAAGGGTTCGCCCTTTCGCCGGCTAGTACGACCACCGCCGGCCTCATGTCGACGTTCGATGCGAGAGCCGGCGCCGTCACCTTGTCGCTTCGGTGCGCAGGGGCGCCTGAACGTTCCTCTGACCGGCGGCGGTCAGTTGGTGCTGCGCAACGCGGCGCCGCCGGCCCTGCGGCCGGCGGCCTTCTTGGCCGGGGCCCTGGTCGCGGTCTTCCGTGGTGCGGCCTTCGCGGGCGTGCGTGCGGCTCGTACCGCGGGTTCCGCGGGTTGCGAGCGTACCGTGGGCACCGGCTTGAGGTTGGGCTTCTTCGGCATCCGCGACTGCTCTATGCGGCTCAGCCTCTGCAGGAGCAACGCGCCGCCCCCGACCGCCACCAGCACCGGCCACTCGACCAGTCCGGCCACGCCGAGTGCCCCCAGGGCCAGCGCGGCCGCGGGCGTCGAGTGACTGCCGCTGCTGATCCCGCGTTTGACGCCCTCCGCGGCCCCGGTCACGCCACCGATCACCCCGCTCACCGCCGCGCCACCCGCGGCGCCGGCAGCGGCCGTGGTCGCGGCCGCTACCCGATTCAACGCCTGACTGACCGTCCGAATCGACCCACCGATGACACTCATGATCACTCCCTGGCCTTCGATACTCCAAAGCTCAAGCCTGCCACGTCGCGAACGCGCAGACAAACTCACGCCGTGTCCAATTTCGCCACGTCGATGAATACCGGTGCGTGATCGCTGGGCGCCTTGCCTTTGCGTTCCTCGCGAACGATCTGCGCATCCGTCACGCGGTCGGCCAGTGCCGGCGAGGCGAGAATGAAGTCAATGCGCATTCCCTGTTTTTTCGGAAATCGCAGCTGGGTGTAGTCCCAGTAGGTGTAGACCCCCGGGCCTGGAGCGAAAGGACGCACCACATCGGTGAACCGGGCATCGACGAAGGCGCCGAACGCACGGCGCTCGGGCTCGGAGACATGGGTGGCGTCCGCGAAGAACTCCATACTCCATACGTCTTCGTCGGTCGGCGCGACGTTCCAGTCGCCGGCCAGGGCGATCGGTACCGCGGGGTCGTCGCGCATCCAACCCGTTGCCGTATCACGCAGGGCAGCAAGCCAATCCAGCTTGTAGCTGTAGTGCGGATCGTCGAGCGCACGCCCGTTGGGCACGTAAAGGCTCCACACCCGGATGCCGCCGCAGGTGGCGCCCAGAGCGCGGGCCTCGGCGCTTGCGGCCACCTCCGGTTTGCTACTCCAGGCGGGCTGCCCGTCGAAGCCGACCTGCACGTCCTCCAACCCCACGCGTGAGGCGATCGCCACCCCGTTCCACTGGTTGACACCGACATGGGCGACCTCGTAGCCGAGTTCGAGGAACGGCAGCGTGGGGAACTGGCTGTCGGAACATTTGGTCTCCTGCATGGCCAGCACGTCCACGCTGGCACGCTCCAACCAGTCGATGACGCGGGGCAGGCGGGTGCGGATCGAGTTCACGTTCCAGGTGGCCAGCCGCAGGTGTGCGTCGGGCATGTCTAGACGGTATCCCGGCCGGCGGGCGCCCGGTTGCCGGGGCCGTCAGTTACCGAACGGGTCCGGTCCCTCGCCCGGCAGCCACGACAGGCCCGGAACGCCCCAGCCCTGCGCCTTGATCGCGCGTTTCGCGCCGCGGGCGTGCCGCCCGACGAGGTGGTCGACATAGAGAAAGCCGTCCAGGTGCCCGGTTTCGTGCTGCAGCATCCGCGCGAACAGGCCGGTGCCCTCGATCGTCACGGGCTCGCCCTCGCCGTCCAGTCCGGTGACGCGCGCCCACGCCGCCCGGCCGGTGGGAAAAGACTCGCCGGGGACCGACAGGCAACCTTCGTCGTCGTTATCCGGATCGGGCATGGTCTCCGGCACCTCCGACGTCTCCAGGATCGGATTGACGACGACGCCGCGCCGGCGGCTCGCCATCCTGCGCTCGTCGGCGCAGTCGTAGACGAACACCCGCACGCCGTGGCCGATCTGGTTGGCGGCCAGACCCACGCCGTGCGCGGCGTCCATGGTCTCGTACAGAGTGGCAATCAGCTCGGCCACCTCCGTCGGCAGGGATCCGTCGGCGGCGACCGGCACCGGAGTTGTCGGGGTGCGCAAGACCGGATCTCCCACGATGCGGATGGGTACCACTGCCATGGTCGGCTAAGGTACCGGACTCTCACGCGCGGTCAACCGGCGATCCGGCGCGGTCAATCGAGGCCAATCGGCCGACTCGCGGGTCTTGATCACGGCTTGAGAGTTGGCGGCGTGATTCAATTAGCGCCGATACATCCCCCATCACATGAGCAGAGCAGTTCGAGAATCTCCGGAAGGGTCCAGGGGCAGCGATATGGATAGCGCCATGGCGCAGGCACATCGGTCGGGGGACGACGTAGATATCGCCGCTGGTCTCACCCGTCGCGAACACGACATCCTGGCATTCGAACGGCAATGGTGGAAGTACGCCGGCATCAAGGAAGAAGCGATTAAAGAGCTGTTCTCGATGTCGGCGACGCGGTACTACCAGGTGCTCAATGCGCTCGTCGACCGTCCCGAGGCCTTGGCGGCCGACCCCATGCTGGTCAAAAGGCTGCGGCGGCTACGCGCCAGCCGCCAGAAGGCGAGGGCCGCGCGGCGCCTCGGCTTCGAGGTGACCTGACTGGCTAGAGTGGGCTCGTGAACGAGCGAGTTCCCGATTCCACGGGCCTCCCACTACGGGCCATGGTCATGGTGTTGCTGTTCCTCGGCGTCATCTTCGGGCTGCTCGGATGGCAGGCGCTGAGTTCATCGGGAAAATCCCAAGACGATTCGGCGTCGCCCGCCTCCAGCGTCAGCGCGTCACCCGCGTCGACCAGCAAGGCCGGCGCCAGCCAGGTCGAGGTGCGGATTTACAACATCTCTTCCAAGGAAGGCGTCGCCGCGCGCACCAAGGATCAGCTCACGGCCGCCGGCTTCAAGGTCGCCGACGTCGGCAACCTGTCGCTGTCCGAGGTCTCGACAACCACGGTGTACTACACCGATGCCGATGGTGAACATGACACCGCCGACGCCGTCGGCAAGGATCTGGGGGCAGCCGTCGAACCGCGCATTCCCGCCCTCGGCAACCAGCCACCCGGTGTTATCGTCCTCGTTGCGGGCTGACCGTGGATCGCGGGTTAGGCTTCCGCTATGGCTAGTCTCCCGCCCCGGCCGGTCATCATCGCCTGCGTCGGCCTGATCAGCGCCTGCGCGTCGCCACAACACGCCACATCGTCCCCGGGTACGAATCCGGCCGTATGGAAGGGAGCACCAGCGCCCCCGGGCGCCGAGGCCGCACAGCCCGGGGCGCAGGGCGTCGCGGCCCGGCTGACGAGCCCTGACGGCACCGAGGTCGCAACGGCCAGGTTCGATTTCGGCAACGGCTACGCCACCATCACGATCGCGACGAGCGGCCCCGGCCGGCTGGCGCCCGGGTTCCACGGCGTGCACATCCACAAAGTGGGGAAGTGCGAGCCCAATTCGGTGGCCCCCGTCGGCGGCGCGCCCGGTGATTTCCTGTCCGCCGGTGAGCTCGTCGCGGCGCCCAGGCGCGGGGGCGAGACCGCCGCCGGTGACCTGACTTTGTTGCAGGTCCGCGAAGACGGTTCCGGCATGTTGGTCACCACCACCGACGCGTTCGCCATGCAAGATCTGGTGACTGGCGAAAAGACCGCGATCATCATCAACGCCGGCGCCGAGAACCCCGCAAACATTCCCGCCGCCGGTGATGCCGGCAAGCGGTTGGCATGCGGTGTCATCGGTGCCGGCTAGCAACCCCGCAGCCCCTATCGATTTCGCGCCCTCGCCACGGCCGACCCTCGGTGTCGAGTGGGAGTTCGCACTCGTCGACCAACACACCCGCGACCTGAGCAACGAGGCCACCGCGGTGATCGCCGAGATCGGCGAAAGCCCGCACGTGCACAACGAACTGCTGCGCAACACCGTCGAAGTGGTCACCGGTATCTGCGGCACCGCGGGTGAGGCGATCGAGGACCTGCGCGCCACCCTCGGGCCGGCTCGACGGATCGTCCGCGACCGCGGCATGGAGTTGTTCTCCGCCGGCACCCACCCGTTCGCCCAGTGGTCCAGCCAGAAACTCACCGATGCGCCCCGTTACGCTGAGCTGATCAGACGCACGCAGTGGTGGGGCCGGCAGATGCTGATCTGGGGCGTGCATGTGCACGTCGGGATTTCCTCGGCGAACAAGGTGATGCCGATCATGTCGTCGTTGCTGCAGTACTACCCGCACCTGCTGGCGCTGTCGGCGTCGTCCCCCTGGTGGGGCGGCGAAGACACCGGCTACGCCAGCAACCGGGCGATGATGTTCCAGCAGCTGCCGACCGCCGGGCTGCCGTTTCAGTTTCAGACCTGGACGGAGTTCGAAGGCTTCGTCCACGACCAGAAGAAGACCGGCGTCATCGACCGTATGAACGAGATCCGTTGGGACATCAGGCCGTCGCCGCACCTGGGCACCTTGGAAGTACGGGTCTGCGACGGGGTGTCCAACCTACGTGAGCTCGGCGCGCTGGTCGCCCTGACGCAGTGCCTCATCGTCGACCTCGATCGCAGGCTGGACGCGGGTGAGACGTTGCCGACCATGCCGCCCTGGCATGTGCAGGAGAACAAGTGGCGCGCGGCCCGCTACGGCCTGGACGCGGTGATAATCCTCGACGCCGACAGCAACGAGCGACTGGTCACCGACGACCTCGCCGACTTACTGACCCGGCTGGAGCCGGTCGCGATGTCGCTGGAGTGCGCGACCGAACTTGCCGCGGTGGCCGACATTCCACGCCGGGGCGCCTCGTACCAGCGGCAGCGGCGGGTTGCCATGGAGCACTCCGGCGATCTGAAGGCGGTTGTCGACGTCCTGGTGGGTGAGTTGGAGATCTGATGGAATTGCCGGAATCGATTGAGCTGCCCCTGGAACTGGCGATGTTCCCGCTGGAGTCGGCGCTGCTGCCCAACGAGGACCTTCCGTTACGGATCTTCGAGCCCCGCTACGGCGCGCTGGTGCGGCACTGCACCGACAATGGCGATCCCTTCGGCGTGGTGCTCATCTCCCGGGGCCGCGAAGTCGGTGGCGACGACGTGCGCAGCGACGTCGGCGTGATCTCCAGGATCGTCGACTGGACCGACCACGGTGAGGGCCTGTACTCGTTGCACTGCCGCAGCGGGGAGCGGATCCGGGTATCGCACTGGCTGCCCGACGAGCCTTACCCGCGGGCGGTCGTGGTCCTGTGGCCCGACGAGGCGGGAGAGCCGGTGGCCGCGGCGCAGCTGCACGACATCGAAGACCGGGCGATGGCGCTGTTCGAGCGGATCGCGCAGGCGCGCGGCGTCGTGCTGCCGGACCGCGACGTCCTCCTGGGCGGGCTGGAGGGCTCAGAGGAAGGCCGGGACGTGGGACAGCGGCTGCTGGCGTTAGCGTCGCGCATCCCGATCGGCACCGCCGACCGATACTCGGTCCTGTCGGCGCCGACGGCGGCGGACCGGCTCGTCGCGCTGAGCGAGGCGCTGGACGCGGTCGCCGCGATCGTTGAGTTCGGGCTTTCCGAGTAGGTGGGCGCATGAAGGTGCATCTGCAGATCAACGGTTCTGCGACCGGGGCCGCGGCGAGCGCCGCCGACATCGCCCTGACGGGCGCCGACGGCCTGTTCACCTTCGAGGGTCAGCATGACGTGTTCTTTCCGCTGCTCATCGCCGCCGGGACATGCGATCTCGAGCTGATGACGAACGTGGCGATCGCCCCGCCGCGCAGCCCGCTGCACCTGGCCCACGCCGCCTACGACCTGCAGTGCTACAGCGGTGGGAGGTTCCGGCTCGGCCTGGGCTCACAGGTGCGGGCCCACATCGAAAAGCGCTACGGCGCCACGTGGGAGCGGCCGGCCGCGCGGATGGCCGAAACTGTCGCCGCGATCAAGGCGGTGTTCGCGGCCTGGGAAGGTAAGGAGCGCCTGAACTTTCGCGGCGAGTTCTTTACACACACGATCATGGCACCCAACTTCAACCCCGGCCCCAACCCGTTCGGGCCGCCCCCGGTGTTGATGGGCGCGCTGGGCCCCGTCATGACGCGTACCGCCGCCCAGGTCGCCGACGGGCTGCTGGTGATGCCGTTCAACAGTGCCCGGCATTTCGCCGAACGCACGCTTCCCGCGGTCGACGAGGGACTGCGCCGCTCGAAGCGAGCCGTTCGCGATTTCCAGATCATCGCCGGGGCGATGGTCGCCGTCGCCCGCGACGAGGCCGGTCTGGCGGCAGCTGTCGACGGGGTGGCTGCCCTGATCTCGTTCTACGCCTCCACCCCGGCCTACCTGCCCGTGCTAGAGGTCGAGGGCTGGGAGGGGATCCAGCCGGAGCTCAACGCGCTGTCCAAGCAGGGCCGGTTCGCCGAGATGCGGCGACTGGTCACCGACGCGATGGTGGCCCGGATCGGGATTGTGGGCACGCCCGAGGAGTGCGCACGGCAGATCGCCGCGCGTTTCGGAGATGACGCCACCCTCCATGCCACTGAAGTGTGCTGTTACTTCCCGGGCTACACCCCGCGCAGCGCCGACGTCACCGACCTGATCGGCGCGCTGCAGAAAATTCAGCGGCCGGCGGCGAATGCCCGCAGCGACTCCACCTGAACGGGATCGAGCGAGGGCCGCACGGCGGTGCGGGCCGCCGCCAGGTCGGCGGCTGTGACGTCGGCGGCATCGATGGACCGCCGCATCGCGGTGAGCGCGGCCTCCCGCAGCAGGGCCACGCAGTCCGCGGCGCTGTAGCCGTCGAGCCCGGCTGCCACCTCGTCGAGGTTCACGTCGGCGCTCAGCGGGATCGATCTTGCGGCGTTGCGCAGGATCTCGCGGCGGGCATCGGTGTCGGGCGGCTCGACGAACACCAGCCGCTCCAGCCGACCGGGGCGCAGCAGGGCGCTGTCGATCAGGTCGGGTCGGTTGGTGGCGCCCAGTACGACGACGTCGCGCAACGGGTTGACGCCGTCGAGTTCGGTCAACAGTGCGGCTACCACCCGGTCGGTGACGCCGGAGTCGAAGCTCTGGCCGCGGCGCGGCGCCAGCGCGTCCACCTCGTCGAGGAAGATGAGCGCGGGGGCGGAGTCCCGGGCCCGCCGAAACAGTTCGCGGACAGCCTTTTCCGAGGAGCCGACCCACTTGTCCATCAGTTCCGAACCCTTGACGGCCAACACGCTCAGCTGGCCGGTGCTGGCCAGCGCACGGACGACGAACGTCTTGCCGCAGCCGGGCGGGCCGTACAGCAGCACCCCGCGCGGCGGATCGACACCCAACCGGGAGAAGGTGTCGGGATGCTGCAGCGGCCACAGCACCGCTTCGGTCAGCGCCTGCTTGGCCTCGGCCATGTCGCCGACGTCATCGAGGGTGATATTGCCGACCGTGAGTTCCTCGCTGCCCGAGCGCGACAGCGGCCGGATGACGGACAGCGCGCCGACGAGGTCGTCCTGGCGCAGCTGCGGCGGCTGGCCGTCGGCACTGGCCCGGGCCGCCGCCCGCAGCGCCGCCTCGCGGAGCAGCGCCGCCAGATCCGCTACCACGAAACCCGGTGTACGGGATGCGATTTCGGTGAGATCGAGTTCGCCGGCCGGTACCGGTTTGAGGAGCGCTTCCAGCAGCGCCTGACGGGTGGCGGCGTCGGGTAGCGGCAGTCCCAGCTCCCGGTCACACAAGTCCGGTGCGCGCAGCCGGGCATCGAGCTGGTCGGGTCGTGCGGTGGTGGCGATCAGTGCGACGCCCGGCGCGGCGACCGCCGTGCGCAACTCGGCGAGGATCAGCGCCGCCACCGGATCGGGTTCCGCCGGCAGCAGCGCGTCCACATCGGCGATCAGCAACACACCGCCGCCCTCGCCGATCTGCCGCACCGCCGCCGCCACGGTTGTGTGCCGGTCATCGGGGTTGCGGGCGCCGACCTGCGGACCGTCCAGCTCGACCCGCCTGCGGCCATTGCACACGGCGCGCACCAGCGTCACCTTGCCCACCCCGGGCGGGCCCGACACCAGCACCCCCAGATTGCTGGCCGCGCCCAAGGCCGTGAGCAGTTGCGGTTCGTCGATAGCGAGCTTTAGCCATTCGGCGAGTTTGGCGGCCTGCGGCTGCGAGCCCTTGAGCTCCTCCACCAGGATCTCCGGTGTCCCCGTGGTGAGCTGCTCGGTCGGTGCCTGCGTTGCCCCCGCCGGACCGCTGGGTGTCGCGTCGCCCCACGTGACCAGAGAGTTGGGTTGCACGCTGACCGGCCCTTGGGGGTCGACGCCCGTGACGGTCAGCAGTTCCGAGGTCCAGCTGATGCCGACCGAGGCTGCCAGCGCGCGGGTGGCCGCGGACGTCGACGTGCCGGGGCCGAGGTCGCGGGGAAGCAGCGAGACCGCATCGCCGACGGTCATCACCTTGCCGAGCAGGGCCTGACGCAAGGTGACCGGCGAGACCGACTGGGCGGTCAGCGCCGAGCCGCTCAGCGTCACTGAACGCGCGCCGTACACGGTGACGGTGCCGATGATCACTGCGGTGTCCTCGCGCAGCCCCGCATTCGACAGGGTCACGTCGTCGAGCAGTACGGTGCCGACGCCGATGCCCGGATCGGCCAGGGCGGCAACCGCCGCCGTGGTGCGGGAACCTGTCAGCGACACCGCGTCCCACTCGCGAATACCGAGGGCGGCAGCAGCGCTGGGGTGCAGGCGGACGACGCCGCGGCGGGAGTCGACGGCGGAGGTGTTCAGCCGGGCCGTGAGGGTGAGCTGGCGGACCGGGGGGTCGGTCACGGGAGGCGCCCGCCCGGCTTGCGCAACCCCAGCCGCGCCACCGAACGTCGGTTGGGGCGCGACCGGCGGATCGCGCGCCGCGCGGCTCGGCGCTGCTTGGGCGCATCGGCCCACGCCTCGGGGTGCGCGGCGAGCCAGCGGTGATTGCGCACCCCGAACGGAATGTGGCACACGTAGGCGATGATGAGCACCCAGATCAACACGTAGGGGGCCAGCACGGCGGCCGCCGCGCAGATCGCCAGCAGCGCCAGCAGGGGCGTGGCCCAACTCGGCGGCACCGCGACCGCGTGCATCTTGCGCATCGGGATCGTGCTCACCATCAGGATCGAGGTCCCGGTGATCCAGATGCAGAGGAATACCTGCGACGTCCACCAGCCGTCGTGCGGGAACCCCAGTTTGAGGGCGATCAGGCCGATCATCGAGATCGCGCCCGCCGGGGCCGGCATCCCGACAAAGAATTCGTGCGCGTAGGCGGGCTGGGTCCCGTCGTCTTGTAGCGCGTTGAAGCGCGCGAGCCGCAGCACGACACACACCACGTACAGCAGCACGGCGATCCAGCCGACCGGCGACGTCGAGAGCAACGTCACGTAGACCACGATCGCCGGTGCCACCCCGAAGTTCACCGCGTCGGCGAGCGAGTCGATCTCCGCGCCCATTCGTGACTGGGCGTCAAGGATGCGGGCCACCCGGCCGTCCAGCCCGTCGAGGATGGCGGCCGCGGCGATTAGCGCGATCGCGGCCTTGGGCTGGTGTTCCAGGGCGAATTTGATCGCGGTCATGCCCGCGCAGATGGAGAGCACCGTCATGGCGCTGGGCAGGATCTGCAGGTTGACTGCTCGCTTGCCGCGGGGCTTGGTGGTCATGACAGGGTGGCCAGCACGGTCTCGCCGGCGATCGTGCGCTGGCCGAGCTGAACCACCGGTTCGGTGCCGGCCGGCAGGTAGGTGTCCAGCCGGGAACCGAACCGGATCAGGCCGTAGGTGTCACCGATCGCCAGCTTGTCCCCGGGGTGCGCGTCGCAGACGATCCGGCGGGCCAGTAGCCCCGCGATCTGGACCACGACGACCTCGGGTCCATCGACGCCGCCGGTGCCGCCGGTGCCGCCGGTGCCGCCGGTGCCGTAGTCGGTCCGGATC
>CAZZHX010000068.1:0-13701 GCA_964653535.1 uncultured Mycobacterium sp. | reverse complement strand
GCTCACCGGCTCGACACGACGTTCCCGGGGACGTTCCCGGGGACGTTCCCGGGGAATAGGCGTGCGATCGGCGGAGAATCATGGTGGACTGTCCTACGGAGGACCTATGGCGCAGCGCACGAAACGCCGCAGCCACCGCAGTTCCGGTGCCGCGGCGGGGACAACCGGGCCCCTACCCGCCTCATTCCTGCACAGTGTCGATTCACATTCTCGGGCCGATTCACATTCTCGGGCCGATTCACTTTCTCGGGCCGACACCCATCCGCCCAACCGGCACGACACCGCGTCGATCTGGAGTCGCCGTCGGGTGCTGTTGCTGAACTCCACCTACGAGCCGCTGACCGCGCTGCCCATGCGGCGCGCGATCGTCATGGTGATCTGCGGCAAGGCCGATGTGGTGCACGCCGATCCGACCGGCCCAATGATCCACTCGGCCAGCAAGTCCATCGTCGTGCCGTCGGTGATCCAGCTGCGGACCTACGTCCGGGTTCCCTACCGCGCGCTGGTCCCGATGACGCGCGCCGCACTCATGCACCGCGACCGTTTCATCTGCGCCTACTGCGGGGCCAAAGCCGACACCGTCGATCACGTGGTGCCGCGCAGTCGCGGCGGCGACCACGCCTGGGAGAACTGCGTCGCGTGCTGCTCGAACTGTAACCACCGCAAGGGCGACAAGTTACTCGCCGAGCTCGGCTGGGTGTTGCGCCGCGCCCCGCTGCCGCCGACGGGGCAGCACTGGCGGCTGCTGTCGACGGTCAAGGAGCTGGATCCGGCGTGGGCGCGGTACCTGGGCGAGGGCGCCGCGTAGGTCGTTGGTCGACCGAAGCCTGGTGCGCATCGGGTGTTCCGGTAGCCCACCTCGGTGAGATACCGTGTGCGTCGTGAGCAACATGGTCATGCATCTGTATGTCGTTGGGATACCGCTGCTGCTGATGGGCGTGCTGGCGGCGGTGATCTGGCGGCCCAAGGGCACTCGCCCAGTCACGTACACGCTGGGGGAGAAGTGGGCGCATCCGCCGATCCTGTGGGCCGCCACCGACGAACGAGTCGGGCATGGCGGGCACGGCGACGCCGGGCATGGTGCGGCGGTGGCGTCGGTGGGAGGTGGCGCAAGTGGCACGTGGTGAGGTAGCCGTCGTCGACCACACCGGGCTCCCGCGCGGCTGGGTGGTCACCACCAGCGGTCGGATCTCCGGGGTCACCGAGCCCGGGGAACCGTCATTTCACTACCCGTTCCCGACCGCCGACCTGGTGGCCATCGACGACGCCCTGAAGTACGGCTCGCGGGCGGCGGGGGCGCGGTTCGCCATCTACCTCGGCGACCTCGGCGCCGACACCGCCGCCCGGGCCCGCGCGCTGCTGGCCGAGGTGCCGACGCCGGAGGACGCTGTGTTGCTCGCCGTCTCGCCCGACCAGCGCGCCATCGAAGTGGCCTACGGGACCGGTGTGCGGGGCCGCGGCGCCGAGTCGGCCGCACCCCTCGGGGTGGCCGAGGCGTCGTCGGCGTTCACGCGGGGCAACCTGATCGCCGGACTGATCAGCGCGATACGGGTGATGAGCGCCGCGATCTCCCCGGCATAGAACGGCCCAGCGGCCTCAGTCCTGGGCGTCGAACCCGCGCGCCCGCAGCGCCCGCGTGACCCCGGCTTGACCCTCGAGCACCAGGCGGCGCAGGGCCGGCGGGACACCGGGATCGGACAGGAACCGCTCGGCCGCGGCGACGGCCGTCTCGCTGATGTCCCACCCCGGATACAGGCCCACCACCACGGTCTGCGCGACCTCGCTGGACCGGCGCTCCCACAGGGCGGCGATCGACCCGAAGTAGCGCGCCGTGAACGGTGCGAGCAACTCCTCCTGCCCGGGCGCGACGATGCCGCCGATGATCGCGCGGCCGGTGATGTTGGGCAGCGTGTCGTCCTCGACGACCGTGGTCCAGGCCTCGTCCTTGACCCGCGGCTGCGGGCGTGCGGCCGCCGCCCTTGCCGAGTTGCGCTTGCCGGCGGCCGTCGGGTCGCGCCGCTCTTCGGCATCGATGACGGGTGTCGGGAGCCCCGTGGCGTCGATGTGGCCCGCCGTGGCCAGCGCGGTGACGATGCGCCAGCGCAGGTCGGTGTCGACCTGCAGGCCCGCTAACCGTGCGTCGGCGGGGTCGCGGTCGAGCAGGTCCGCCAGCGTCGCGACGTGCCGGGTCGACAGCACCGACGTGCACAGGGTGTTGACGTAGGCGAGTTGGTGATCCGAGCCCGGCGCCGCGGCGCGTGCCAGCTCCAGCAGCCGGTCGGCGAAGCGCGGCCAGCCCTGCTCCCGCGCCCAGCCGGGTTCGGCGTAGGACCCTAGGGCGGTCTGCGCCTGCATCAGCAGCCGCTGCGCCACCCCGACCTCGGTTTCGGCGTGCACCCCGCCCGACACCAGGGCGACGAAGTCGCGGGCGCGCAGCTCCGCCTCGCGGGTCATCTCCCACGCCGCCGACCACACCAGCGTGCGGGGTAGCGGTTCGGCGATGTCGGCGATGCGGTCCAGCGCGGTGCGCAGCGACTCGGCGTCCAGCCGCAGCGAGCAGTACGTGAGGTCGTCATCGTTGACCAGGATCAGCTTGCCCCGCGACACCCCGATGAGTGCGGCGACGTCGGTGACGGGGCCCTCGACGTCGATCTCCTCCCGGTGGACTCGCACCAGCCTGCCGTCATCGGCGTCGCCGTAGATGCCGATCGCCAGTCGGTGCACCCGGGTCTCGCCGGCCCCTGGCGCGGCGCCGCCCTGGGTCACCGCGAACCGGGTGAACCGGCCGTCGGAGTCCACGTCGAAATCGGCGCGCAGCAAGTTCAGCCCGGTGGTCTTCAGCCATTGGCGGCCCCAGGCCGACAGATCGCGGCCCGACGCCTTCTCCAGCGCGGCCACCAGGTCGTCGAACGTGGCGTTGCCGAACGCGTGCGCGCGGAAGTAGTCGCGTAGCCCGGCCAGGAAATGTTCCAGCCCGACGTAGGCGACCAGCTGCTTGAGCACGGACGCGCCCTTGGCGTAGGTGATGCCGTCGAAGTTGACCTCGACCGCGGCCAGGTCGGGGATGTCCGCAGCGATCGGGTGCGTCGACGGCAGCTGGTCCTGCCGGTAGGCCCAGGACTTTTCGGCGTTGGCGAACGTCGTCCACGACTCGGTGAACTCGGTGGCTTCGCTCGAGCACAACACCGCCGCAAAGGTCGCGAACGACTCGTTGAGCCATAGGTCGTCCCACCACCGCATGGTGACCAGGTCCCCGAACCACATGTGCGCCATCTCGTGCAGCACCGTCTCGGCCCGCCGCTCATAGGAGGCGCGGGTGACCTTGCTGCGGAAGACGTAGTCCTCCAGGAACGTCACTGCGCCCGCATTCTCCATCGCCCCGGCGTTGAACTCGGGTACGAACAGCTGGTCGTACTTGCCGAACGCATACGGAAACCCAAAGGTCTTGTGGTAGAAGCCGAATCCCTGCTTGGTCTCGGTGAATAACCGCTCGGCATCCATGTGCTCCGCCAGCGACGCCCGGCAGTAGATCCCGAGCGGTACCTCGCCGTACTCGTCGCGATAGGTGTCCTTCCACTCGGCGTACGGGCCGGCGATCAGGGCGACCAGATAGGTGCTCATCCGCGGTGTGGTCGCGAACGTGTGCACGGCGCGGTCCGCCCCCGTGTCCATCTCCGAGTCCATCTCGGTGTCGATCGACTCCGTCGCGCCGTTGGAGATCACCGCCCAGTGCTTCGGCGCGGCCACCGTGATGTCGAACGTCGCTTTGAGGTCGGGCTGGTCGAAGCAGGCGAACATGAGCTTGGCATCGGCGGTTTCGAACTGCGAGTACAGGTACACCTCGTCGTCGACCGGGTCGGCGAAGCGGTGCAACCCCTCGCCGGTGTTCGAATAGCGGCAGTCGGCGTCGACGACGACGACGTTGTGCGCCCCCAGTCCGCGCAGGGGGATACCCGTTGATTCGTCGTAGCCGGAGACGTCGATCACGCGGCCGTTGAGGGTGGCTCCGCGCACCGTGTCGGCGACGATGTCGAGGTATGTGTCGGCGCCGGGCAGCGCGTCGAACGTCACGGTGGTGACGGAGTGGAACGTTCGCATACCCGGCGCGCCGCGGCCGTCGGTGAGGTCCAGGGTGATCTGGTAGCCGCCCACGGTGATCAGGGCGGCGCGTTCGACAGCTTGCTCGCGGGTGAGGTTCGGCGTGGCCACGCCCCCAACTTACGTGCCGCAGGTGCCGCGTCGAGCGGGCACACCCGCCGCCGCCTAGGCTGGCGAGCGTCAGGTGGTGAACACCTTCGTGACCGACGAGAGGACTCCCGCGATGCCCGAGAAGGCCCTCACCAAGAACCGGGCCGATTTCTGGTTCGATCCGCTGTGTCCGTGGGCCTGGATCACCTCCCGGTGGATCCTCGAGGTCGAAAAGGTGCGCGACATCGAGGTCAACTTCCACGTCATGAGCCTCGCGGTGCTCAACGAAGGTCGCGAGGACCTCTCGGATCATTACCGTGACCTGATGTCGAAGGCGTGGGGTCCGGTGCGGGTGGCGATCGCGGCCGAGCAGGCCCATGGCGCCGGCGTGCTGGCCCCGCTGTACACGGCGATGGGCACCAGGATTCACAACGAGGGCAACTTCGAACTCGATCAGGTGATCGCCGGGTCGCTCGCCGACGCCGGCCTGCCCGCTGAATTGGCCGAAGCGGCGACCAGTGAGCGCTACGACGACGCGCTGCGCGAAAGCCACCACGCCGGGATGGACGCGGTGGGGCCCGACGTCGGCACGCCCACCATCCACGTCAACGGCGTGGCGTTCTTCGGGCCCGTGATCTCGAAGATCCCGCGGGGGGAGGAGGCGGGTGCGCTATGGGACGCCTCGGTCGCCTTCGCTGCGTACCCGCACTTCTTCGAACTCAAGCGGTCCCGCACCGAACGCCCCGCGTTCGACTAGGCGGCCAAGCGGCTGAAAGGATGACTGGCATGCGCGTCTACCTCGGCTCCGACCACGCCGGATTCGAATTCAAACATCAGATCATCGAGCACCTCAGGGCATCCGGGCACGAGCCGATCGACTGCGGGGCCTACAGCTACGAGGCCGACGACGACTACCCGGTTTTCTGCATCGCCGCCGCGACGCGCACGGTGGCCGATCCGGGCAGCCTGGGTATCGTGCTGGGCGGATCGGGCAACGGCGAACAGATCGCCGCGAACAAGGTCCCGGGCGTCCGGTGCGCGCTGGCGTGGAGCGTGGAGACCGCGACGCTGGCCCGCGAACACAACAACGCGCAATTGATCGGTATCGGCGGGCGCATGCACACCTCGGCCGAGATGCTGGCCATCGTGGACGCCTTCCTCGCCGCGGAGTGGTCGAAAGCCGAACGCCACCAACGGCGTATCGACCTCCTCACCGAGTACGAGCGCACCCACCAGGCGCCGCCGGTGCCCGGCGCCCCGGTCTAGAGAAACCCCATGCCCGAGGGCCATCACCTGCACCGGCTGGCGCGGCTGCATCGGCGCCGGTTCGCCGGAGCGCCCGTCGCGGTGTCGAGCCCGCAGGGGCGGTTCGCCGGCGAGGCGGCCGCTGTGGACGGTCGGGTGCTGCTGCGCACCAGCGCCTGGGGCAAACACCTGTTCCACCACTACGACGGCGGGCAGATCGTGCACGTGCACCTCGGCCTCTACGGAAAGTTCACCGAGTGGCCGGTGCCATCGGGTCCGCCCGGTTCCACTGGTTCCACCGCCGCGGTGCTGCCGGAACCGGTCGGCCAGGTGCGGATGCGGATGGTCGGCGCCGACCACGGCGCCGACTTGCGCGGCCCGACGGTCTGCGAGGTGATCGACGAGGCCCAGGCCGACTACGTCATCGCCCAACTGGGTCCCGACCCGTTGCGGGGCGACGCCGACCCGTCGGCGGCCTGGGCCCGGATCGCGAAGTCACGCAGGCCGATCGGTGCGCTGCTGATGGACCAGACCGTCATCGCCGGCGTGGGCAATGTCTACCGCAGCGAGTTGCTGTTCCGCCACCACATCGACCCGTTCCGGTCCGGCCGGGACGTCGGCGAGGCGGACTTGCAGGAGGCGTGGACCGACCTGGTGGAGTTGATGAAGGTGGGTGTGCGCCGCGGCAAGATCATCACCATCCGGCCCGAGCACGACCACGGCTCGGCGCCGTCTTACGGCCCCCGGCGCCCGCGCATGTACGTGTACCGGCGCACCGGCGAGGCGTGCCGGGTGTGCGAAGGTCCGGTCAGCGCGGCGGTGCTGGAGGGCCGCAACCTGTTCTGGTGCGCGGAGTGCCAGCAATGACGCGGTCGTGACATGGCGGCCCCGCCGGAGTTAGATAGTTTGGTGAACGATCCGAAAATATGTCGGCGACTGGCAGCAACGACGATTGCGGCACTGATTGCGCTGGGCCTGGCTGTTCTGGAAGACCCGGCGCAGGCGCAGGCCCGGCCCGGGCCTTTCCCGCAGTGGTGTCCGGGCGACTTCTGGGATTCCGGCTGGGGCGACAACTGGGATCCAATTGAATGCCACGCCGACGGGCAGGCCGCGCCGCAGAGTGGGGGACCGGGTTGGCCCGACGACGTGCCTACGCAGGGTGGGGACCCGGGCGGGCCCGACGAGCTACCTACTCAGGGTCTGGACCCGGGCGGGCCACAGGGTGAGGACCCGGGTGGGCCCGGCGAGTTGCCGCCGCAGAGTGGGGACCCGGGTGGAGCGCAGGGCTCGGGACCGGGCGGCATCGGGGAGCCGCCGCCGCTGTAGACCCTGTGAACACACGCCGAGCGTGCGTCGACGGCGTTCACAGTGCATCCATGGCGACGACACGCCGGAGATCGCCGCCATGAGCGCACAGTGAACAACCGCGCCCCGCCTCGGCACCAGCGGGGTGCGGTGTTACGGAGACGGCCGCTCGATGACGCCCAGGGCTGCGTACACCTCGTTGCTCAGGACGACGCTGCGCGGGTCCGCGTTGGCGTTGGTGGCGTCGAACCGGTTTGGCACGTAGGCGTACCCGATCCGGTGCTCGAGGTCAACGAACCCGAACGAGCCGCCCAGCCCGCCGTGGCCGAAGATGAGCGGGTTGGGCCCGTTGACGCGCCGCTGGTTGAGCATGTAGCCCAGGCCCCATCCGTGGTCGGCCACGCGGGGCCCGAGAACCAGGTCGGTCTCGAGACCGCCCTGGCAGGTGCGGACCACGTCCATGTGCTCGCGGCTGAGCAGCTTCTCCAGGGCGAGCGCGTTGTAGAACGTCGCCAGGCCCAGGGCGGACACCTGCCCGTTGGTGCCGGGGAATTCCAGGCGGCGCCACAGTTCCAGGTCGTGGGAGCCGAGTTCGTCGTCGGGCGCAAAGCCCATCGCGATCGACAGCCCGGCCTTAGGGTGCTCGGTCAGGCTGCTCGGGTAACCGGGGGCCTTCGCGTCGGCCAGCAGGTCTCGGGCGTGCGGCTTGCCCACCCTGTCGGCGCAGCGGCGCTGGTCGGCGGCGGACAGCCCGATGTGGACGTCGGCGCCGAGCGGCTCGGCGATCTCGGTGCGCAGGTAGTGGCCGACCGTGCGCCCGGTGACCCGGCGGAACACCTCCCCGACGATGAATCCGAACGTGGTCATGTGGTAACCCTGCGCGGTGCCCGGCGTCCACCTGGGCTCCGCGGCGGCCAGTTGCTCGCAGACGAAATCCCAGTCGGCGACGTCCTCCCAGCGCATCCGGACGCGGGGCCCGATCACCCCCGAGCGGTGGCTCATCACCATCGCCAGGGTGATGTCGCCCTTGCCCGCCTGCCCGAACTCGGGCCAGTAGCGGGCGACCGGCGCCTGCAGGTCCAGCTCGCCGCGGTCGGCCAGTTGATGGACGCAGGTTGCGGTCAGGGCTTTGGTGCCAGACAGGATCGTGGACAGGGTGTTCTGCCGCCAGGGGCGGATGCCGGCCGCGTCGGCGGAGCCGCCCCACAGGTTGACGACGAGGGCGCCGTCCACCCACACCGCGACGGCCGCGCCGACCTCGTGACCCATCGTGAAGTTGCGCTCGAATGCGTCGCGCACACCGGTGAAATCAGGTGCGCACGAACCGTGGATGGCGGCGTGCGTGTCAGGATCGGTCATGCTCGCTCGTGGCGCCTTTCCGCACGCGGATACCCGGCAGATTCCCGGCCCATGTGCTAGCCCCGGAGCGGGCGACGGGAATCGAACCCGCGTAGCTAGTTTGGAAGACTAGGGCTCTACCATTGAGCTACGCCCGCAGTGCTTGCGCGAGCCCAAATGTACCGGCGGCGGTCGGTTGCAATCCAGTCGGGCTAACCGGACTCCCAGAGGTCGAGTGTGGCTCGACCGTGATTGAGCCGTAGGATTCGGGCGCGAGAAGCACAGCAGCGGGGTGTAGCGCAGCTTGGTAGCGCATCCGCTTTGGGAGCGGAAGGCCGCAGGTTCAAATCCTGTCACCCCGACAGGAACCGACCGCCCGGTGCCGCCCGCGCGGCCCGACCGACCACGAGAAACGACGATCGAGGAGCACAGCAGTGAAGAGCAGCGTCGAGCAGTTGAGCCCCACCCGGGTGCGCATCAACGTTGAGGTGCCGTTCACCGAGCTCGAGCCCGACTTCCAGCGGGCCTACAAGCAGCTCGCCCACCAGGTGCGGCTGCCCGGCTTCCGCCCCGGGAAGGCGCCCGCGAAGTTGCTGGAAGCCCGCGTCGGCCGGCAGGCGGTGCTCGACCAGGTGGTCAACGAGGCGCTGCCCGCCCGGTACGGACAGGCGGTGGCCGAGTCGGCGGTCCACCCGCTCGGTCAGCCCGACATCGAGGTCACCAGCAAGGAATACGGACAGGAACTCGCCTTCACCGCCGAGGTCGATGTCCGTCCGCAGATCACCCTTCCCGAACTCGGCGCGTTGCAGATCACCGTCGACCCGGTCGAGGTCTCCGACGACGACGTCGAGGCCGAGTTAACCTCGCTGCGGACCCGGTTCGGAACCCTGGTCGACGTGGACCGGCCGGTGGCCGAGGGTGACTTCGTCACGATCGACCTGTCGGCCGCCGTCGACGGCGAGGAGGTGCCGGGCGCGGCCGCGGAGGGACTGTCCTACGAGGTCGGCTCGGGCCGGCTCATCGCGGGCCTCGACGACGCGCTGCAGGGCCTGGCGATCGACGAGTCGAAGGAGTTCACCGCGACGCTGGCGGCTGGCGAGCACTCCGGGCAGGACGCCGCGGTCACCGCGGTGGTCAGGGGAGTCAAGGAACGCGAACTGCCTGAGCCTGATGACGAATTCGCGCAGCTCGCCAGCGAGTTCGACACGATCGACGAGCTGCGGGCCAACATCGGCGACCGTGTCGCGCGCCTCAAGCGCGCCCGGCAGGCGGAGCAGATTCGCGACGCGGTGCTCGAGGCTCTCATCGGGCAGGTGGAGGTGCCACTGCCCGAGGCGATCGTCGCGGCCCAGGTGGACAGCATCGTGCACGATGCGCTGCACGGACTTGACCACAACGATGCCAAGCTCGACGAGGCGCTCGCCGAACAGGGACAGACGCGCCAGGAGTTCGAAACGGAGGCTCGAACGACGGCCGAGACGGATGTCAAGAGGCAGCTGCTGCTGGACACACTGGCCGACGAGCTGCAGGTCGAGGTCGGCCAGGACGACCTGACGGAACGACTGATGATGACGGCCCGCCAGTACGGCATCGATCCGCAGCAGCTTTTCGCCTACCTGCAGGAGAACAACCAGCTGCCGGTTCTGTACGCCGACGTGCGGCGCGGACTGGCACTGGCGCAGGCGGTCGAGGCGGCGGCGGTCACCGACACTGCCGGGAACGCCATCGACACCAGCGAGTTCTTCGGTAGGAGCGTCACCGTGCAGGACGGGGAAGCGGAAGGGAAAGCGGACGGGGAAGCCGACGAGGCAGCCGACGAGGCAGCCGACGAGGCAGCCGACGGGGACTCCGACGGCGAGGAAGAATGACCGTGACGGCGGGCGGGCGTGACGCTGTCAGCGAACGCGCCCGCCCTATGGGGCGGCAGGGCCGCCACACGGTGGCGCGATTCGTTAGGGTCGTGGCAGAGAAGAACTCGAGAAAGCAGGTATCCCGGTCGTGACTGACATGCGTTCACCCTCGCAGGGTCTCAACCTCACGGACTCGGTCTATGAGCGCTTACTCTCCGAGCGCATCATCTTCCTCGGCTCGGAGGTCAACGACGAGGTCGCCAACCGGCTGTGCGCGCAGATTTTGCTGCTCGCGGCCGAGGACGGCGAAAAGGACATCTCGCTCTACATCAACTCACCCGGTGGATCCATCAGCGCCGGGATGGCGATCTACGACACCATGGTGCTGGCTCCGTGCGACGTCGCCACCTATGCGATGGGCATGGCCGCCTCGATGGGTGAGTTCCTCCTGGCCGCAGGCGCCAAGGGCAAGCGCTACGCGCTGCCGCACGCCCGCATCCTGATGCACCAACCGCTGGGCGGGGTGACCGGCAGCGCGTCCGACATCGCCATCCAGGCCGAGCAGTTCGCCGTGATCAAAAAGGAGATGTTCCGGCTCAACGCCGAGTTCACCGGCCAGCCGCTCGAACGCATCGAAGCCGACTCCGACCGCGACCGCTGGTTCACCGCCCCGGAGGCCCTGGAATACGGATTCGTCGACCACATCATCACCCGCGCCAGCCACATCGTTAACGGAGAAGCCCAGTGAATCCTCTGCACCCTGCGCCCCAGGCGCGCTACATCCTGCCGTCCTTCATCGAGCACTCCAGCTTCGGCGTCAAAGAGTCCAACCCCTACAACAAGCTGTTCGAGGAGCGCATCATCTTCCTCGGCGTGCAGGTGGACGACGCGTCGGCGAATGACATCATGGCGCAGCTGCTGGTGCTGGAGTCGCTGGACCCCGACCGCGACATCACCATGTACATCAACTCGCCCGGCGGCGGTTTCACCTCGCTGATGGCGATCTACGACACCATGCAGTACGTGCGTGCCGACATCCAGACGGTGTGCCTGGGCCAGGCCGCCTCGGCGGCCGCCGTGCTGCTGGCCGCGGGAACGCCGGGCAAGCGGATGGCGCTGCCCAACGCGCGGGTGCTCATCCACCAGCCGTCGCTGTCGGGCGTCATCCAGGGCCAGTTCTCCGACCTGGAGATCCAGGCCGCCGAGATCGAGCGGATGCGGACCCTGATGGAGGAGACCCTGGCCCGCCACACCGGCAGGGACGCGGCCGTCATCCGCAAGGACACCGACCGGGACAAGATCCTGACCGCCGAGCAGGCCAAGGAGTACGGAATCATCGACACCGTGCTGAGTTACCGGAAGCTGTCGGCGAAGGCGCCCTAGGGCCGTTCTCGGTTGGGTAACGGCCGCGACACGCCCGAGCCACGCTATGCGCGGCGCGCCGCCGAGGACCCCGATTGGCGTTATGTTCACCACACGACACACCAGAAACACCGGCAGCTAATGCCACCGACGCTATTCGCCTTTATCGGTCGCACCCCGACGGATGGAGCAGGTAGCGTCGGATGCGAACCCGGACCGCACGCGCTGAGGAAGTAGGGACACCACCACCATGGCACGCATTGGAGACGGCGGTGACCTGCTGAAATGCTCGTTCTGCGGGAAGAGTCAGAAGCAGGTCAAGAAGCTCATCGCAGGCCCCGGGGTGTACATCTGCGACGAGTGCAT
The DNA here is from genome assembly GCA_964653535.1 of uncultured Mycobacterium sp. Classification (GTDB taxonomy): domain Bacteria; phylum Actinomycetota; class Actinomycetes; order Mycobacteriales; family Mycobacteriaceae; genus Mycobacterium. Next base: position 2,047 of record CAZZHX010000068.1, on the reverse strand, counting down.
CGACCTGTGCAACGAGATCATCGAAGAGGAGCTCGCCGACAGCGACGAGGTCAAGCTCGACGAGCTGCCCAAGCCGGTTGAGATCCGCGAGTTCCTGGAGAGCTACGTCATCGGCCAGGACACCGCCAAGCGCACCCTGGCGGTCGCGGTCTACAACCACTACAAGCGCATCCAGGCCGGCGAGAAGCGGGATTCCCGCTCCGAGCCCGTCGAACTGGCCAAGTCCAACATCCTGATGCTCGGGCCCACCGGTTGCGGTAAGACCTACCTGGCGCAGACGCTTGCCAAGATGCTCAACGTGCCGTTCGCCATCGCCGATGCCACCGCGCTGACCGAGGCGGGCTATGTGGGCGAGGACGTCGAGAACATTCTGCTCAAGCTGATTCAGGCCGCCGACTACGACGTGAAGCGCGCCGAGACCGGCATCATCTACATCGATGAGGTCGACAAGATCGCCCGCAAGAGCGAGAACCCGTCGATCACCCGCGACGTCTCCGGCGAGGGCGTGCAGCAGGCCCTGTTGAAGATCCTTGAGGGCACGCAGGCGTCGGTACCGCCGCAGGGCGGCCGCAAGCACCCGCACCAGGAGTTCATCCAGATCGACACCACCAACGTGCTGTTCATCGTCGCGGGTGCGTTCGCCGGGCTGGAGAAGATCATCTACGAACGCGTCGGCAAGCGCGGCCTGGGCTTCGGGGCCGAGGTCCGCTCCAAGACCGAGATCGACACCAGCGACCACTTCGCCGAGGTCATGCCCGAGGACCTGATCAAATTCGGCCTCATCCCCGAGTTCATCGGCCGGCTGCCGGTGGTGGCCTCCGTGACCAACCTGGACAAGGAATCCCTGGTCAAGATCCTCTCCGAGCCGAAGAACGCGCTGGTCAAGCAGTACACCCGGCTCTTCGAAATGGACAACGTCGAGCTGGAGTTCACCGAGGATGCCCTGGATTCGATCGCCGAACAGGCGATCCACCGCGGCACCGGGGCCCGTGGTCTTCGGGCCATCATGGAAGAGGTCCTGCTGCCCGTCATGTACGACATCCCGAGCCGGGACGACGTCGCCAAGGTCGTGGTGACGAAGGAGACGGTGGAGGACAACGTCCTGCCGACGATCGTGCCACGCAAGCCGTCGCGCGCCGAGCGCCGCGACAAGAGCGCGTGACCAACGCCACAGTTGTGTGGACTACTCGCCGGTAAGCATCGCTGAGCTCGGCTTTTGATCGCGGACTCACCGACTCGAAGCCTGTGAAGATGCTGATGCTTACTAAGAAAAAGTGCCATAATCGGAACGCCGGTGACATGTGGCGGTGGCACGTCGACGGCGGGCAACCTGCAACGACGCGAAGTGCCGTCCGGTGAGTCATGGAGGCGTAGACGTGGATCCGAACGGCGGTGCGGCCGCCCGTCAGCGCCTGGAACAGGTGGTCATCCGATTCGCGGGGGACTCCGGCGACGGAATGCAGCTCACCGGGGACCGGTTCACCTCGGACGCCGCGATTCTCGGCAACGACCTGGCGACCCAGCCGAATTATCCCGCTGAGATCCGGGCCCCCGCGGGCACCCTGCCCGGGGTCTCCTCCTTCCAGATCCAGATCGCCGATCACGACATCCTGACCGCCGGCGACAGGCCTGATGTGCTCGTCGCGATGAATCCGGCGGCGTTGAAGTCCAACATCGGCGACCTGCCGCGGGGCGGGATGGTGATCGCCAACTCCGACGAGTTCACCAAGCGCAACCTGACGAAGGTCGGCTACGTCACCAACCCGCTGGAGTCCGACGAATTGTCCGACTACGTCGTTTATTCCGTCGCGATGACCACGCTGACGCTCGGGGCGGTCGAGGCGGTCGGCGCCTCGAAGAAAGACGGTCAGCGCGCCAAGAACATGTTCGCCCTGGGCCTGTTGTCGTGGATGTACGGGCGCCCGATCGACGCCAGCGAGAGATCCATCAGGGAGAAGTTCGCCCGCAAGCCCGACGTCGCGGAGGCCAACGCGCAGGCGCTCAAGGCGGGCTGGAATTACGGCGAGACGACCGAGGCTTTCGGTAC
>CAZZHX010000067.1:1636-13713 GCA_964653535.1 uncultured Mycobacterium sp. | reverse complement strand
AAGAAACACCCCTGGGAACGGGAATGGTCCTACGGGTGGTCGATGATGCGCATCGGGGCGTTGCTGCGCCGCACGTCCATGCACGACCTGGACGCCTGGTACGCGCGCGCCGGGCGGGCCCTGCACGTCGACGGCCACAAACCGCACGAGAAGTCCGTCGCGCGCCATCTGCTCAACGAACTGGGACTGGATCCCGACCTGGTGGACGCGGCGATCGCGGATCCCACCACCAGTGACGAGGTGCTTGCCGAACACCGGCGGGTGGTCGACGCCGACGGGTACGGGGTGCCCACGCTGTTCTTCCCCGACGGGCAGTGCCTGTTCGGCCCGGTGCTCATCGACCCGCCGACCGGACCGGCGGCTGTGCGCCTGTGGGAGGCCGTGCTCGCGTGGACCGAATTCCCCGACCTGTACGAACTACAACGACCCAAAACTCCCGCCGACCAGGCGCGCATCGCCACGACGTTCGCCCCGTATCTGCAAGCCAGGGACTGGGTCTCGATCAACCGCGGCGAAGTGATCAACTTCGATGACGTCGGTGCCGCCGCTGAGAATAATCCCGGGACACCGCACTGACCATGCCGGGATGCGTCAGCGAAGCTGCATGACAATCCGTGAGGCGGCGTCGAGGCGGCGTACCTCGTCGAAGCTCAGGTGTCCGACGCTCTTGCCCAGCCGGCTTGGATCGACAGCGGCCGTCTGCTCCGCCAGGACCCGGGTCACGTGACCGGCGATCTCGACCTCGGGCCGAAAGCTCGCGGGGCGGGCCGCCGTCGATGTCGGCGCCACCAACACCGTTGACAGCGGGAGTTCATCGGATTGAACGACGACGGCGTAGCGCGCGCCGGCCTGCTCATGACCCCGGTGCCCCCGCGGTGCGCGCAGTCGGAAGATCTCACCACGCACGCAGTGTCTCCATGTCGCGGAGAACCTGCGCCGCCTCTGCCCTGTCGTCCTCGTCCGCCGCGAGGTCCTCGGCCTCTGCGCGAATCGAGGCTGCGGCTTTGCGACGTGCAGCGTCGATCAACGCGGCTCGCACGGCAGCCGATACCGGTGTGCCATCTCGAGTCAACACAGCTGACGCGTTCGCGGTGTCGTCGTCGGGCCGGAAAGTGATCGTCTCGGCCATAACCGCCCGCGTACTACAAAATGTAAGACGCGCCCCTACTCCGGTGGTCCCGCCGGTTCCCGACGCAACAACACCAGCGCGAGGACGATCGCCGTCACGGGCGCGACCATCATCACGAGATTCAGCGTGTGCGCTGCATTGAACATTATCGGGGTGGCCTCCGAGAGTACCCACTCGGTGCGGTGCGGATCCAAGGTCCCACCACTGGGCGAGCTCGACGTCAAGCCGCGCGCCACTCGCAGGGCGTCACGAGCCTGCTCGCGACTGATGCCCGCGCGTGCCAGGTTGGCGTCGCTGTTGAAGAGGGCCACGCCAAGGAGTGGGAACAGCGCCGCGCCGAGGCTGTAGGACGTTCCCGCCACCGAGCCCTTCACTGCCGAGACCACGCCACCGAGATGGGTTGGGGCACTGGACATCAAGATCGTGGTCTGCGGGGTCTGCACGATCGCCCCGCCCATCGATGTCAGCGCCATCACGGCGGCGACGGCCACGATCGGGGTGCCGACCTCGAACCACTGGCGCCCCAGCTGGCTCAGCGCCACTACCGTGAGGCCCGTCACCAGCACGGCGCGGACGCCGAGTCGCGCTGCAGCCCAACCTGCACCGAGTGCCGCCAGGGCCGACACCAGGGTGGCCGGGATGATGAGCAGCGCGAATGTCTGGGCCGATGCGCCCCGGATGAACAGGTTATAGGTGAGCGTCATCATCGCTCCGCCTTGGATGAGATTGCTGGCGGCGCCGGCGGTCAGCGCGGCGTCGAAGCGGGGTGAGCGAAAAATGCGCATATCCAGCGCCGGTTCGTCAGCGCGCAGTTCCCACCAGACGAATGCGGCTGCGGCGAGAATTCCGATCAGGATCGGAGCTACCGACCCAAACTGCAATCCTGTCTGCAGCTGGGAGATGCCGTAGATCAGGCCGATGAGCGCCACAGCCACCAGCAGCAGGCCGGGGATGTCAGTCTTGCGATGCGTGCGCTGCGTTTCGGGGACGTAGCGCAGGGTGATCACCAGAACGATGATCGCCAGGACCGGTGTGATGAGAAAGCCGCTGCGCCAACCGGCGTATTTGACCAGCAGGCTGGCGATCGCCGGCGGTGCCACGCCGAAGGCGTAGACGACAGCCAGATACCGTGCGATGGCGGCTGCGCGCTGGTCGGGAGGGAAGACCATGTTAATGATGGCCAGCGACAGACTGCTCAGGAACGCGAACGACACCCCGATGCAGGCTCTGGCGATCAGGAGCACGGCGGCGCTGGGGGCGGCCGCGGCCAGCAGCCCGAACACGACCGCGCCGCAGGTGCCGGCGACGAACATCCGCTTCGCGCCGTACTTATCACCGAGCACACCGGCCCCGAGCACGGCGGCGGCCAGGGTCAGGGATGCCAGACATGCGACGAAAATGGTCGTGCCGGCGGAGCACTGCAGGCCGCGCTGGACGGTGGCCAGGTTGGACGACAGGACGGTGAAATCGCCGACCACGACGGCGCTGCCCAGACCCATCGCCAGGGTCGTCCATGTGGCGGCCACCCCGGTGACCGGCGTTTGCTGACTCACTCCGCGATGCTAGCCCGGCACCGGTGGGTCGTGGGGCCTCCCTCCCCCGACAATGTGCGTCGGATTATCCGACGTCCGTTGCGTTTTTAGTCAAGGCGTGGCCATCCGCAGCAATGGCAGGCGAGGTCGCTTCCGTGCCCGCCGCTGACGGTGTGCATCCCGATGCGCCCCGGGTGTGCGCGTCATCGTGGTGGGCAGCTCAGCGGGTGGACTGGACGCGCTGACCAAATTGCTGGGTGCTGTCCGTGCGGGGTTGGGGTGGCGTTTTGTCATCGCCCAACACTTGTCGCCGACGGATCAGAGCGCCTTGGTCGCGCTGCTTGGTCGGATCACCGTGCTGCGGGTGCTCGAGGCGGCCGACGGCGCCGAACTCGAACCCGACACGGTGTTCGTAGCCCCGCCCGCTGTCGACATCGTCGTCAATGAAGCGACCCTGAGCCTGGCGCAACCCGACGATCGGCATTGGCCGTGGCCGAGCATCGACCGTTTGTTCATCTCGGCGGCGGACACACTGGGCGACGAGTGCGTCGGGGTGGTGCTGTCCGGAACCGGCGAGGACGGTGCCGCCGGCGTCGAGGCGATCAAAGGCGCCGGCGGTGTGGTGGTCGTTCAAGATCAGGCCATCGCGGTGTTCGGGCCGATGCCGGGCGCGGCATTCGCCACGGGATCGGTCGATCTGCAGTTGGCGCCGCACGACATTCCCGTCGCGCTCGAACGGCTTCTGGCCGTCGATGCCATGGATATCCCCGCCCTCGACGGTGATGATGGCGCCGCTCGCAGTGGCCTGGCGGATCTCGATGACGCCGCTCTGGAGGCTGTGATCGCCACGTTGCGCTCCACGGCGGGGACCGATTACTCGGGGTACAAGCGCTCGACGCTGCGTCGTCAGTTGGAGCGGCGATTGCGGCTCCTCAACCGGACGAAGGCAGAGTACGTGGGCATGCTGAGTGGCAACGCGGCCGAGGCGGCGGCGCCGACGAGCCCGTCGATCAGATTCTCACCGCAGCCAACCAGCTCGCGCATGCGCTCGACGCGAAGGTCGTCGTGGAAGGCGTCGCCGACGGGCAGAAGTGGGAGATCGCCCGTGCGCTCGGCGCAGAGCTGGCGCAGGGATCATTCCTGGCCGAACCGATGCCGCTCGCTGCGCTCATGGACTGGATGACCGAGGATGGGCGCGAGCGCACGCAGTAACCCATTTGGCGTTCAACCCTGCCGGGCACTAATTTCGCTCAGGTGATGTTCTCAGCTTCCGGCGCGCTGGCGCGATGGATCGCCCCTGTCCTTACCGTTGCGGCCGTCGTCGGCGCGGGCCTTCTCGCGGCCCCGGTGCCGCTCGGTCCTGTCCCTGTCCACCTGGTCAGCGACGCCGACCCGTTCGCCGGCATTCCCTTGTACGTCAATCCCGCCTCCGCGGCCATGCGGGCCGCGCAGCAGGCCAGTCCGCCGAGTCCGGAGTTGACCGCCATCGCGAACACGCCGCAGGCGTATTGGATCGTCCCGGGCTCGTCGGCGTCCACGGTCGCGAAGTACACCGGCGATGCGCAGGCCGCCGGGGCCATCCCGGTTCTGACGGTGTATGGAATCCCTCACCGTGACTGCGGCAGCTTCGCCGCGGGTGGCTTCGCGACGGCCGACGGCTACCGCTCGTGGATCGACGGCATCGCCGCCGATGTGGGCGCGTCGCGGGCGGCGATCATCCTCGAACCCGACGCCCTGGCCATGGCCGACTGCCTGTCGGCCGACCAGCGCCAGGAGCGCTACGACCTGATCCGCTACGCCGTCGACACGCTGGCCCGCAACCCGTCGACGGCCGTGTACGTCGACGGCGGGCACCTGAAGTGGCACACCTCCGACGACATGGCCGCCAGGCTCAACGCGGTCGACGTCGGCCGCGCCCGGGGCTTCAGCCTCAACACCGCGAATTTCTTCACCACCGCCGACGAAATCGGTTACGGCGAAGCGATTTCGGCGCTCACCAACGGCGCGCACTACGTGATCGACACGTCCCGCAACGGCGCCGGACCGGCACCCGACTCCCCGCTCAACTGGTGCAACCCTGCTGGCAGGGCGCTGGGAGCCGCACCCACTGCGGCGACCGCGGGTGCGCATGCCGACGCCTACCTGTGGATCAAACGTCCCGGCGAATCCGACGGAACCTGCGACAAAGGAGATCCGCCGGCGGGCACCTTCGTCAACCAGTACGCCATCGAGCTGGCCCGAAACGCGGGCCGGTAGTGTCACACCAGTGAACTCCTCCCGTATGCATGCCGCCGTTGCGCTGATGTCAGCCACCGCGGCAACCGTCCTGACGTTCGTCGCACCGGGCACGGCCACCGCGGCCGGCTCGTGCCCGACAGCGCCACCCCCGGCCGGCGCGAAGGCCGAGTGGACGCTGACCGGCACCACCGGCAGCGTCGCGGTCATCGGATCCACGGACACGACGGCGCCGAGCGTGACCGTCACGACACCCTTCAGTGTCACTCAGACCCAGGTGCACACGCTGCACGCCGGATCCGGGCCGGTGGTGGCCGCCGCGGCCACCGTGTCGGTGTGCTACATGGGCGTCAACGGGCGCGACGGGTCCGTGTTCGACAGCAGCTACGAACGCGGCACCCCGGTCGATTTCCCCCTGGGCAACGTCGTACCGGGATTCCAGAAGGCCATCGCGGGCCAGAACGTCGGGTCCACGGTCGGCGTCGTCTTGGTCCCCGCGGATGGCTACCCGCAGGGCCAGCCCAGCGCCGGAATCAAGCCGGGCGACACGCTCATCTTCGCGATCAAGATCCTCAGCGCCTCGAGCTGAGCCTCGCGCTCAGGGGCCGTTCCTCGTAGGCTTCGAACTGCTGCACCACGTCGTCGGGCAGGTCGATCGCCCCCGGCGCATCCAAGCGGACCACCAGGTGCACCGACTGGGCGACCACGATCGGCAGCCCCGATTCGGCCCCCCACACCACCTCGTCGAGGGTGAGCGTGCGTCGCGAGCGCCCCGCCGCCCGCACTCCCACCTTCAGGGCGACCCCGTCATGGGCCTCACGCTCGTAGTCGATCACCAGGCGGCGCATCACCAGGTTGCGTTGGGTGTCGAACAGTCGCTGCCATGACAGGCCGACCCCCTCGGCGATATAGGCGTTGCGGGCGTCGAACAGCAACTCGGCAATCGCAAGGTTGTGCACATGGATCCGGTGGCCCGAGGGGACGACATCCCGCACGAAACGGAAGCCGGACCACGGTGCGTCGTCCGCCGCGCCCGCCGTCTCCCCGACCACGTCATCAGCCTAGACGGTAGGACTCCCCCTCGCGGCGCATGAAGTAGCCTCGGGTCCATGGCGGCTCGAGATCACGGTGACCCCGGCGACGCACCCTCGATGCCGCCACCACTGCGCCCGCCGACCAACGACGCCCGTCCGTCCGCGGCGGAGCAGGCCCGCACTATCGCCGCCGCCACCAACGCCGCCACGCTGGCGACCCTGACACCCGACGGCGACCCGTGGGCGTCGTACGTGGCGTACGGACTGCTGCGAGGGATGCCGGTGCTGTGCGTCTCCACCCTGGCCGAGCACGGCCGCAACCTGGCCGGCGACCCGAGGGCCAGCCTGTCGATCGTGGCGGCGAGCAGCGACACCGATCCGCTGGCCGGCAGCCGGATCACCCTGGCCGGGGTGGTCACCCGGCCCTCGGAAACCGACCTAGCCGCCGACCTCGACGAGGCCCGGGCGGCGTACCTGGACGCGGTGCCCGCCGGCCGCCACTTCCTGGACTTTAGCGACTTCACCCTATGGGTGCTCGGCGTTACGCGGGTGCGGTGGGTGGGCGGCTACGGCCGGATGGACTCGGCGACCGGCGAGCAGTACGCCGCTGCCGCGCCGGATCCGATCGCGCCCTCCGCGGCTGGTGCCCTGGCTCACCTGAATGACGATCACGCCGCGGCCTTGGGGGCGATGGCGCGAGTGTTCGGCGGTTATCCCGACACCGACACCGCGGTGTGCACGGACATCGACCGTTACGGTCTGGATCTGCGGGTGCACACTCCGCGCGGGATGGCCTACACCCGGGTCGGTTTCCCGGTGCGGCTGGATTCCGCCGACCAATTGCGGTCGGCCACCGCAGCGTTAGCCCGGGCCGCCGCAGAGCGTTAACTGGTCATCGCCCACCGGATGCCGCCGACCATCGCGCGTCCTGCCGTTCGCACCACGGTGCGCTCAATCGGCGGAAAATGCAGCAGCAGCAAAGGCTTTCGGGCCCAGGCCGGCAGCGTCGCCACCGCGGCAGCGGTCAGCAGTCCGTAGGGTGCCCAGCCGACCACCGGCAGCGGCGGCGTCAGCAACAAGAACCGGGCGGCCTCGCGGGCCGCGGGCGTGCTGTGCAACTCGGGCCGGAAGGCTTCGATCCGGTCGGTCAGTTCGCGTTCGGTGCGCGGCGGATCGATCACCCCCAACCGGGTAGCCACCTCGGCCATGTCCGCCACGTATCCATCCCGTCCACTCTGGTCGAGCGGCGTAGCGCCGTACACCCGGTGGGCGCGCAGAAAACTGTCGGCCTCGGCGATGTGGACCCACTCCAACAGGTGGGGATCGTCGGCGGCATACGGTCTGCCGTCGGCAGCCACCCCGTGCACCCGCCGGTGAATCCCCCGCACCTTGTCGACGGCGCGCTGCGCGTCGGTGGCCGTGCCGAAGGTGGTCACCGCCAGGAAGGTGCTGGTGCGTTGCAGCCGGCCCCAGGGGTCGCCCTTGTAATCGGAGTGCTCTGCGACACCGGCCATGGCCAGCGGGTGCAAAGACTGCAGCAGCAATGCGCGCAGGCCCCCGACGAACATGGACGCGTCGCCGTGCACCGTGCGGATCGGTCGGTCCTCGCCGAACCATCGCGGCCCCGGAGTGTCATGGATGCGGGTCCGTTTCTCCGGACCGTCGGGGCCGGCGACCATCTGGAACAAGCCCGCACCCAGGGATTCGCGCACCGCGGCCAATTGGCTCAGAACCGTCACCACTCCGACGGTACCGTGGCGGCTCGGGCTACGCTGCCGTTGTCCGGTTCACATCGCGCACGAGGAGCCAGTTATGAAGGTGGATGCCAAGGACCACGGCGAAGACCACGACCACGACCACAACGACGAGGATGTCCGCCGGTTACGGGGGTTCGCAGCATTCGCTCAGTTCTCGGACGACGAGCTGGGGCGTTTGGTCGGCGCGGGACAACACACGGCTGTGTCCAAGCCCTGGCCGCTGATGCGTGAGCAGACCCCGTCGGACGACTGCTTCATCCTGCTCAGCGGTGACGTGGGCGTGTATGTCGGCGACAACCGCGTCGCCGTCCTGGGACCGGGCGAGGTGATCGGCGAATCCGCGATTCGCCAGGGGAAACTGCGCTCTGCGACGGTCACGACGATCGGGGCGGCGGAGGTGCTGTGGATCGAGCGCGACGAACTCGCCCGCCTGCTCGACGAAATCCCCGCGATGCGGGCGATGATGGACTCCACCATCGCCAAACACGGGTCCGCTTTGGACGAGGCGGTGAAGTCCCAACCGGCCCTCGCCAAGTTGAATCTGCCCCTGCCGGCCGACCTGGTCGACCGGTTCGAGAGCGCCGCTGCCACTGCCGGCGTCGGCGTGACGACCGCCCTCGAGGACGCACTCACCGAGTGGATCGAGCGGCACGGCCGGTAGCGTCGGGGACGCCGGCCGCTCGTGAGGCGATGAGGTCGGCCAGGGCCAGGATCCGTCGCGCGTCGCGCACATGCAGCATCTCGATCATCCGGCCGTCGACGGTGATGACGCTCTGTCCCGCCGCCTCGGCCCGTTCGTAGGCCGAGACGACTGCGCGGGCGTGGGACAGTTCCTCGGCGGACGGCCCGAACACCTCGTTGGCCGGGGCGATCTGGGTGGGGTGGATTAGCGTCTTGCCGTCGAAACCCAACTCGCGGCCGTGTCGGGCCTCGGCCCGGAAACCGGCGTCGTCGGTGATGTCGTTGAACACCCCGTCCAGGACGCACTTCCCGGCGGCCCTCGCCCCCAGGACGGCCAACGACAACGCTGCGGCGACGGGTGCCCGTCCCGGGACGTGCAGGGCGTGCAACTCGTTCACGAGGTCGTTGGTGCCGACCACCAGGACGGCCAGGCGATCGCTGGCCGCGGCGATCTCCGCGGCGCGCAGGACGGCTGCGGGCGTTTCGATCATCACCCAGAGCCGCAAAGAATCCGGAGCTCCCCGCCGCTGCAGCCCGGCCGCCAGCGCCTGGACCTGCTCGCCGTGCTCCACCTTCGGCACGAGCACCCCGTGAGCCGGCAGCCCGGCCACCGCTGCCAGATCGTCGTCGTGCCAGGCGGTGCCCGGCCCGTTGACGCGCACCACGATTTCAGCGGCACGATAGTCCCCCGCCGAGATCGCCCCGCAGACCCGCGCCCGGGAATCGGCTTTGGCGTCGGGTCCGACAGCGTCCTCAAGATCGAAGACCAGTACGTCGGCCGGCAGCGACGTCGCCTTGACCAGCGCCCGGGCGTTGTTGCCGGGCAGGTAGAGGGCTGATCGCCGGAGTGTCGGTGCCACGACGGCGACGGTACGCCCACGGCCGTGCGCGGCGAAATAGGCTCAGTCGCATGAGTCTCGTCACCTATGAGTTGGAAGACCACGTCGCCACCATCACCCTCAACCGGCCGGAGGCCCGCAACGCCATCAACGGTCCGCTCCGCCAAGACCTGAATGCCGCGTGGGACCGATTCCGCGACGATCTGGACGCCTGGGTCGGGATTCTCACCGCCAACGGTGACGTGTTCTGCGCCGGGGGCGATCTCAAGGACGGCGAGGGCTCCGTCGGCACCTTCGGTGGGACGTTCTGGGAGAAGCCGACCATCAACTCGTTCGAAAGCGGGATGGAACTGTTCAAGCCCACCATCGCGGCCGTGCACGGTCCGTGCATCGGCTACGGGCTGACCGGGGTGCTGTTCTGCGATTTCGTGATCGCCAGCACCGAGGCCACGTTCTGCTTTCCCGAGGTGTCACTGGGGGTGCCGACCATCGTCGGGGCCATCCGGCTACCGCAGCGCGTGGGCTGGGCCAACGCCATGGAACTGCTGTTGACCGGCAAGCCGATGAGCGCGGAGCGGGCCAAGGAGGCCGGCCTGATCTGGAAGCTGGTCGAGCCCGGCGACCTTGCGGCCGAGGCGCGCGCCTGGGCGCGGACCCTTACCGAGGCCGCTCCCCTGGCCCAGCGGGCGACCAAGGAGGTGGCCTGGCGCACCCCGGACATGGGGTGGGTCGAGTCGGTTCGCTTCGGTGAGACGATGCGCAAGGTGGTAGCGGCGACCGACGACGTGGCCGAAGGGCTTCGGGCCTGGCGCGAGAAGCGCACACCCCGCTGGCGTGGGCGCTGAGCGAGAAACCCTGACGACAACGTCGCCTAGTCCGCCGCCTCGCTACGGCCCAGCGCGATCGCGGCCACGACCATGGCCACGACCGCCGCGACCAGGACGGGGAGCGCCGGGCCCCGTACCGTCAGGCGCTCGCCGAGGAACAGCACCCCGAGCAGCACGGCGACAATGGGCTCGCCGACCAGCATGATCGGCACCGACGCCTGCAGCGCACCGGCATGAAATGCCGCCTGCTGCAGGACCGTGAGCGCGGCCGCCAGCGCAATCAGCACGTAGGGGGCCGGTACGGTCAGCAGGGCGTGCCATCTGCCGACGGCGAAGCGGTGCGTGCAGACCTTGGTCAGCACGGCGATCGTGCCGAGTAGGACGGCCACCGCGCCCCCCAGCAGCATGGCGCGGACGCGGCCGGTGGCGCGGCGGGCGCCGATCACGCAGGCGGCCACCGGCGCCACGGTGACGGCCAGTGCCAGGGCCCAGGGGGGTATGGGCGGGTGGTAGCTGCCTTCGTGCGACCTCCCGATGATCACGAACCCAATCAGGGCGGCCGTCAGCAGCGTCGCCCAGCCCCATTCGGCCCAGGTGATGCGTTGGTGGGAGGCTCGCGCGCTCATCGGCAAGGCGAACAGCAGCGACGACACGAGGAGCGGCTGGACGAGCAGCAACGAACCGTTCGCCAGCGCCACCGCCTGGAACACGTAGCCACCGACGGCCGCGAGTGTGCCCGCCCACCACAACGGCTCGCGGAAGGCGGCCATCGCCGCGGAGATGGTCTGTTCTGCGGGCACCCTGTGGGCGGCTCGCTGCCGGACGACAATCCCGACGGCGGCCCAGAAGGCGGCCAGCAGTGCCGCGCTGATCGCGATGGCGTGCTGCGTGGCCCCTACCTACGGTGTGTCAGTAAATGACCGTCGTCCCCACACCGGTGGGGCTGTATGAGACGTAGATCGGGTGCTGCAGGAAGATCAGGGCCCCGGTGTTCATGATGCCCGAGGACTGCGACGGAGAGTAGTCGACCCCATTCTGGAAGCTGTACAGCGGCGTGGCCACGCCGGGCGCATAGACGCTGACGGTGGCTCCCGTCGGCGCTTTGAACGGGATGGTCCCCTGCACGCCCCCAGAGTCGATGGTCGATCGGAAGGTTCCAGCGGAAACACCATTGATGGTGACATTCAGGTTCGTGATCGGTGCCCCGGTGAGCGAGGCGATGGGGTTTCCGAAACCCGACGGTGCGGGCCCGAACTGGATGTAGGGGTTGGCCGTGTTGGTCTCGTTGATGAACACGCCCTGGCCGAAGCTGCCGGGCAGCGCCTGGGTCGGGATGCTCGGGCCCGGGCCACCCGAATTCGGCCCGAGACCCAGCACGCCGCTGGCGCCGTTGGCGGCGAAGAACCGCTCGAACGAGAAGCCGTTGTTCAGCGCCGACGACAGGGACGTGGGCCAGGCGAAGAACTCGACGTTGACCGGGGTCGCCGGGGTGGCCAGTCCGCCCCCGAAGTTCACCGTCGCGTTGTAGGTGAGGTAGGCGTAGTTCAGTCCCCCGCTGTAACCGCTGATGCCGCCGGAGATGGGCAAGCCGAGCTGCAGCAGCCCCAGGAGCCCACCGACCTTCTGGTACGGGATCACAAGTCCGGTCGACCCGGTGTCGACCAGGAGTGGTACCGGAGATCCCGTACCGACGGAGGCGTTCGCCAACGCCTCGGTCTCCAGGTACAGCGATAGCGGGACCACCCCTGTCGAGCCGTTGCCGCCAAGGGTCGCCACCGGACCGAGGTTGATCAGCGGAATCCCGAACAGAATCTCGGTCGGCGCATTGATCACGGTGACGACGGCTTCCGCGACAGTGCCGAGCGGACCCGGAAGGGTGTCGAGAAGCGTGCTCGCCGCCGGGTTCCCGGTACTGCCGGAGACCAGGCCGGACAGTTGGCTCGCCAATTCGCCCGGGATGCCCTCCAGCGCCGTCGACCACGACGGCAGCGCGGCCGCCAACGCCGACGCCTGGCCGTGGTAGCCGACCATCGCCACCACATC
>CAZZHX010000067.1:0-1626 GCA_964653535.1 uncultured Mycobacterium sp. | reverse complement strand
GACGGATCCTGTCGCAGGAGAATTCCCAGATCGTAGTTGGCTTCCATGGCAGCGATCGCGGGCGCATTCTGGCCGAACAGGTTCGATGCCGCCAGCTGCACAGTCGAGTTGCGATTTGCGGCCACGGCCAGCGGGTGCACTGTCGCCGCCAGGGCCGACTCGAAGGCGCCGACCATCCCCTGGGCCTGCGCGGAGGCGGCTTGGGCCTGGGCGGTCGCCTCGCCGAGGAAGCCCGCGTACTGCGTCGCTGTCCGCATCATCGCCGCGGAGGCGGGACCCTGCCAGGCCTGGTCGGTCAATCCCGAGGTGATGGAGGCGAATGACTGCGCCGCGGCGCCCAGGTCGGCGGCCAGCCCGTCCCAGGATGTCGCCGCGGCCATCATGGAGGCCGTCCCCGGGCCGCCGAACACCAGCGACGAGTTCAACTCCGGCGGCAGCACCACAAAGCTCATCCCCGAACCGTCCTTCCCCGCCGCCGCGACCTACCACCCTGTGTGACTCCACTCTAGGAAATCTGCCGCCGGAAGTCCCGGCTTTCCCCGAAACCCGCGCGGGTCGGATATCACACGTGGCCTCACCCGGGAGCCGCGCGCGACGCCGCCGCAGCCGGTATGCCAGCATGTGGCTATGACCGCACGCATCCCAGCCCGCGTTCTTGCCGCCTGGGCGACGGCCTCGTGGACGTTGCTGGCACTCCCCCTCGCGGCCCTCGCCGTTCCGGTCGCCTCCGCCGACCCGTGCTCCGACGTCGCGGTGGTCTTCGCGCGGGGCACCCACCAGGAACCGGGCCTCGGCAACGTCGGTGAGGCGTTCGTGCAGTCCCTGACCTCACAGGTCAACGGCAGGTCGGTGGACGTCTATGCCGTCAACTATCCGGCAAGCGACGACTACCACGGCAGCTCGTCGGCCGGTGCCGGCGATGCGACCGCGCACATCCAGAACACCGTCGCCAACTGCCCGAACAGCAAGATAGTGCTGGGCGGGTATTCGCAGGGCTCGACGGTCATCGACCTGGTCACCACGCAGCTGCCCGCATCGGCCGCGGACCATGTCGCCGCCGTCGCGCTGTTCGGTGAGCCGTCCAGCGGATTCTCGACCATGTTGTGGGGCGGTCAACCGCTGCCCACGCTCAACCCGATTTACGGCGCCAAGACCATCAGCCTCTGCGCCCCCGACGACCCGATCTGTTCCCCGGGCGGCAACATGATCGCGCACGTGTCCTACGTCGCGTCCGGCATGACGAACCAGGCGGCGACCTTCGCGGCCACCAAACTGGGCCCCGGATCCGCCAGCTCCTGAGCCCTGACTAGCTGCCCAGCGTGACGGTCCGCAGGATCGGCCCGGTCGCCGGCACCGGCTCCGCTCCCGGCATTCCGGGGATCTCCGCGGCCGACCTCGGCGAGATCGTCGTGCTCCCCGACGGGCGGATGGCCGCGGTGTTCGGTGATTCCTTCGGCGGCGACCACGTCGGTGTGGGCGAGCACTACCGGTCGGTGGCGGTCGAGGTCACCGGCTTCGACACGGAGGGCCGTCCCCGCTACGGCGGCGTCCTCACCGGTCCCGTCGGTAGCGGGCGCGAACTGTTTCCGACGCCGAGGGCGGCCAGGAGGGTTCCCGGCGTCGTCG
>CAZZHX010000066.1:0-13778 GCA_964653535.1 uncultured Mycobacterium sp. | reverse complement strand
AGCAGGACAAGGACCCCGCCGGCTCGGCCGGCACCGACCCGGACGGCATCCTCAACGTCGCCCTGCGGTACCTGGCCAAGGATCTCGGCGACGCCACCGTGTTGATGGCCGACACGTGCCTGGACGAGTTCACCGACCACGGGCACTGCGGTGTCCTCGACGAACGCGGGCGGGTCGATAACGACGCCACGCTGGCGCGATACGTGGAACTGGCTGTCGCGCAGGCGGAGTCGGGGGCTCACGTGGTGGGCCCGAGCGGGATGATGGATGGCCAGGTGGCCGCCATTCGCGACGGCCTGGACGCCGCGGACCGCACCGACGTGGCGATCCTCGCCTACGCCGCCAAGTTCTCCTCGGCGTTTTACGGCCCGTTCCGTGAGGCGGTGAGTTCCAGCCTGTCCGGGGACCGGCGCACCTATCAGCAGGAGCCGGGCAACGCCCGCGAGGCGCGGCACGAGATCGCGCTGGACCTCGACGAGGGCGCCGACATGGTGATGGTCAAACCCGCGTCGGGTTATCTGGACGTGGTGTCGGCGGCGGCCTCGATGTCTCCGGTACCGGTGGCCGCCTACCAGGTGTCGGGTGAGTACGCGATGGTGTGCGCCGCGGCGGCCAACGGCTGGATCGACGAGCGCGCGGCGGCGCTGGAGACGTTGACCGGCATCCGCCGCGCCGGGGCCGACATCGTGCTCACCTACTGGGCCGCGGCGGCGGCGGGTTGGCTCACCTGAGATGGGGGAAGCCCAGCCCAAGCGAGTGTTCTTCGAGCCCGGCGCGAGCTGGTACTGGTTGCTTCTGGGCCCGCTCTCGGCGCTGTCGCTGGTTCTCATCGAGGTGTGGACAGGCGCCGGGGTCGGGTTGGTGGTTCCGGCGATCTTCCTGGTGATGGTGTCGGCGTTTGTGGCGTTGCAGATCAAGGCGGCCCGCATGCACGTGTCGGTGGAGTTGACCGAGGACGCACTGCGCGCGGGCACCGAGACGATCCTGCTCCGCGAAATCGTCATGATCTATCCGGAGGCGAAGCACCCGAAGGCGTCCGGCACTGACCTGGAGACGTGGCAGTCGGCGCGGGCGCTCGGCGAACTGGTCGGGGTGCCGCGCGGCCGGGTCGGCATCGGACTGAAGCTGACCGAGGGGCGCACCGCCCAGGCGTGGGCCCGTCATCACCGACTCCTCCGGGATGTGCTGACGCCGCTGGTTCAGGAGCGCGTGGAGCATCAGGACGACGACACCGGGTCGCCGCCGTGATCACCCGGGCATGGATCGAACTCACCGCGGCGGTCCTGGCGCTCCTCGGCGCGGGAGCGTGTTGGCTGGATAGTCAGCACACAGTGCCGGTCGCGCCCGTCGCCGAGGGGCAGCCGGTCACCACGTCACTCGTGTACGACCCTGCGCTGTTGCTGCTCACCATGCTGCTGCTGGCGACGGGCGGGATGCTGGCCGTGGCGGGGATCGGTCACACGGTCGTGATGACGACGTCCCGGTCGAAACGGTCCCGGGGCAGGTGCTGATAGGGGTCATCGGCCGCGCGGTAGCCGACGGCCACGCCGACCGCGCAGGTGTAGTCGGTGCCGGACAGGCCGAGGATCTCGTCGAAGGCCGGACGATCGATGCCCTCCATGGGGCACATGTCGATGCGCATCAGCGCCGCGGCAGAAGCCATGAAGCCCAGCGCGATATAGGTCTGCGATAGCGCCCAATTCGCCTGGCCGGCTGCTCCTTTCGCATCGATGTCCGCCGCGACCATCGTGGCGAAACCGGTGATCTTCTCACGGTCGAGACCGCGGGCCGAGGCGATGTTGGAAAAGTGGGACTCCAGGTAGTCCGGGGCGACGCGCCGAAGGTTGGCCAGCACCGCCAGGCGCGAGCAGGTGAGGATTTTCGTGCTGTTCAGCGGGGCGGCCAGGGCCAGTGCCTCCCGAACCCCAGGCGAGACGACATCGATCAATTTCCAGGGCTGCACCCCGTAGGACGACGGCGACAACCGGAAGGTTTCGGTGAGGGCGAACCAGTCCTCATCCGACACGTGCGCTGCGGCGTCGAACGCCTTCGCGGCGTAACGCCACCGCAGGGCCTCCAGAACCACCTCTGCGCTCATCGGTCATCCCCTCCCCGTCTGGTCAGCAGCGCGCATCACGTTGCGGATCGTTCCGACGCCCTCGATCGTGCTCTCGAGTGAGTCATCCGGCGCGAGGAAGCGGGGCGGTTTGGCCGCCACGCCACATCCGGCGGGGGTGCCGGTGAAGATGACGTCACCGGGCAGCAGCGGGCAGATCTCGGCGATGCGGGAGATCAGCGCGCCCACTGAGAAGATCATCTCCGCGGTGTTGGCGTCCTGGACGATCTGGCCGTTGATCGAACAGCGCAACGGCAGTGCGTCCCGATCGGCCAGCTCGTCGGGGGAGACCAACCACGGGCCGATGGGCCCGTACCCGCGGTAGGACTTGCCCAGCGAGAACTGGGCCCCGGCGGCGAATTGCGTGGTGCGATCGGAGATGTCCTGGCCGACACTGACACCGGCCACGTGCGCCCAGGCGTCCTCTTCGGCGACGAAGTCGACCCGGTGGGCGATCACCACGACCAACTCCACCTCCCAGTCGACGGTGGTCCCGGACAACAGAACGTCGTCGAAGGGTCCGGCGAGACTGGCGGGAAACTTGGTGAAGACCGCGGGGATCTCCGGCGGGGTCATGCCGGTCTCCTGTGCGTGGTCCCGGTAGTTCAGACCGACGGCGAACACCTGGGGCGGTCGCGGTACCGGCGACCCGAGGCGGGCGGGGTCGATGACACGCAGCGGTGCGTCGTCCGGCAGGTCCGCCGCGAACGTCGCGAAGTCGTCCCAGTGGGCGTAGATGTCCCCGATGTCGGGGCCGAAGCGGCCGCCGGAGGCGTCCCCGACGTCGATGCCGCCCGTGGCGCGCACGATGGTCGCCCGCCCGGCGTGATTGGCCAGTCTCATGATGACGGCTCCGATCCGGCGAACAGGGTGTCCAGCGCGGCCCGCAAGGCGGCCACCGGATCGCTCACCTGGTCCGGGGCCCGCCAGGCCACATGCTGGTCGGGCCGCACCAATAACGCCCCGCCTTCGGCCAGTCCCGTGTCGTCGGCGACGACCCGGACCGGCACGACGCGATCGGCGACGGCCCGTCCGGCGGCCGACCACTGCGGTGACGACGTCAGCAGGGTCATGGTGTCCAGGGCGATCAGGTCGAGCGTCGAGACCTCCGGGGTGACCCATCGGTGCGGCAGTCGCACACCGGGGTTGGTAGACGGCACGTACTGGCGGACGACGTTGTCACGATGCGGCAGCGGTTGTCCATCGTCGATCACGGGTCCGGAGCCCGCGGGATAGGCGAACCCCAGTTGCAGGCCGAGCATGTCGAAGTGCTCTTCCTGGTCGGCGATCGCGACGTCCAGCGCGGCAGGGGATTCCGACTCCAGGGCGTTCCAGACGTCGAACAACTTCATGCCGTTCTCCAGACTCTTCTGGGCGTTCAGCTGTGCGACCGGCCGACGCTCGGACTCGTAGCTGCCCAGCAGGGTCTCCGGCGCCCAACCGTGGTGAACGGCGGCCAATTTCCAGGCGAGGTTGTGAGCGTCGGCGGCGCCGGTGTTCAGGCCCAGGCCGCCGCTGGGCGGGAACCGGTGAGCGGCGTCGCCGACGAGGAAGATCCGGCCGTCGCGGTAGCTTTCGGCGATCTGGCAGGTCGCCCGCCAGGTGCCCACGTGGCGGATCGTCAGGTCGACGTCGGCGCCGGCGGCACGCCGGAACAGGGCGGCGGCGTAGTCGTCGGTGAATTTCTCGATCGGCTCCGCCTCGGGATCCCACTCGTGCATGTACACCCACTCCGAGGCGAGGTCGTGCGCGACGAAGGTGCCGCGGATCGCGGGGTCCATGATCCAGTACAGCGTGGCGGGACGGTGCCCGATCACGGGACGCAGGTCGGCCTTGGCGTGGATCATCACGAAGGCCTGCAGCTGATCGGGGCCCTCCATGGTGATGTCCAGCGATTTGCGGACCCTGCTGCCGGCGCCGTCGCAACCGAGCACATACCGGCTGCGGATCGTCTCCTCGGAGGTGAAGTGGCTGCTGACACCCTCGGAATCGGCTGCGGCGCCAACCCATTCCAGGCCGCCGCGCAGGTTGGTGACGTGCGCGCGCAGGATCGGTTCGAAGCGGTTCTGGGACAGGTTGCGCAGTGGGGTCGGGGTGACGCTCAGTAACTCCTCAAGGTGGAGCTGATTTTCGAACGGCACCCGGCCGAGTTCGGTGCCGGCGAGGGATGTCACCCAGCGCACCCACGCGCCCTCGGGGGCGGGTTGGCATGCGGCCGCCACCCGCGCCATGTCGACGCCGGCGGCCCGGCAGATCTCGAAGGTTCGGGCATTGACGACGTGGGCGGCCGGGGCGGTCTGCGGGTCCGCGCGCCGCTCCGCGACCACATTGTCGACCCCGAGACGATCCAGCAGGATCGACGTGATCAGACCGACGGGGCCGCCACCGACGATGAGTACCGACGTGTCCATCAGATCAGCCCCCGATAACTGCCGCCGTCGACGTGCAGGTTCTGTCCCGAGATGTAACCGGCCTGAACCGAACACAGGTATGCGCAGGCATCGCCCAACTCCTCGGGGCGCCCGAGCCGCCCTGCGGCAATGGTGGCGGCGATCTCGGCGTAGGCCTCCTCGAGGGTGATGCCTCGGGTGGCAACCGCGAAGTCGGCCATCTGGCGCTGGCGGCCGGTGTTGATGCGTTCCGGCAGGAGGTTGTTGATGGTCACGTTGTCGGCGGCGACGTCGCCGGCGACCGCCTTGGTGACGCCGGTCAGGCCCGCGCGGGCGGCCACCGACGGAGTCATCAGGGCGTTCGGAGTGGTCACCATGGCCGAGGTGATGTTCACGATCCGGCCGAAGCGGCGCTCCCGCATGCCGGGCAGGACGGCCTGGATGAGGTGCAACGGGGCCAGCATGTTGGCCGCCAGTGCGTCCTGCCAGGCCTGCGCGGTGGTGTCGACGAAGACCGATGGAGATGGACCGGCATTGTTGTTGACGAGGATGTCCGGTGTGGGCCATGCGCCGAGAAGCAGTTCCCGGCCCTGCTCGGTGTTGATGTCGGCGTCGACACCGATGGCCGAGACATTGAATTCGGTGGCCAACTCCGCGGCCGCCTGCTGCGCTCCGGTGCGGCCGTTGACCACCAGGTCGACGCCTTCCCGGGCCAATGACTCCGCGCATGCGCGGCCCAACCCGCGGGTCGACCCGCACACGATGGCTCGACGCCGGGCGATGCCAAGATCCATGGTTAGCGGCCGGCCGCCTCGCGCCCCCGGGCGATGTCCTCGATGTCGGTGGGCAGGTAGAAGTCGGCCTTGGCCGCTGCCGGCTCCCAGGCGGCGGAGACCGGATCCCAGTCGCGGCATTCCTGCGCCTCCCACAGTTCGTCGTCCGTGATCTGATCCATGTCGGTGAATAGTTCGAACATGCCGCCGGCGGGGTCGAGCAAGTACCAGAAGATGTTGGAGCCGATGATGTGACGGCCGACGCCGAACACCGACGCCTCGGGCCGCTCGCCGACGACCTCCATGCCCAGGCGGCCGATGGCATCGGCGTCGTTGCACTCCACCGCGTAGTGGTTCATGCAGGGCACCGGCGCGGGCATGAGCAGCATGTTGTGGTGATCGGGCGAGCAGCGCAGGAACTGAGCGAGACCACCGCCGACGGTGTCGGAGAGCTTCATGCCGATACCGCGGCGGTAGAAGTTTGCGCTGGCCTCGACGTCCGGTGAGCCGAACACGACGTGGCCGACGCGTCTCGGGGCGGACGGCCGCTCGGCGGCGATGGCCGACGACCGGCGGTTGACCCGGGAGAGCTCCCCGGGGCCGTTGAACTGGCGCTCGGGTGCCGGGGCGAGCTTAGCCGCTTCGCCGATCTGCACCACGACGTCGTGGTCGAGAACCGGGTCGGCGCACCGAACCGAGACGTCGTCGCGGGTGTAGGCCACGCCGATGCCGTCCAGCCGCGCGGTGAGGCCATCGAGGTCCGCGGCCGTGTCACAGCCCAGACGCACCTCCGACACGTGCCGGTAGCCGCCCTCCCGCACCCGCAGCTGCGTGGGCCGCTCGGCGGTGCCCAGCACGCCGGGGGTGGTGGACTGTAGGCCCCGACGCAGCCAGAAAGCCTCCAGCTCAGCGGCGTCAGGAACCGCCAATTCCACATCAAGTAGAGAGTTCAGGGCCACCAGGGGATTCCTTCCACGCCGCCGCGCACCGGATTAGGTAGGCATGCTTCCACTAACCCGATGGAGCGTCAAGCGGAGGAGTCGCGAGGCCGAACGATTCGACCGGTACTAGGCCGTCTTCTTGATCAGCGGCAGCACCATCTGGCGGCGGCTGACGATGGCGTCGGCCAAATCGCGCAGCGCCTCGCGCACCGACCCCGCAGTCGGGAACGCGTCCCGGGCCGCGGTGTCGTTCAGCAACCTGGAGACCGCCGGGCCCGCGACCAACGTCCACCCCAGGCCGGCGCCGTCGCAGTCGTCGTCGAACGTGAGCAACAGAGACAGCCCAGCGGAGGTGATGTGGCCGACCTCAGTCATATCGAGCACCACCGGGCTGTCGCCCAGAAGGAAACGACGGAGGTACACAGCGATCCGTTCGACGTTCGCGGCGTCGATGTCGCCCTCGATGGTGACCACGGTTGCCAGGTGGCGGCAGTGCGCCCGAACCTGAGCGGTACCGCAGTCAATGGTGGTGATCGTGCTGATCATAAGCGTCCCTCCCGCACAGCGTTGAAGACGACGCTAGGCCGCGAACATAAGGGGAGGGACAACTGCCTCTAACTCTTTACTAAGAAGCGAATGTGAGCGGTCAGTCGTCCGCGTGGCGCTCGTAGTCCCATCGCTCCAGGCGCGCCTGCATCTGCATCAGGCCCATCCCGGCAACCGGCGCAGCGACCGCGATGCAGGCCAGCAGCAACGCACTCATCCCCTACCTCCCGAAGACGTTGTCCAGTATGACGTTCCTGCGCGCGCGATTGGTTCGCTTCGCGCGAAACTGATGGCCGTGGTCATCGTCGGCCCGCGATCCAACCCAGCTCGCCGGGCAATTGCGTGCGCCAGTACCCGAGGTCGTGCCCGCCCATGGAGAAGCTGCCTGCCGGCGGAGTCGTGAGTTGACTCACGAATTGTTTGGCGACGGGATAGAAGCGGTCGAAAATTCCGCAGTCCACCCGCAGGGGAATCGCATTCAGGGCCGGCACACCCACCACGCTGTTGCGGACCCAGTCGTCGTTGCTGTCGAACGCGCCCGGGGTGGTGTCGTTGAAGGAGGCGAACAACGCGGGGCTGATCGCGCAGATGCCGGCGGTGCGCGACGGCCCCAACTTGGCGCCCAGGTGCAGCGCACCGTACCCGCCCATCGACCAGCCCATGAATCCCACCCGGGAGGTGTCGAAGCCCATGGTGAAAAGCATCGGCAGCAACTCGTCGAGCACCATCGCGCCGGAGTCCTCCCCGGATGCCCTTGTGTGCCAGTAGGTGTTGCCACCGTCGACGCCCACCACCGCGAACGGCGGCTTGCCCTCTTTGACCACGCGGGCCAGCCCCTCCGTGACGCCCATGTCGAACATCTGGTTGGCGTCGGCGTCCATGCCGTGCAGCGCGATCACCGTGCGCAGTGCGCCGGTTTGCCCGGGCGGCACGGCGATCGCGTAGTTGGTCTTGATGCCCCCGCGGGCCGCCGACACGAACGAGCCGGTGAGCTTCGTGGGCAGCGCGGCGCCCGCGCTCGGGGGCTCGAACGGGGCGGGACCCCGCACCGCGGGCGCCGCCTGCGGTGCGGTCGGGTCGAGCAGCCCGCTGAACGCCAACAGGCCGGCGGATCCCAGGCCGGCCCCGGCACCCATGCGCAGCATCGCCCTACGGTTGAGGTGAGGCATGATCGCAATGATGCCGGGAGGGACACGCTTTTCCGTCCGGGCCATGTCGAACTGGAAGCAATGCGTGACCTGCCGTGACTGTCCGGACATGTGCTGGTGACCTGTAGGGAGGGAGCGACGTGGCCGGCGGCGCGCAGCTGAGGCAGGGACTGTCGCAGCGGCAGCTGAGCATGATCGCCCTCGGCGGCGTGATCGGCGCCGGCCTGTTCGTCGGGTCCGGCGTCGTGATCCGGGACACCGGTCCGGCTGCCTTCCTGACGTACCTGCTCTGCGGGCTGCTGATCGTCCTGGTGATGCGGATGCTGGGCGAGATGGCCGCCGCCAACCCGTCAACCGGGTCGTTCGCCGACTACGCGGCGCAGGCTCTCGGCGGGTGGGCGGGGTTTTCCGTCGCCTGGCTCTACTGGTACTTCTGGGTGATCGTGGTCGGCTTCGAGGCCGTCGCGGGCGGCAAGGTCCTGGGCTACTGGTTCCACGCGCCGCTGTGGCTGCTGTCGCTGTGCCTGATGCTGGTGATGACCGCAACCAATCTGTTCTCGGTGGGGTCGTTCGGCGAATTCGAATTCTGGTTCGCCGGAATCAAAGTCGCGATGATCGGCCTCTTCCTCGTTGTGGGCACGGTGTTCGTTCTGGTGTCGGGCCATCACCCGCGCCTGGCCAACCTGACCGCGCACGGCGGATTCTTCCCCCGTGGCGTCGGGGCCGTCTTCGCCGCCGTCGTGGTGGTGATCTTCTCCATGGTGGGAGCCGAGATCGTCACCGTTGCCGCCGCCGAAAGCAGCGACCCACAGCGCGCCGTCGAGCGGGCGACAAGGTCGGTCGTCGCCCGAATCGGAATCTTCTTCGTCGGCTCGGTCTTCTTGCTCGTCGTCATCCTGCCGTGGAATTCCGTCGAGCCGGGCGCCTCGCCGTACGTCGCCGCGCTGCGGCAGATCGGGCTTCCCGGCGCGGATCAGGTGATGAACGCCGTCGTGCTCACCGCGGTGCTGTCCTGCCTGAACTCGGGCCTCTACACGGCGTCGCGGATGCTGTTCGTTCTGGCCCAGCGGGGCCAGGCGCCGGCCCGGCTCGTGGGCGTGAGCGGACGGGGCGTGCCGCACACCGCGATCCTGTGGTCGTCGGCCGTCGGCTTCGGCTGTGTCGCCATGGCGTGGGTCGCCCCCGACACGGTGTTTTTGTTCCTGCTCAACTCCTCGGGCGCCGTCATCTTGTTCGTCTACTGGCTGATCGCGCTGTCGCAGATCGTGCTCCGCCGCCGGACACCCGCGGAGCAGCTGCGGGTCAAGATGTGGCTGTTCCCGGTGCTGTCGGTGGCGACCCTCGGCGCGATCACCGCCGTGCTGGTCCAGATGGCGTTCGACCGCTCGGCCCGTGGCCAGCTGTGGCTCAGCCTGGTGTCCTGGGCGGTCCTGCTCGGGCTGTACGTCGTTGCCAGGGCCCATTCCCGGGCCCGGGGAGTCAGGGCGTCCGGGTCAGCAACACCGCCTGCTCGAACGGCAGCTTGGCGAAAACGCCCCTAACCCCAGATGTGACATGCGTCGCCGCGTCGTCCACGGTGACCACCCGCGGGTCGGTGACGCCGAAGGTCCTGCCCTTGTGACGCATCCGGGCGCCGCCCGCCGCGGTCAGGTTCTTCAGCCAGTCGCGGTCCGGGCCGTAGGTCAGCACGATCGCGAACCCGGGTTTGCCGTCGACGCTGGTGGTGAACACGGTGACCGGGGTCCGGTACGCCCGACCGGAGCGCCGTCCCCTGTGTTCGAGGATGGCGAAGCTGGGCAGCCACCCGGCCCAGAGCCGCTGGACCGGGTTGGTGACGTAGCGGTTGAACCGGGCAAGTCCCTGCGGCAGCTGCATACCGTTATTCAACCCGTGCTCGCCTCCGGGCAGCAACCCGCGGCGGGTTGTCTGGAACACTGGCCGTCATGGGGAACAGGAACCAGGCCACGGCCGGGGTTGAGGCGCCCGCGCCCGCTACCGAGGTGTCGGCCCGGCTGTTCGCGCAAGCGTGTGCGGTGATTCCCGGCGGGGTGAATTCCCCGGTGCGCGCCTTCACGGCGGTCGGCGGCATCCCGCGCTTCATCACCGAGGCCCATGGCTGCCGGCTCACCGACGCCGACGGCAATCGCTACGTCGACCTGGTCTGTTCCTGGGGGCCGATGATCCTCGGCCATGCCCACCCGGCAGTGGTGGACGCCGTTGCCACCGCCGCCGCCTCCGGCCTGTCCTTCGGGGCGCCCACGCCGGCGGAATCGGAGTTGGCCGCCGAGATCATCGGGCGGGTCGCGCCGGTTGAGCGGATCCGGCTGGTGAACTCCGGCACCGAGGCCACGATGAGCGCCGTCCGGCTGGCCCGCGGGTTCACCGGTCGGGCCAAGATCGTCAAGTTCTCCGGCTGCTACCACGGCCACGTCGACGCGCTGCTCGCCGACGCGGGCTCAGGCATGGCGACGCTGGGCCTGCCGTCCTCGCCCGGTGTCACCGGCGCGACGGCGGCCGACACCATCGTGTTGCCCTACAACGACGTCGACGCCGTGCGTGCGGCGTTCGACCGCTTCGGTGAGCAGATCGCGGCGGTGATCACCGAGGCCAGCCCCGGCAACATGGGTGTCGTCCCGCCCGCCGCCGGCTACAACGCGGCGCTGCGCGCGATCACCGCGCAGCACGGTGCACTGCTGATCGTCGACGAGGTCATGACGGGCTTCCGGGTGAGCCGAAATGGTTGGTACGGAATCGATCCGGTGGCCGCCGACCTGTTCACGTTCGGCAAGGTGATGAGCGGCGGCCTGCCGGCTGCGGCGTTCGGCGGCCGGGCCGAGGTGATGGAACGCCTGGCGCCGCTGGGCCCGGTGTATCAGGCCGGCACGTTGTCGGGGAACCCGGTGGCCGTGGCCGCCGGCCTGGCGACGCTGCGCGCCGCCGACGCCGCGGTGTACGCCACGCTGGACGTCAACGCCGACCGGCTGATCCGGCTGATGTCCGAGGCGCTCGCGCACGCCGCTGTGCCGCACCAGATCTCGAGAGCGGGCAACATGTTCAGCGTGTTCTTCGCCGAGACGCCGGTGACGGACTTCGCGTCCGCGCGGGCCAGCCAGACATGGCGCTACCCGGCGTTCTTCCACGCCCTGCTCGAGGCGGGCGTGTACCCGCCGTGCAGCGCTTACGAGTCGTGGTTCGTCTCGACGGCGCTGGACGACGCCGCATTCGAACTGATCGCCGACGCCCTACCCGCCGCGGCCCGCCGGGCCGCGGCAGCCACCGCGCAGGACGGTATCTGATGGCCGCGCAGACCCGGGTGCACGTGGTCCGCCACGGCGAGGTGCACAACCCCGACGGCATCCTCTACGGGCGGCTGCCCGGCTTTCGCCTGTCGGATACGGGCAGGACCCAGGCGGCCGCGGTGGCCGACGCGCTGGCCGACCGCGACATCGCCGCCGTGATCGCCTCCCCGCTGCAGCGCGCCCAGGAAACCGCCGCGCCGATCGCCGCCAAGCACGGACTGGTGGTGGACACCGACCCCGGCCTGATCGAGTCGGACAACCTCTTCGAGGGCCGCCGCGTGGGACCCGGCGACGGTGCCTTGCTCGACCCGCGCTTCTGGTGGCGGCTGCGCGACCCGTTCACGCCGTCGTGGGGCGAGCCGTACGCGAACATCGCGGCCCGGATGGCCGGCGCGGTGGACAAGGCGCGCGCGCGGGCCGCAGGCCAGGAGGTGGTGTGCGTCAGCCACCAACTGCCGGTGTGGACGCTGCGGTTGCATGTGACCGGGCGGCGCCTCTGGCACAACCCCCGGCGGCGGAAATGCTCGCTGGCGTCGGTGACCACCCTGGTCTACGAAGGCGACCGGCTGGTCGACGTCAAGTACCTCGAGCCGGCGGCGCAGTGAACGCAGGGCTGCGGGGCATGGTCGCGGCCGTGTCGGCGGCCCTGATCCCGGGTCTGCTGGGGGGCTGTTCGACGGGCCGCGACGCGGTGGCCCAGGGCGGCACCTTCGAGTTCGTCTCCCCGGGCGGGAAAACGGACATCGCCTACGACCCGCCGTCGGCCCGTGGCCGCCCCGGCCCGCTGTCCGGGCCCGACCTCGCGGACCCCGCGCGCACGCTGTCGCTCGACGACCCGCAGTTCGCCGGCCGGGTCGTCGTCATCAACATCTGGGGCCAGTGGTGCGGGCCGTGCCGGGCAGAGGCCGGCCAACTGCAGGCGGTGTACGACGCCACCCGCGCGGCCGGGGTGTCCGTCCTCGGCATCAACGTGCGAGACGACAACCGCCAGGCGGCGCTGGACTTCGTCACCGACCGACACCTGAGTTTTCCGTCCATCGACGACCCGCCGATGCGCACCCTGATCGCCTTCGGCGGCAAGTACCCCACCACCGTCATCCCGTCCACGCTGGTGCTGGATCGCCAGCACCGGGTCGCGGCGGTGTTCCTGCGGCCGCTGCTCGCCGCGGATCTGCAGCCCGTGGTGCTGCGGCTGGCGCAGGAGCCACTGCAGTGAACGGATTCACCCAGACCGCCGCCGCCGGCCCGCTGCTGCTGGCGCTGGGTGCGTGCCTGCTGGCCGGTCTGGTGTCCTTCGCCTCGCCGTGCGTGGTGCCGCTGGTTCCCGGCTACCTGTCCTACCTGGCCGCAGTCGTCGGTGTCGAGGAGCAGCCGCAACCGGGCGCGCTCACGGCCCCGCCCGGCGCGCGCTGGCGCGTCGCGGGGTCCGCGGCACTGTTCGTCGCCGGGTTCACCACGGTGTTCGTGCTGGGCACTGTCGCCGTGCTCGGCATGACGACGACGCTGATCACCAACCAGCTGCTGTTGCAACGAGTCGGCGGGGTGCTGACCATCGTCATGGGGCTGGTGTTCGTGGGTCTGATCCCCGCCCTGCAACGCCAGGCTCGGTTGCGCCCGCGGCAGGTGACGACGGTCGCGGGGGCACCGCTGCTGGGCGCGGTGTTCGCGCTCGGCTGGACCCCGTGCCTAGGGCCGACGCTCGCCGGGGTCGTCACCGTCGCGTCGGCCACCGACGGCGCCAGCGTGGCCCGCGGGATCGTGCTGGTGATCGCCTACTGCCTGGGTCTGGGCATCCCTTTCGTGGCGCTGGCGCTCGGCTCGGCCGGCGCGGTGGCGGGCCTGGGCTGGCTGCGGCGGCACACCAGGCCCATCCAGATCTTCGGTGGCGCACTGCTCATCGCGGTCGGCGCCCTGCTCGTCACCGGGGTGTGGAACGACGTCGTGTCGTGGCTGCGCGACGCCTTCGCGTCGGATGTGAGGTTACCGATATGAGCACCCCGGTAGCTGCGCTCGCCGGGAAAGCGCGCAACACCTGGCGCACGTTGACCTCGATGGGTACCGCTCTCGTGTTGCTGTTCCTCCTCGCGCTGGGCGCGATACCCGGCGCGCTGCTGCCGCAGCGCAACCTCAACGCCGGGAAGGTCGACGACTACCTTGCGGCCCACCCGGTGATCGGGCCCTGGCTCGACAGGGTGCAGGCCTTCGACGTGTTCTCCAGCTTCTGGTTCACCGCGATCTACGTGCTGCTGTTCGTGTCCCTCGTCGGCTGCCTCACCCCGCGGATGCTCGAGCACGCCCGCAGCCTGCGCGCGACCCCCGTTGCGGCGCCACGCAACCTGACCAGGCTGCCCAAGCACGCCAGCGCCCGGATCGTCGCGGGCCCCGGCTGTGGCCCCGCTGACGTGAGCGCCCTCGCGGACACGATCACCGGCCGGCTGCGCGGCTGGCGGACCGCTGTCCGCCGCGACGGCGAACATGAGACGCCCGGCGCCCCACCCGGCGCCCCACCCGGCGCCCTAGAAATCTCCGCCGAGAAGGGCTACCTGCGGGAATTCGGCAACATTG
>CAZZHX010000065.1:0-13836 GCA_964653535.1 uncultured Mycobacterium sp. | reverse complement strand
TCCTGACGACCTTCCGCACGACCTTCTTGGCCGCGGCCTTCCTGACGATCTTCCTCACGACCTTCTTGGCCGGGGCCTTCTTGGCCGGGGCCTTCTTGGCCGGAGCTTTCTTAGCAGGAGCCTTCTTAGCAGGAGCCTTCTTAGCCGCTCCCGCGCCAACACCACGTTTCACTGCCGGTCCTTCCGCTGAGAGGCGCTGTGCGCCAGATACAACCGCTTTGAATTGGGCGCCCGGACGGAACGCCGGTACCGATGTGGGCTTTACCTTTACCGTCTCGCCGGTGCGTGGGTTACGAGCCACGCGCGCGGCGCGACGCCGCTGTTCGAAAACACCGAATCCGGTGATCGTGACGCTTTCACCTTTGTGCACGGCGCGCACGATGGTGTCGACGACATTTTCTACGGCCTCAGTCGCGTGCCGACGGTCCGAGCCCAATTTCTGTGTGAGTACGTCAATGAGCTCCGCTTTGTTCATCCAGTCCCTCCAAGTCAGTGGTTCTCGCTTGTGCGAACCGACTAGAGGACACGGTAAACCCTTATCCAGCAAATCTCCAAGAGCCACGCCCAGTTTCAGTGTTATGAAATAAATTTTTTTGCAATCCGGTTGCCGCCCTTGACCGGTGGCGGACGCAGTGTGCAGGTACCGCGACGGGCCTTTCAAGAGGCCGGAAGAATGCGCGGTTTCCAGTCGGGACGTGCGGCCTCAAAAGACTGGATCTGATTGAGTTTCCGCAGCGTAAGGGCTATATCGTCGAGTCCCTCAAGCAGCCGCCACGCAGTATGGTCGTCAATCGTGAACGGCAGCACCACCGTTCCGGCGACGACATTTCGATCTTCAAGATTGACAGTGAGTTCCATGCCCGGACTCTGCTCGATGAGCTTCCAGAGAAGTTCAACATCGTCTTGGGCGACTTCGGCCGCCAGTAGGCCCGCTTTCCCTGCATTGCCCCGGAAAATATCACCGAAGCGAGACGAGATGACGACCCGGAATCCGTAATCCATGAGCGCCCACACCGCGTGCTCGCGGGAGGATCCGGTGCCGAAATCGGGACCGGCGACCAGGACAGACCCCCGGTCAAACGGGCTCAGGTTCAGCACAAATGAGGGATCCGTCCGCCACGTTGCGAACAATCCGTCCTCGAAACCCGTTCGGGTGACGCGCTTGAGATACACCGCCGGAATGATCTGGTCGGTATCCACATTGGACCGCCGAAGCGGTACGCCGATACCGGTATGTGTGCGAAAGGCTTCCATTCCCGTCCTCGATTCGTGGGTCAGTCGGAGTTCACGTCGGTCGGACCCGAGAGCGTTCCGCGAACCGCCGTTGCCGCCGCGACCGCCGGCGACACCAGGTGCGTACGGCCACCCTTGCCCTGCCGCCCTTCGAAGTTCCGGTTGGACGTCGCGGCGCATCGTTGACCGGGCGACAGTTGATCCGGGTTCATGCCCAGGCACATCGAGCAACCGGCCTGACGCCATTCGGCGCCGGCGGCGGTGAAAACCTCACCCAGCCCCTCTGCTTCGGCTTGTGCGCGCACCCGCATGGAACCGGGAACGACAAGCATGCGCACACCGGGGGCGACCGTGCGCCCGCGCAACACGTCGGCCGCCGCGCGCAGATCCTCGATCCGGCCGTTGGTACACGACCCGACGAACACCGTGTCGACGCTGATGTCGCGCATTGGAGTTCCCGGGCGAAGATCCATATAGGCCAGGGCCTTCTCAGCGGCTTGCCGTTCGCCGTCGTCGGTCATCAGGGCAGGGTCGGGGACGGCCGCCGACAGGGGCACCCCTTGGCCCGGGTTGGTTCCCCAGGTCACGAACGGGCTCAACGAGGCGGCGTCCAAGTGGACCTCGGTGTCGAACTCGGCGCCGGGGTCGGTGCGCAACTCCCGCCAATACGCCATCGCAGCGTCCCACTGTGCTCCGGTCGGTGCGTGCGGACGTCCGCGCAGGTAGGCGTAGGTGGTGTCGTCGGGCGCCACCATCCCCGCACGGGCACCGGCCTCGATGCTCATGTTGCAGATCGTCATCCGGCCTTCCATCGACAGCGATTCCACGGCGGCGCCCCGGTATTCGATGACGTGACCCTGCCCGCCGGCGGTACCGATCTTGGCGATCAGCGCCAGGATGATGTCTTTGGCGGTCACCCCCGCGGGCAGCCGTCCGTCCACCGTGACGGCCATCGTCTTGAACGGCCGCAGCGGCAGCGTCTGGGTGGCCAGCACATGCTCCACCTCGGAGGTGCCGATCCCCATGGCCAGCGCGCCGAATGCGCCGTGGGTCGACGTATGACTGTCGCCACACACGATCGTCATTCCCGGTTGCGTGAGGCCCAACTGCGGTCCGACGACGTGCACGATGCCCTGGTCGATGTCACCCATCGGGTAGAGCCGGACACCGAATTCGGCACAGTTACGGCGCAACGTCTCCACCTGGGTGCGCGAGATCGGGTCCGCGATCGGCTTGTCGATGTCGACGGTGGGCACATTGTGGTCTTCGGTCGCCAACGTCAGGTCGGGGCGCCGCAGCGGGCGACCGGCCAGGCGCAAACCGTCGAACGCCTGGGGGCTGGTCACCTCGTGCACTAGGTGCAGGTCGATGTAGATCAGATCGGGGGACCCCGCCTGCTCGGTGCTCGCGGGCACCACAACGTGATCACCCCAGACCTTTTCGGCCAGTGTGCGCGGCCTCACGACGTCGGCCCCCGCTGTGTCGGATCCCATCTCGAATGCGCCCCTACTCGGTTAGTCCGTCTCGCGTCTCACAATCTACAGCGACGCCGCTACCGCGGGTGGTGACGATGACCCGTCGCCGAATCTGTCAGACTGACGCGATGGGAACCAATCAACGTGCGAGCATCGTCATGTCGGAGGACGAGATCGCCGATTTCGTTGTCACAAGCCGCACTGGGACGCTGGCCACCCTCGGTCCCGGCGGGCAGCCCCACCTGACCGCGATGTGGTACGCCGTGGTCGACGGCGAGATATGGCTCGAGACGAAGGCCAAGTCGCAGAAGGCCCTCAACCTGACCCGCGATCCACGGGCGAGTTTCCTCATCGAGGACGGCGACACCTACGACACGCTGCGCGGCGTCTCGTTCGAGGGCGTCGCCGAGATCGTCGACGACCCGGACGTCGCGCACCGGGTCGGGGTCAGCGTGTGGGAGCGCTACACCGGCCCCTACAGCGACGAGATGAAGCCATTCGTCGAGCAGATGATGAACAAGCGGGTATGCGTGCGCATCGTGGCGCATCGGGCGCGCTCGTGGGATCACCGCAAACTTGGCTTGGCGCACATGCCGGTGGGCGGATCAACCGCGCCGACCGTGCAGTAAATGATGTAGCCCCGATGGGATTCGAACCCACGCTACCGCCGTGAGAGGGCGGCGTCCTAGGCCGCTAGACGACGGGGCCGGAACTGATCCGAGAGCTCAGCATAGCTGACGGTGCTGGGGTACCAGGACTCGAACCTAGAATGGCTGAACCAGAATCAGCTGTGTTGCCAATTA
Organism: uncultured Mycobacterium sp.; assembly: GCA_964653535.1. GTDB lineage: Bacteria > Actinomycetota > Actinomycetes > Mycobacteriales > Mycobacteriaceae > Mycobacterium. The sequence goes on along the minus strand of CAZZHX010000065.1, from coordinate 10,325 downwards.
CACCATACCCCACGGTGCTAGCGACCGACATGATGCTGTCGACCGACGTGCAGAGTACCAAAGTCCGTCAGGCGATCGTATCGCGCGCGGCACGCAGCCGCGCCAGGCTGCGGTCGCGGCCGAGCAGTTCCAGCGACTCGAACAGCGGCGGGCTGATCGTGCTCCCCGTGACGGCAACCCGGATCGGACCGAAAGCCTTGCGCGGTTTGAGCGCCAGGCCGTCGACGAGGGCGGCCTTGAGGGCCGCCTCGATGCGCCCCGCGGTCCACTCCATCACCGGGTCGAGCGCCATCAGCGCCGCGTCGATCGCCACACCCGCGTCTGGGCCGAGTTCCTTGGCGGCCGCCGCGGGGTCGATCGCGTAGTCGTCGTCCTCGCCGTTATCGTCACTGAGAAACTTCAGCAGCTCCCACGCGTCGGCCAGGACGACGATGCGCGTCTGTACCAGCTGGGCGGCCGCGGCGAAACCGGCGTCGGGATCTGGGGTGTCCACTGCGATGCGGTGGCCGTGGGCGTCGAAGAAGGCGCGCAACCGGCGAGTGAAGTCGTCGGCGTCGAGCATCCGGATGTGCTCGCCGTTGATTGCGTCGGCCTTCTTCTGGTCGAACCGGGCCGGGTTGGAATTGACGTCCACGACGTCGAAAGCAGCCACCATCTCGTCGAGACTGAACAGGTCGTGGTCGTCGGCGATCGCCCAGCCCAGCAGCGCGAGGTAATTCAGCAACCCCTCGGGGATGAATCCGCGGTCGCGGTGGGCGAACAGGTTCGACTGCGGGTCGCGCTTGGAGAGTTTCTTGGTGCCCTCCCCCAAGACCGTCGGCAGGTGCGCGAATTGCGGGATCCGCTCCGCGACGCCGATCCGGATCAGCGCCGCATACAGCGCAAGCTGGCGAGGAGTCGACGACAGCAGATCCTCGCCCCGCAGCACGTGGGTGATCTTCATCAGTGCGTCATCGCACGGGTTGACCAGTGTGTACAACGGATCTCCGTTGGCGCGGGTGAGGGCGAAATCGGGAACGGTGCCCGCCGCGAAGGTGGTGGTGCCGCGCACCAGGTCGTCCCAACTGAGGTCCCCGTCGGGCATCCGCAGGCGCACGACGGGCTGGCGGCCCTCCGCGACAAAGGCCGTGCGCTGGGCCTCGGTCAACTGCCGGTCGACGTTGTCGTACCCCAGCTTCGGGTTGCGTCCCGCCGCGATGTGACGTGCCTCGACCTCCTCCGGCGTCGAGAAGGCATGGTAGGCCTCGCCGGCGTCGAGGAGCGCGGCCACCACATCCCGGTAGATCTGCGTGCGTTGCGACTGCCGGTAGGGGCCGTAGGGACCGCCGACCTCGGGGCCCTCGTCCCAGTCGAGGCCCAGCCAGCGCAGGGCGTCGAGCAGCGCGAGATAGCTTTCCTCGGTGTCGCGCTGGGCGTCGGTGTCCTCGATGCGAAACACGAAGGTGCCCCCGTTGTGCCGGGCGTAGGCCCAGTTGAACAGCGCGGTGCGGACCATCCCGACGTGCGGGGTGCCGGTCGGCGACGGGCAGAACCGGACGCGGACGTCATGCGAAGGCGCTGCGGTCGTCACGGCTTTCCCGCGCCTCCCTTGCGGATCACGGGATTGCTCAGTGTGCCGATGCCCTCGATGGTGATCGACACGGTGTCGCCGTCCTCGATGGGACCCACACCGGCCGGTGTCCCGGTGAGGATGATGTCGCCCGGCAGCAGGGTCATCACGGCCGATATCCACTCGACGATCGCGCCGACGTCGTGGATCATCAGCGACGTGCGGCTGTCCTGCTTGACCTCACCGTTGACCTCGGTGCGCAGTGCCAGGTCCGACGGGTCCACGTCGGTGACGATCCAGGGCCCGAGGGGACAGAAGGTGTCGTGCCCTTTGGCCCGGGTCCACTGGCCGTCGGCCGTCTGCTGATCGCGCGCCGACACGTCGTTGGCGATGGTGTAGCCGAGGATGTTCGCTGCGGCCCGGCCGGCGGGGACGTCCTTGCACGGCTGGCCGATGACCGCCGCCAGCTCCCCTTCGAAGTGCACCGGTGAGGCGTTGGCGGGCAGTTTGATCGGGACGTTGGGGCCGATGATCGCGGTGTTGGGTTTGAGGAATATCACCGGGTCGGCCGGCGTCGGCCCGGTCAGGCCGCCCATTTCGGCGATGTGGTCGGCGTAGTTCTTGCCGATGCACACCACCTTGCCGGCCAGGATGGGGGCCAGCAGCCGGACATCGGCCAGCGGCCATGATCGGCCGGTGAAGGTTGGCGTGCCGAAGGGGTGCTCGGCGATCTCACGGACGATCATGGCGGCGGGATCGCCCGGTTCGCCGTCGATGCTGGCGAAACAGACACCATCAGGGCTGGCGATTCGACCGAGGCGCATTCGTGTCAGCCTAGCGACCCGCTCTCGTCGGCGAGCGTGAAGCTGGTCTCACGTTCGGCGCCGAGCGTGCGACCAGCTTCACGTTGGCGCCCGAGAGCGCGGACCCCCCTACAGCGACGCGACAATCCGTTCGCCGACGTCGGCGGTGGCCAACCGCTCGGCACCACGCGTTGCCAGGTGGCTCGCGACGGCCCGGTCCACCCGGGCGGCCGCGGCGTCGTGGCCGAGATGGGCCAGCATGAGCACCACGGACATGATCGCCGCGATCGGATCCGCGATACCCCGCCCGGCGATGTCGGGTGCGCTGCCGTGCACGGGCTCGAACATCGACGGGTTGGTCCGGGTGCCGTCGATGTTCCCGCTGGCGGCCAGGCCGATTCCGCCGCACACCGCCGCGGCCAGGTCGGTGATGATGTCACCGAACAGGTTGTCGGTGACGATCACATCGAAACGCCCTGGGTCGGTCACCAGAAAGATGGTGGCGGCGTCGACGTGTTGATACGCGACCTCCACGTCGGGGAAGTCCTGCCCGACCTCCGCCACGATCCGCGACCACAACGAGCCGGCGAACGTCAGCACGTTCGTCTTGTGCACCAGTGTCAGGTGCTTGCGGCGCTGCCTGGCCCGCCCGAACGCGTCGGCAACCACTCGGCGCACGCCGAACGCTGTGTTGAGACTCACTTCGGTGGCCACTTCGTGGGGGGTCCCGACGCGGATCGCCCCGCCGGTACCGGTGTAGGGACCCTCGGTTCCCTCCCGCACCACCACGAAGTCGATGGGGGGATTGCCGGCCAAGGGACTGCTCACCCCCGGATACAGCCGCGCAGGCCGCAGGTTGATGTGGTGATCCAGCGCAAAGCGCAGCCGCAGCAATAGACCCCGCTCCAGCACGCCGCTGGGCACCGACGGGTCACCGATGGCGCCGAGCAATATCGCGTCATGCCCGCGCAGTTCGGCGAGAACCGAGTCGGGCAAGAGGTCACCCGTCGCGTGATACCGCCGCGCACCCAGGTCGTATTCGGTCTTCTGCACGCCCGGCACGACGGCATCGAGAACCTTGAGCGCCTCGGCGACCACCTCGGGACCGATGCCGTCGCCGGCGATCACGGCCAGCTGGACCGTCACGACAGGTCAACCACCGCAAGCTTGTTGGCGCCCACCGCGGCCCCGATCGCCGACCGCACATCCTCGGGCACATCCTGGCTGAGCCGCAGCAGGATCGTCGCCGCCGGCCCCTCGACATCTTCGGACAACTGAGCGGCGTGGATGTTCACCCCGGCCGCACCGAGCAAGGTGCCGATCTTGCCCAGCGCTCCGGTCTGGTCAACGTAGTTGATCACCAGATTGGTGCCTTCGGCACGCATGTCGAAGTGGCGACCGTTGATCTGCACGATCTTCTCGACCAACTGCGGACCGGTCAGCGCACCGGCCACGGTCACGGACGAACCGTCGGGGGCGGCTGCCCGCACCTCAACCACACTGCGATGGTTCGGGCTTTCGGTGGCCGTGGCGAGTTCGGCGGTCACGCCCCGTTCGACCGCCAGCGCCGGCGCGTTGACGAACGTCACCGGACCCTCGACCACGGCCGAGAACAGCCCGCGCAGCGCCGACAGCTTCAGGATATCGACGTCTTCGGAACTCAGCTCGCCGCGCACTTGCACTGCCAGGGACACCGCCGGCCCATCGGACAGCGCGGCCGCCAGCACCCCGAGTTTGCGCACCAGGTCCAGCCAGGGCGCCACCTCCTCGTTGACCGCGCCGCCGCCCACGTTGACGGCGTCGGGCACGAACTCCCCTGCCAGCGCGAGCCGCACGCTTTCCGCGACGTCGGTGCCGGCCCGGTCCTGGGCTTCGGAGGTGGACGCGCCCAGGTGCGGCGTGACCACCACCTGCGGCAGATCGAACAGCGGGCTATCCGTGCACGGCTCCTTGGCGAACACATCGAAACCGGCCGCGCGCACGTGGCCGCTGCGCACCGCGTCGGCCAGCGCCGCTTCGTCGATGAGACCGCCGCGGGCGGCGTTGACGATGATGACCCCCGGCTTGGTCTTCGCCAGCGCCTCCGTGCCGATCAGGCCGGCCGTCTCGGGTGTCTTCGGCAGGTGTACCGAGATGAAGTCGGCGCGCGCCAGAAGATCGTCGAGGGAGAGCAGTTCGATGCCCAGCTGTGCGGCGCGGGCCGGCGACACGTACGGGTCGTAGGCGACCAGGTGGGTGCCGAAGGCCGCCAGCCGTTGGGCGACCAGCTGGCCGATCCGGCCCAGGCCCACGACCCCGACGGTCTTGCCGAAGATCTCGGTTCCGTTGAACGACGACCGTTTCCAGGTGTGCGCGCGCAGCGAGGCGTCGGCCGCCGGAATCTCGCGCGCCGCGGCCAGCATCAGCGCCACGGCGTGCTCGGCGGCGCTGTGGATGTTGGACGTGGGGGCGTTGACCACCAGCACGCCGCGTTCGGTGGCGGCGTCCACGTCGACGTTGTCCAGCCCGACTCCGGCGCGGGCGACGATCTTGAGCTTGGGCGCCGCGGCCAGCACTTCGGCGTCGACGGTGGTGGCCGAGCGCACCAGCAGCGCGTCGGCCTCGGGCACGGCGGCCAGGAGCTTTTCCCGGTCGGGGCCGTCGACCCAGCGGACCTCGACCTGGTCTCCCAGGGCGGCGACGGTGGATTGGGCGAGTTTGTCGGCGATCAATACGACAGGCAGGTTCACGAGATCAGACTATCGGCCAGCGGATCGGCCGAGCGTCGCGGTCGTTTCCGGTCCGGTGCATTATTGGGTCATGGTTCACACGCAGGAGGGATTCGCGAACCAGGTACCACAGATGACAGACCCGTTCTCCCTCGATCAGGCCCAGGACGCCGCAGACCGCGGGGGGAGACTCGTAGCGGACACGGCCTTGCCCGAGTCGTCGCGCCGTGTTCTGCACCGCATCTTCTCGTCATGCCCACCGATCGCCGCGCACCAGATCGCGGAGTCGATGTCGAATGCCGGGGCGCAGTGGCCCGATGTCCAGGCGGCCTTCCTGCGGGCCTGGGAGTTCCGGCCGACCCGCGCGGAGCCGCTGCATGCCATCGGCCCGTCGGTACCGCGAAGAGCAGCGCTACGAACTCGGCTACCTGTTCGCCACGCGCGCCGCCGGCATCCCACTACCCGACGAGGACGCGGTCCTCATCGATGCAGATATCTACACCTGGCGTGCCGCCGACGAGCAGGCAGTGTGCGCCTCCTGGATCGGCAAGCACGCCGAGGCGTTCCGGCTCTGGCGGCGCCTGCTGGCCCGACCCGACCTCCCCGACGCCGGCCGGGCCAGGATTGCGGCCAACCGCGACGTCTGTGTCCCGACCATGCTCGACGCGGCCTCGACCTGCCTCGACGAGCTGGTGCAGCACCTGCTCGCCCGTCCACGCACTGGCGGGGTGATCGTCAGCTTGGTCGCCGGCCCGGATTTGGTCCGCACCGAACACACCCTGAACTCATTCCTCAACTGCTGCGCCGACGTATCGCGAGTCGGGCGGTTCCTGGTGATCGACAACGGCCTTACCGCCCCCGAACGCGCAACCCTGCGCGAGCGCTACGGATTCCTCGACATTTGCCCACCCGGAGCCCACCTCACCCGCGACCAGATCCACGAACGATTCTGGCTGCACCTCGGCGAAGGCTGGCGATTCTTCGCACCCGAAAACCTCATCACCCGCCTGACCGCCGTCCTGCACGCCGAACCACAGGTATTCCAAGTCGGCATCAACCTCACCGACGCCACCACACTCACCGGCACCAGCGCACCCGAACACACCGCGCGCCGCGCCCCCGACACCGGCCGCTACGTCCTCACCGACCAAACAGCCCACGGCCCAGCCATGGTCGACACCACACGACCCGCCCACACGCACACCGCCAGCCTCGACGAAGTGCTCTGCATCACCGCCGGCTAAGCCGTTTCGGTGATCGGGCGGTCCACCCAGCTCATGAGGTCGCGCAACTTCTTGCCGGTGACCTCGATGGGGTGCTCGGCGTTCTCCTTGCGCAGCTGCTCGAGTTGCTTGTTGCCGCCCTCGATGTTGGCGACGAGCTTCTTAACGAAGGTGCCGTCCTGGATCTCGTGCAGGATCTGGCGCATCCGGTCCTTGGTGCCGGCGTCGATCACCCGTGGGCCCGACAGGTAGCCACCGAATTCCGCGGTGTCGGACACCGAGTAGTTCATGCGCGCGATGCCGCCCTCGTACATCAGGTCGACGATCAGCTTGAGCTCGTGCAGCACCTCGAAATACGCCATCTCCGGCGGGTAGCCCGCCTCGACCATCACGTCGAAACCGGTCTTCACCAATTCCTCAGTGCCGCCGCACAACACCGCCTGCTCACCGAACAGGTCGGTTTCGGTCTCGTCCTTGAAGGTGGTCTTGATGACGCCGGCCCGGGTGCCGCCGATCCCCTTGGCGTAGGACAGCGCCAGCGCCTCGCCCGCTCCGGTGGGGTCCTGGTCGACGGCGATCAGGCACGGCACGCCCTTGCCGTCGACGAACTGGCGGCGCACCAGATGGCCGGGCCCCTTCGGAGCGACCATGGCGACGGTCACGTCGGCCGGCGGTTTGATCAGCCCGAAGTGGATGTTGAGCCCGTGGCCGAAGAACAACGCGTCGCCGGGCTTCAGGTTGGGCGCGATGTCGTTGGTGAAGATGTCCGCCTGGGCGGTATCGGGCGCCAACAGCATGATGACGTCGGCCCATTTGGCGACCCCGGCAGGGGTGTCGACCTCTAGACCCTGCTCCTGCACTTTGGCCCGCGACTTCGAACCCTCCTTGAGGCCGACGCGAACCTGCACGCCGGAGTCGCGCAGGCTCAGCGAGTGCGCGTGTCCCTGGCTGCCGTAGCCGATGACACCCACCTTGCGCCCCTGGATGATCGACAGGTCTGCGTCGTCGTCGTAGAACATCTCCAATGCGTCTGACACCTGAATATCTCCTTCTTGACTACTTCGCGGCGCCGATGTCGCGGGGACCGCGCGACAGCGACACCACACCCGATTGGACGAGTTCCCGGATGCCGAACGGCTCCAGTACACGCAGCAGCGCCTCGATCTTGCCGCGGTTGCCGGTGGCCTCGATGGTCAACGTATCCGGTGCGACATCGATCACCTTGGCGCGGAACAGATTCACCGCCTCGATCACCTGGCTGCGACTGCCGGCGTCGGCGCGCACCTTGATCAGCGCCAGTTCGCGGGACACCGAGTTGTCCTCGTCGAGCTCGCTGATCTTGATGACGTTGATCAGCTTGTTGAGCTGCTTGGTGATCTGCTCGAGCGGGGTTTCCTCGGCCGACACCACGATGGTCATCCGAGACATTTCCTTCTGCTCGGTCGGACCCACGGCCAGGGACTGGATGTTGAATCCGCGGCGGGAGAACAACGCGGCCACTCGCGCGAGGACACCGGGTGTGTCCTCGACCAGCACCGATAACGTGTGGCTTCGTGGAGTGAGTCCACCGCTCATCAAGCGTGCCCTTCGCAGTTGTCGAAGAGCGGGCGAATGCCCCGGGCCGCCTGGATTTCGTCGTTGCTGGTGCCGGCGGCCACCATCGGCCACACCTGCGCGTCGGCGCCGACGATGAAGTCGATGACGACGGGCCGGTCGTTGATCGCGCGTGCCTGGTTGATGACGTCGACGACGTCCTCCTCACGCTCGCACCGCAATCCGACACAGCCCAGGGCCTCGGCCAGCTTCACGAAGTCCGGAATGCGGTGGGAATGCGTGGACAGGTCGGTCTGGGAGTACCGCTCCCCGTAGAACAGGGTCTGCCATTGGCGCACCATGCCCAGGTTGCCGTTATTGATCAGCGCCACCTTGATCGGCGCACCCTCGATCGCGCAGGTCGCCAGCTCCTGGTTGGTCATCTGGAAGCAGCCGTCGCCGTCGATCGCCCAGACCTCGGCGTCCGGGAGAGCCATCTTGGCCCCCATGGCTGCGGGAATCGCGAAACCCATGGTGCCCAGGCCACCGGAGTTGAGCCACGTGCGCGGCTTCTCATAGGAGATGAACTGCGCCGCCCACATCTGGTGCTGCCCCACGCCGGCGACGTAATACGCATCCGGTCCGGCAATCTGGCCGAGCTTCTCGATCACGTATTCGGGGCTGAGGCTGCCGTCGCTCTGCGGGCCGTAGCTCAGTGGGTAGGTGGACCGAAGCTGGTCCAGGTACACCCACCAGTCGGTCATGTCCAGGGTGGCGGGCACCGCGCGGTCGCGCAGCATCGCGACGAGCTCGACCATGACGGCTTTGACGTCGCCGACTATCGGCACGTCGGCGTGGCGGTTCTTGCCGATCTCGGCCGGGTCGATGTCGGCGTGGATGACCTTGGCCTCGGGCGCGAAGGTGTCGAGCTTGCCGGTCACCCGATCGTCGAACCGGGCTCCCAGCACGATAAGCAGGTCGCTGCGCTGCAGCCCCGCCACCGCAGCGACCGTGCCGTGCATGCCCGGCATGCCCAGGTTCTGGCGGTGGCTGTCGGGGAAGGCGCCGCGCGCCATCAGCGTGGTGACCACTGGGATACCGGTCAGCTCGGCCAGCTCCCGCAGTTCCTCGGTGGCCTCGCCGCGGATGACGCCGCCGCCGACGTAGAGCACCGGCTTGCTGGCGGCCGCCATCAGCTTGGCGGCCTCGCGGACCTGACGGCTGTGGGGTTTGGTGGTCGGCTTGTAGCCGGGCAGGTCCATCCGGGGCGGCCAGCTGAACGTGCACTGCCCCTGCAGCACGTCCTTGGGGATGTCGACGAGGACCGCCCCGGGTCGGCCGGACGAGGCGATGTGGAAGGCCTCAGCCATCACCCGTGCGATGTCGTCGCCGGAGCGGATCAGGAAGTTGTGCTTGGTGATCGGCATCGTGATGCCCGAGATGTCGGCCTCCTGGAAGGCGTCGGTGCCGATCAGCGATCGGCCGACCTGCCCGGTGATCGCGACGACCGGTATCGAGTCCATCTGCGCATCAGCCAGCGGGGTCACCAGGTTGGTGGCGCCGGGACCCGATGTCGCCATGCACACCCCGACCCTGCCGGTGGCGTGCGCGTAGCCGCTGGCCGCGTGCCCGGCTCCCTGCTCGTGGCGCACCAGGACGTGGCGCAGTTTCTTCGAGTCGAACAGCGGGTCGTAGACCGGCAGCACCGCGCCGCCGGGGATGCCGAAGATGATCTCGACGTCGAGTTCCTCCAGCGCGCGGATCACCGCCTGGGCACCGGTCATGAGTTCCGGCGCGACACGTCTGGCCGGCGCCTTCGGCGTCGCGGTGACGTCAGCGACGTCGGCGACGTTGTGCGCGCCGTTCGGCGGTGACTGTGGGCCGCGATGCGACTTGGCTGGTGCGCTCACTTCTGGGTCCTCGTGTCCTCGTGGTGGCAAGAAAAAACCCCCGTCAGCTCAGCTGCTGCACGAGGGTCGCGTTGGTGCTGGATCGTTTGAAAGGCTGACGAGCTAGTCAGGCACCAACGCGCCGACTAATTACTACCAGCGTTCCGGGCTTTCCGGCGGTATCCATGGCCCTGACGGTAGCCTTCCCACAGCTCAGCCGTCAAATCCGCGCCGTGGATGGGATGATGCGGGAGTGGCCGTGATCAAGGTGTCGCCGATGGCCCACTTCGCCGTGGGGTACCTGGCCCTCGGGCTGCTCGTCCCGGTGCTCGCGTGGCCGTGGTGCGCACCGCTGCTGATCATCCCGGTGGTGTTATCGGCGTTGCTGGTCCGGTGGCGCACCGTCGCCGACCCGCAGGGCGTGACAGCTCGGACGCTGCGGGGAAGCCGGACCGCGCGCTGGGAGGACATCGACGGGCTGCGCTTCGGCCGCGGCTCCTGGGCGCGCGCATGCCTGAAAACAGGCGGGGACATGGGACTGCCGGCCGTGACGTTCGCGACGCTGCCGCTCTTGACCGAGGCGAGCGAGGGACGGGTCCCCAACCCCTACCGGTAGACCC
>CAZZHX010000064.1:0-13871 GCA_964653535.1 uncultured Mycobacterium sp. | reverse complement strand
GCGTGTGCAGCTCATCGATGAACAGGATGATGTCGCCGCGGGTGTTGATCTCCTTGAGGACCTTCTTGAGGCGCTCCTCGAAGTCGCCGCGGTACCGGGACCCGGCCACCAGCGACCCCAGGTCGAGCGTGTAGAGCTGCTTGTCCTTGAGTGTCTCGGGAACCTGGCCGTTCACGATCGCCTGCGCCAAGCCCTCCACGACGGCGGTCTTGCCGACGCCGGGCTCGCCGATCAGCACCGGGTTGTTCTTGGTGCGCCGGCTCAGCACCTGCATCACCCGCTCGATTTCCTTCTCGCGGCCGATCACCGGGTCCAGCTTGCCCTCCATCGCGGCGGCGGTGAGGTTGCGGCCGAACTGGTCGAGCACCAGTGAGGTCGACGGACTGCCCGACTCGCCACCGCGACCCGCGGTGCCGGCTTCCGCCGCCTCCTTGCCCTGGTAGCCGCTCAGCAGCTGGATCACCTGCTGGCGCACGCGGGTCAACTCGGCGCCCAGCTTGACCAGCACCTGGGCGGCCACGCCCTCACCCTCCCGGATGAGGCCCAGCAGGATGTGCTCAGTGCCGATGTAGTTGTGGCCGAGCTGCAGCGCCTCGCGCAGGCTCAGCTCCAGGACCTTTTTGGCGCGCGGGGTGAACGGGATGTGCCCGGACGGCGCCTGCTGGCCCTGCCCGATGATCTCCTCCACCTGGCTGCGAACGCCCTCGAGTGAGATGCCCAGCGATTCGAGCGACTTCGCCGCGACGCCTTCGCCCTCGTGAATCAAACCCAGCAAGATGTGCTCGGTGCCGATGTAGTTGTGGTTGAGCATCCGGGCCTCTTCTTGCGCCAGGACGACAACCCTGCGGGCACGGTCGGTGAATCTTTCAAACATCGGTGGTTACCTGCTCTTTCTCACCATCGGCACTTCATCATTCCCAGCTGCGGATCGGCACAGGGGCCGACTCCCGGACCGGGATTGCATACCTGACGTCCACTGTAATGGTCGCCACGCCAGCGGGCCTAACTCACCGTTCCCTACCGTCGTGGTGGGCCCCTGCGATACCGGTCCCATACCTATGGAAACGAGGCAGACCGCCAATTGGTTGCCCCGCTCCTCCCGCGGTCTTTTCGCCTATGGCGAAACAGCTGCACGGTGCCTAGGGCGAAACAGCTGCACGGTGCCTAGGGCGAAACAGCTGCACGGTGCCTAGGGCGAAACGCGGATACCGGCGCCCCGGCCATGCAGGCCCGGGACGCCGGTCACGACGCGAGATGCGGTCAGGTCGCCGCGTGGAATGCGTCGATGACCTCGGCCGGGATACGGCCTCGGGTGGACACGCTGTGCCCGTTGCGACGCGCCCATTCCCTGATCGCGGCGCTCTGCTCCCGATCGATGCTGCCGCGGCCGCGGCCGGCCCCCCCACGCCCGCGCCGCTTACCGCCGACGCGGCGCCCAGCCGATACCCAATGCTTCAAGTCGTTGCGCAGTTTCGCGGCGTTCTTGGACGAGAGATCAATCTCATACGCCACGCCGTCGAGCCCGAATTCCACCGTTTCGTCGGCGGCGCCTGAACCGTCAAAATCATCGATCAAGGTGACGGTCACTTTTTTCGCCATTACCTAATCCTCGCATTTCGTCGTGAGCAGTTGCTGAGCAGTCCGTAAAGGCCTCCCCGGGCGTGAACCTCCCAACGACTAATCTGCCACAAGAACGCGGCATAATCAATCCGGTCGGCTACAACTGCGGTCGAACAATCGGGAACAAAACGGTCTCGCGAATTGACAGCCCGGTCAAACACATCAACAACCGATCGATACCCATTCCGGTTCCGGTGCACGGCGGCATCCCATACTCCAGGGCGGCCAGAAAGTCTTCGTCGAGCGGCATGGCCTCGTCGTCGCCGGCGGCCGCCGCGCGGGCCTGCGCGGCGAACCTCTCGCGCTGCACGACCGGATCATTGAGTTCGGAGTATCCGGTGGCGAGTTCGACACCGCGTACGTACAGGTCCCACTTCTCGGTGACGCCGGGGATGCTGCGGTGCTGGCGAGTCAACGGCGTTGTCTCGACCGGGAAATCCCGCACGAAGGTCGGCACGGTCAGGGCGTTGCCGACGGCGTGCTCCCACAGCTCCTCGACGAGCTTGCCATGGCCGTAGCCGCGGTCGTCGGGAATCTCAAGACCAAGCCGATCGGCAATTCCGCGAAGTCGGTCAACCGACGTCTCTGGCGTGATCTCTTCGCCGAGCGCCGCCGACAGCGACGGATACATTTGTATAGAAGGCCATTCACCGTCTAAGTCATAGACAGTGCCGTCGGGCAACGGCACTTGTCTGGTTCCGATCGCATCGTCGGCGACCTGCTGAATAAGTTCGCGTGTCATGGTGGCCGAATCGTCATAATTCGCGTAGCTCTGGTAGGTCTCGAGCATGGAGAATTCCGGAGAATGGGTCGAATCGGCGCCCTCGTTGCGGAAGACCCGATTCAACTCGAAGACCTTGTCGAAGCCGCCGACGACACACCGCTTCAGGAACAACTCCGGAGCGATCCGCAGGTATAAATCGATGTCCAGGGCATTGGAATGTGTGACGAACGGCCGGGCCGCCGCGCCACCGGCCAGCGTCTGCAACATGGGGGTTTCCACTTCGAGAAACCCGTGCCGATCCAGCGCGTTGCGTATGGCGCGGATAACAGCGATTCTCTGCCGGGCCACCTCCCGAGCCTCGGGACGCACGATCAGGTCGACATAACGCTGGCGCACCCGGGATTCTTCGCTCATCTCCTTGTGGGCAACGGGGAGAGGTCGCAACGACTTCGACGCCATCTGCCAGGAGTCGGCGAGAACGGACAGTTCCCCCCGCCGAGAACTGATCACCGTGCCGTGCACAGACACGATGTCGCCGAGGTCGACGTCGGACTTCCACGCCTCCAACTCGTCGGCCCCGACCGCGTCGCGGCTGATCATCACCTGCAGGCTGGTGCCGTCGCCATCTTGTAGCGTGGCGAAGCACAACTTCCCGGAATTGCGGGCGAATATCACCCGGCCCGCGACCCCGACGAGATCGTCGGTCGCGGTGTCGACGGGCAGGTCAGGGTGCGCGGCGCGAACCTGCGCCAGTGTGTGGGTGCGCCCGGCTGCGACCGGGTAGGGCTCACGGCCCTCCGCCAGCAGGCGAGCGCGCTTGTCCCGGCGGATCTGGAACTGCTCGGGAAGGTCTGCTGCTGCATCCTCACTGGTGGCGCTCACGACGTGCCAGCTTAAATGACGAGCGCCACTTCGCTCAGTGTGCGGTCTTCGGCCGGCCCCGCTGGTCGTCTCTGTTGCGCTCGAAGACCAGCCGCAGGCCCTGCATGGTGAGGTGCGGGTCGTAGTGGGCGACGGTCCGCAATTCGGGCAGCAGCAGGGGCGCGGTGTGCCCGGTGGCCACGATCGCCACCTGATCCCTGCCGGCGAAGCCCTCCACGTCCTCTCGGATCCGCGTGATCAAGCCGTCGACCAGCCCGGCGAATCCGAACACAGCACCGGATTGCATGCATTCCACGGTGTTCTTGCCGACCACTGAACGCGGCCGCGTCATCTCGACCCGCCGCAGCCCGGCGGAGCGGGCCGCGGCGGCGTCCGATGACACCTGCGCCCCGGGAGCGATCGCGCCGCCGAGGAACTCGCCCTTGGCCGACACCACGTCGACGCAGATGGAGGATCCGAAGTCGACGACGATGGTCGCGGTGCCGAACGTGTGGAAGGCGGCCAGGCAGTTGACGATCCGGTCGGCCCCCACCTCCTTGGGGTTGTCAACCAGCAGCGGAATGCCGGTGCGCACGCCCGGCTCGATCAGCACGTGCGGCACCGTCGGCCAGTACTGGTCGAGCATGACCCGCAACTCGTGCAGCACCGACGGCACGGTGGACAGAGCGGCCAGGCCGGTGAGCCGCTCGGAGTCCTCCCCGATCAGACCGTCGATGGTGAGGGCGAGTTCGTCGGCGGTGACCTCGGACTCGGTGCGAATCCGCCACTGCTGCGCCACCTTCGCGTGCTCTTTGGATCCGGAGAGCAGTCCGACTCCCGTGTGGGTGTTGCGGACGTCGATCGTCAGGAGCACGGCTACCGCACACCGATTCGCGGGTCCAACAGCTCGGCCGCGCCGGGTATGTCGAGATCGGGCACGAACGCGGGGTCGTGGCCCAGGTCGACGGGCTTGTTGGCGTCGTCGACGAACACGATCTGCGGCTGGTGGGCGCGCGCCTCGGACTCCTCCATGGCCCCGTAGGCGATGAGGATGATCAGATCGCCGGGGTGGACCAGATGCGCTGCGGCGCCGTTGATCCCGATCACCCCGGTGCCGCGCTCGCCGGTGATCGCGTAGGTGACGAGGCGGGCCCCGTTATCGACGTCGACGATGGTCACCTGCTCGCCCTCGAGAAGGTCCGCGGCGTCCATCAAGTCGGCGTCGATGGTCACCGAACCGACGTAGTGCAGGTCGGCCTGCGTGACGGTGGCGCGATGGATCTTTGACTTCAACATCGTGCGTAACATCAATTTCTCCAGGGTGATTCGAGGGTTTCCCCATGACCGTCCAGCCCCAAGGGTGCCGGCGAAGTGCCTTCCGATCCGATCTCGAGAGCGATGTTGTCGAGCAGCCTGGTGCCGCCCAGCCGGGCGGCGACCAGCAGCCGGCCGGGCCGCTCCGGCCGCAACGGACCAAGCTCAAGGTCGCGCAGTTCCAGGTAGTCGATCGTCAACCCAGCCGTGGCGTCAAGGACTGCGCGCGCCGCGTCCAGAGCGGCCCGTGCGCCGATCCGGGCGGCATGCGCGCCGGCGGTCAGCGCCGCCGAGATCGCCACGGCACCATCGCGCTGCTGCGGGTCGAGGTAGCGGTTGCGCGACGACATCGCCAGACCATCGACTTCGCGGACGGTGGGCACCGCAACCACCGCGACATCGACGTTCAAGTCGGCGACCATCTGCCGGATCAGCACCAATTGCTGATAGTCCTTCTCGCCGAAGAACACCCGGTCGGGGCGCACGATCTGCAGGAGCTTCAGCACCACGGTGAGCACGCCGGAGAAATGCGTCGGCCGCTGGCTGCCCTCAAGTTCGGCGGCCAGGGGACCCGGCGCCACGGTGGTGCGCAGCCCGTCGGGATACATTGCCCCGGCGGTCGGCGTGAACACGATCTCGACGCCTTCGCCGCGCAGCAGCGCCAGATCGTCGTCGAGGGTTCGGGGGTAGGCCTCCAGGTCCTCTCCGGCGCCGAATTGCAGCGGGTTGACGAAGATGGACACCACCACCACCGATGCGGGTACCCGCTTGGCGGCGCGCACCAGGGCCAGGTGCCCGTCGTGCAGGGCCCCCATGGTCGGCACCAACGTCACCCGGCGGCCGGTGTGGCGGAGCGCCCGGCTGACGCCGGTGACATCCCGCGGGTCGGAATACACGTGGAATTCTCCGGCCGTGAAGGCAGGCGCCTGCGTGGGGCTCGTTACTGGGCTTGTTCCTGATATCACGGCGCCAGGACCTCCACGACATCCGCGGGGGCATGCGCCCGCTGGGCGGTCCGCAGCGCGTTGACCCGATACGCGTGCGCCACCTGCGGGTCGACCTCGGCCAGCGCGGCCAGGTGTCGGGCAACCGCCGCCGCGTCACCGCGGGCGACCGGGCCGGTGAGCGCCGCCTGCCCGCGCTGGAGCGTGTTCTCCAGCGCGGCGCGGGCCAGCGGCCCCACGATACGTTCGGCCAGGCCGCCCGGCTGGTCGTCGATGAGTTGCTGACCCAGCAATTCGTCGCCGCGCAGCGCGGCCCGCAATGCTTCGAGCGCGTCGGCAACCACGGTCACGAGGTGATTGGCCGCGTGCGCCAGAGCGGCGTGGTAGAGCACGCGGGCGTCCTCGCGGACGCAGAACGGTTCGCCGCCCATCTCCAGGACCAGCGACTGCCCGATCGCGTACCCGACCTCATCGGCTGCGGTGACCCCGAAGCAGCTGTCGGTGAGCCTGCTGATGTCCTCGTCGGAGCCCGTGAACGTCATCGCCGGGTGTATCGCCAGCGGGATGCAGTCCGGCATCAGCGGCGCGAGGATGCCGACCCCGTTGGCACCGGAGGTATGGACCACGATCGTGCCGGGCCGGACCGCCGACGTGGTGGCCAGCCCGGCCACCAGAGCGGGGAGTTCACTATCAGGGACTGCCAGGACCAGCAGTTCGGCGTCGGCGGCCACGTCCTGAGGGGGGACCACCGGGGTGTCGGGCAGCCATCGCCCCGCCCGCTGCCGGGACGCGCGGGAGATGGCGCTGCAGGCCACCACCACGTGGTCGGCGCGCTCCAGCGCAACGCCCAATGCGGTGCCGACCCGGCCGGCCGAGATAATCCCCACCTTGAGCCTGGCCGGGCGCAAACCGTCGAACTGCACCATCGCAGACGACCTCATCTGTGTCTTAGTTCGTTCCGGTCCTGGATCGGGTACCGGACGTTCACCCAGATTCTAATCGATTGCCGGCGGAACGGCGTCAGCTGTCGCGACGACGACGCTTGCCACCCTTGGACGGCGGGACCTGCATCCGAGCGAGCAGTTCGGCAACCGACTGGCCATCGGTTTCCGGCCCTCCCGCTGACGAGTCCGACGCATGGTCGGCGCCCCGGTGCCGTGGGGGTGCAGGGGGTTGCGCCGGCGGTTCATCGACCGGTGCGGGCGTGGGCCCGCCGGCCGTGAAGTTGAGCACGCCGTCGTCGCGGTATTCGACCGAATGGCGCGGGCGCGACCGGCGACCGGAGTCGGCGTGGGCCGTCGGTTCCGGCTTGGGTTCGGGCTTGGGCTCCTGCGTCAGTTCCTGCTTGGGTTCCGGATTCGCCTCGACGAGCGCGCCGTTCGCGGGTTCGTCGGTGCTGGCGTGCCGGGCGCGCCGCCGCCCGGTCTGCTGGTACACGGGCGGAAACCACGGTCCGTTCACGGGCGGCGGCTGCCAGCCCTGCCCCTGGGGCTGGGGCTGACGGGGCGGCGCCAGCGGTTCCTCCGGGACATCGATGATGGCCGTGTCGTCGGCACGAACAGCAGGGCTGGCATGGCCCGGCGGACGGTCCGCGGGGGTCGCGGTGACCCGGTCACTGGACACCCAATCGACCGGCGCGGCGCCGCGGCCCCCGCCGCTGCGATCCCACTCGCTGTAGGCGCGACCCGGTTGCACCCCGGTCTCGGGCGCCTCGGGCGTCTCGAGCGCCGCGCGTTGCGCGAGATCGGTGTCGAACAGAATCTGCAGGCTGGTCCGCAGGGCGCTCAGTTCCGCGCGCAGCGCGGCCACGTCGTCGACGCCCTGAGCGCGCAGCTCCGAGACGAGCTCACGGCGCAGCTGGGACTCCACGGTGAGCTCGTACTCCCGACGAGCCGAGATCTCCCGATCCAGCTGCAGGTCATAGACGAGCTTGAGGTCGCGGACGCGAGCCTGGTCGACATCGCTTTGCCGGCGGTAAGCAACCGACACGAAGGCGCCCGCGACTGCGGCCCACAGCGCCAGGATGACGGCGAGTTTGAGGAGTTCCACCTGATTGGTGAACACCAGTGCGGAACTGGCCCCGATCGCGAGGATCAGCAACGCGCTCAAGAACACCCAACCCGGCCTGCGGCGGCCGCGCCGCCCCCGGGCGCCGCGGGGCAGAACGGTCATGGCCGTACTGTACCTGCGGGAGCTCGCTCAACGGGTCGCCCTGGTCCGGCGATTCTCCACGTGAATTTAGCCGCTATCCGCGGCCTCGCCGTGCTCGGTGGGGTCCCCGGGGGATTTGCAACAGTGTTGTAGCCACAGCGCGGCGACAACCAACGCCAGCGCGCTCACGGCCGCCACCGTAGTTCCGGTGGTGTCCTCGGCGGCGGCCCGCAGCCACGACCGCCGCGGCAGGAAGTACGCCAGCGCCCCAACCCAGAAACCCAGCATCAGCGCACCCACCCAGGCCGACGCCTTGGCGACCATCAGGCTGCGCGCCACCGCGAGCGGGTGTAACCATCCGGGGCCGGGGCCGATCTCACCGTCGCTGATCTTGGCCCGCACGTACCGTGCCCACAGCGCCTCCCCGACGGCCATCGCGAGCAACGACAGACCAGTCCACACGGTGATCGGTGGTAACCACCGGTGCATCGCGGCCACGAGCAGGTACCCGACCACCGACGCGGGGACCACCGCGGCCGTCAGGTCGCGCTTGCGCGTCGGCCCCATCAGCCGCCCGTGCCGAGCGTGAGTGTGGTGCGGCGGACACCGTCACGGTCGGCGGGGTCCAGGTCGGCGAGCAGGCGGGCGACCGGCTGTGGGGCTTCGCCGACCGTCAGCGCGGCGTCCGGGTCGATGTCGAGCCACGGCACCAGCACGAAGGCACGCTGATGGGCCAGCGGGTGCGGCAACGTCAGGGTGTCGTCGCGGGAGGTGACCTCGCGCCCCGCCTCAAAGCAGGCGATCAGGTCGACGTCGAGGGTGCGCGGACCCCAGCGCTCGCCGCGCACCCGGTCCGCGGCCCGTTCGAACTCCTGCCCACGGCGCAGCCATCCGTGGGCGTCGTGGGCGGGGTCGTCGGCGATCAGCACCGCGTTGAGGAACGCCGCCTGGTCCGCCAGTCCCCAGGGGTCGGTCTCGTAGACGGGGGAGACCGCGAGCACCGAGTCGCCCAGCCCGTCGACGACAGACTGCAGCCGCGCCAGCCGGTCGCCCAGGTTGGACCCGATCGAGAGCACCACCCGGCTCACAGCACCCGGCCCAACGGGATCACCGAACCGCGGCCGCCGCGCCGCGACCGCCGCACCACCACCGCGACGTCGGAGAACTGCAGCGGGATGGGCGCCTTCGGCTTGTGCACCGTGACCTCGACGGCGTGGACGCGCTCCTCGCGCATGACCCCGTCGGCGATCTCGGCTCCGACCGTCTCGATCAGGTTGCGGGGAGGCCCGGCGACGACGTCGGCCGCCAACTGGGCCAGCTCGCCGTAGTCGTAGGTGTTCGCCAGGTCGTCGCTGTCGGCGGCGTCGGTCACATCGAGCCACACGGTGATGTCGATGACGAAGTCCTGTCCGTTGACCCGTTCGTGGTCGAACACTCCGTGATGGCCGCGAACAGTCAGGCCGCGCAACTCGATTCGGTCAGCCATGGGGTCGTGTCTCGGGTCTTGTCTCGGGTCTTGTCCAAGCGCCGACGACCTTCAGGGCGTCCACCGACGCCCGCACGTCGTGCACACGCACCCCCCACGCCCCGTGCAGGGCGGCCAGAGCGGAGATCACCGCCGTCGCCGTCTCGCGCCCGTCGGGCGGTCGGGTGGATCCATCGGGCCCGGCCAGCAGGGCGCCCAGGAATCGTTTCCGCGATGCGCCCAGGAGTACCGGAATCCCGGTGGCAACCAGCTGCGGGAGGGCGTGCAGCAACGCCCAATTGTGGTGACCCGTCTTGGCGAAACCGAGCCCCGGGTCGATGACGAGCTTGGCGGGGTCGACACCGGCGGCCACGGCGTCGTCGACACCGGCCAGCAGGTCGTCACGCACCTCGGCCACCACGTCGCGGTAGCACGGTGCCCGGTGCGGCCGGTCGGACGACACCGGTGGCCAGTGCATCAGGACCCAGTGCACGCCGGTCTCGGCCACCAGCTGCGCCATCGCGGGGTCCGCGCGGCCACCGGAGACGTCGTTGACTATCCGCGCGCCGCTCTGCAGAGCCGCCCGCGCGACATCGGCATGCATGGTGTCGACGCTCACGGTAACGCCCTGCGCGGCAAGTTCTTTGATGACCGGAACCACGCGCGACGCCTCGATTCGCGGGTCAATCGGTGTGGCACCGGGCCGCGTCGACTCGCCGCCGATGTCGACGATGTCGGCACCCTCGGCGGCCAATTTCAGACCGTGCGCGACGGCGTCGTCGACGTCGAGGTAACACCCGCCGTCGGAAAACGAGTCGGTCGTGACGTTGAGAATACCCATTACCTGCACAGGCGCCGGGCTCACTTACGCAGGATGAGTTCGAGCGCTTCGGCTCGGGAGGCGGCACTGGTCTTGAACAGTCCGCGGACCGCCGACGTGGTGGTGGTCGAGCCGGGTTTACGGACTCCACGCATCGCCATGCACAGGTGCTCGGCCTCGATCACCACGATGACGCCCCGCGGATCGAGCTTTTTCACCAGGGCGTCGGCGATCTGGCTGGTGAGCCGTTCCTGCACCTGGGGTCGCTTGGCGTACAGGTCGGCCAGACGGGCGATCTTCGACAGGCCGGTCACCCTGCCGTCCCTGCCGGGGATGTAACCGACGTGGGCCACCCCGTGGAAGGCCACCAGGTGATGCTCGCAGGTCGAATACAGCGGGATCGACTTGACCAGCACCAGCTCGTCGTGTTCCTCGTCGAACATCGTGTTCAGCACGGCGTCCGGGTCGGTGTAGAGACCGGCGAAGATCTCACGGTAGGAGCGCGCGACGCGGGCCGGGGTATCCCGCAAACCCTGCCGTTCGGGATCCTCGCCGACGGCGTAGAGCAGTTCACGGATCGCGGCCTCGGCGCGCTCCTGATCGAATACCCGCGTCAGCGCGGTCGCAGTGTCGTGAAGCACCATCGAATGCTCCGTTCGGTTAGCCCTGGGCCGGAGGGTTGTGTCCGGCGTCGGGGGCAACGTTGCCTGGCGGCGGATAGGGCGGGTACGGGGGCTGAGATGCACCAGGGTAGCCCGGGTGGCCAGGGTAGCCCGGGTAGCTCTGCGCCGGCTGCGGCCAGTAGGGCTGCTGCGGCGCCTGCGGTGGGTACGGTGCCGGCGGCGCTTGTGGCGCCGGATGCCAGTAACCCGCCTGCTGCTCCGGGGGTGGCCATCCGGGCGCGCGCCAGCCTGCCGGGGCGCCGTAGTCCGGCTGTGCGTGAGCGTGCGGGACGCCCTGGTGAGTCTCCTGAGCGTCAACGGGGGCGTGCGAGCCGTGTGGGACAAGCGAGCCGTGATGATCACCAGAACCGTTGCCGCCGTGTGCGTTTCGATCCGACTCCGCCCGCGCGGCATCAGCGGCCTGACTGGCGGCCTGACTCGCCTGCGCGATCGCCGCCTTGAAGGCCGGCTCTCGGACGGGCGGGGGCCAGGGTTCGCCGCGCTCGATGGCGAGCTCTCCGGGCGTCTTGATCGGTGGCTTGTCCGACGGGATGCGGCCACCGAAGTCGTCGAACACGGTGAGCCGGGGCCGCTTGTCGACGTTGGCGAAGATGGCCTGGAGCTCGGGGCGGTGCAGGGTTTCCTTTTCCAGCAACTCCCCGGCCAGGATGTCCAGGATGTCGCGGTACTCGTTGAGAATCTCCCACGCCTCGGTGTGCGCCGCCTCGATCAGCTTGCGGACCTCGTCGTCGATGTCGCGGGCGACTTCGTGCGAATAGTCGGCCTGCGTGCCCATGGTGCGGCCCAGGAAGGGATCGCCGTGTTCGGAACCGTATTTGACGGCGCCGAGCTTGGCGCTCATGCCGAACTCGGTCACCATCGCCCGCGCGATCTTGGTGGCCTGCTCGATGTCCGACACCGCGCCGGTGGTCGGCTCGCGGAACACCAGTTCCTCCGCGGCGCGCCCGCCCATGGCGAACACGAGCTGCGCGATCATCTCCGAGCGGGTCCGCAGGCCCTTGTCCTCCTCCGGCACCGCCAGCGTGTGCCCGCCGGTGCGCCCCCGGGCGAGGATCGTCACCTTGTAGATCGGCTCGATGTCGGGCATCGCCCAGGCGGCCAGAGTGTGCCCGCCCTCGTGGTAGGCGGTGATCTTCTTCTCGTGCTCGCTGATCACCCGGCCCTTGCGGCGGGGCCCGCCGATCACCCTGTCGACCGCCTCCTCAAGGGCGGCGCCGGTGATGACGGTGCCGTTTTCCCGGGCGGTCAGCAGCGCCGCCTCGTTGACGACGTTGGCAAGGTCGGCGCCGGTCATCCCAACGGTGCGCTTGGCCAGCCCGTCGAGGTCGGCGTCCGCTGCGATCGGCTTGCCCTTGGAGTGCACCCGCAGGATCGCCTTGCGACCGTTCAGGTCGGGGTTGGACACGGGTACCTGCCGGTCGAAGCGGCCGGGCCGCAGCAGCGCAGGGTCCAGGATGTCGGGCCGGTTGGTGGCCGCGATCAGGATCACGCCGGCCCGCGGGTCGAAACCGTCCATCTCGACCAGCAGCTGGTTCAGCGTCTGCTCGCGCTCGTCGTGGCCGCCGCCGAGGCCGGCGCCGCGTTGGCGTCCCACCGCGTCGATCTCGTCAACGAAGATGATGCACGGGTTGTTCTGTTTGGCCTGTTCGAAGAGGTCACGCACCCGCGACGCACCGACCCCGACGAACATCTCGACGAAGTCCGACCCGGAAATGGTGAAGAAGGGCACACCGGCCTCGCCGGCGACCGCACGGGCCAGCAACGTCTTTCCCGTCCCGGGCGGGCCGTAGAGCAGCACGCCCTTGGGGATCTTGGCGCCCAGCGCCTGGTAGCGGCCCGGGTTCTGCAGGAAGTCCTTGATCTCCTCGAGTTCTTCGACCGCCTCGTCGACGCCCGCCACGTCGGCGAACGTGGTCTTGGGCATGTCCTTGTTGAGCATTTTCGCGCGCGACTTGCCGAACCCGAAGCCCATCCGCGCGCCACCCTGCATGCGGGAGAACATCACGAACAGACCCACCAGCAACAGCAGCGGCAACACGTATACCACCAGTTCACCCAGGATGCTGCCCTGGTTGACGGCGGTGGCGACCTTGGCGTTCTTGGCGTTCAGGGCGTTGAAAAGGTCGACGGCGTAGCCGGTGGGGTACTTGGTGATGACCTTGTCGGAGTTCTCGGTGTCTTTGGTGGCCTTCTTCAGGGTCAACCGCACCTGTTGTTCCCGGTCGTCGATCTGCGCGCTCTTGACGTTGTCGCCGTTGATCTGGGCCATCGCGACGGAGGTGTCGACGGGCTTGAAGCCGCGGGTGTCGTCGCTGAGGTAGAAGAACGACCAGCCCAGCAGCATCACGACGGCGATCGCCGTGAGGGTGCGGATCACGTTTTTCCGGTTCATCACTCATCGGCCGTTGAGGCCAGGTTCCTTCCCGAGACGCGCGGCGCTGAAACACCAGGCTACTGCCTTTATCGCGATGCCTTGATAGCGATGCCTTGATAACGACCGACGGTTCCAGGCCCAGGCGGCCGCTCACTCGTAATAGCGGGCTTCCACCACGTTGCCGTCGGGATCGGCGAAGTAGAACCCCTGCGGGGCCCACCCCCGCGCACCGTACGTCCGGTCCAGCCGGGCGCTGGTGTCCACGCCCGCGTCCTGCAGACGCCGGTCAAGAGCCTCGTATTCGGGCTTCGACAGTGCCAGGCAGACGTGATTCACCGGATGGCCGGCGCTGCCCGCGACCTTCGTCATCGACTCGGTGACGGCGACGGCATCCACCGCCACCAGATCGATGATCGAGTCCTCGCAGACCCGCACACTGGGAAACGGCGCCTCGTTGCGCTCGAACTCGGCGAATCGCACCGGCTCGAGCCCGACGACCCGGGTGTAGAAGTCCATCGACGCCCGCGCGTCCCTGGTCCACACGACGATGTGGTCGAGACGCCTCACGCGACACCCATCGGTCCATGATGCGCGGCCGCGTGCACGATATCCAGGCGAAGCCCTTCTCAGCCCGCGGCGAGTGTGATTCGGTGGGACGGTGTCCTCTGCTGAGTCGTCTGCTAAGTCCGCGTCTGCGAAGTACCCGTCCGCCGAACGGTTCGTCGACACCAACGGCGTCCGGCTGCGGGTGACCGAAGCCGGGGACCGCGGCGCACCCGTGGTGATCCTGGCCCACGGCTTCCCCGAGTTGGCCTACTCGTGGCGCCACCAGATACCCGTGCTCGCCGAGGCCGGCTACCACGTGCTGGCGCCCGATCAGCGCGGGTACGGCGGATCGTCGTGCCCGCGCTGATC
>CAZZHX010000063.1:6590-13886 GCA_964653535.1 uncultured Mycobacterium sp. | reverse complement strand
ACAACGGGTTGACGGCCAGTGAGCTCGGGCTCAGTTACCTGCTGCCGCGGGCCATCGGGGCGTCGCGCGCGTTCGAGATCATGCTCACCGGGCGCGACGTCACCGCCGAGGAAGCCGAGCGGATCGGCCTGGTGTCGTGTCAGGTGCCCGGGGAGCGGCTGCTGGACACCTGCTACGAGATCGCCGCCCGCATCGCCGCGTTCTCCCGGCCGGGCACCGAGTTGACCAAGCGCACACTGTGGAGTGGGCTCGAGGCCGGTAGCTTGGAGGGACACATGCAAGCCGAGGGCTTGGGACAGCTCTACGTCCGCCTGCTCACCGCCAACTTCGAAGAAGCGGTCGCCGCGCGCAAAGAGGGCAGACCCGCGGTGTTCACCGACGACAAGTAACGCAACAGAGGGAGCGCTCGTTGATCACGGCCACGGACCTGGAGGTCCGCGCTGGCGCGCGCATCCTGCTGTCGCCCGACGGGCCCGACTTGCGCATCCAACCCGGCGACCGGATCGGGTTGGTCGGACGTAATGGCGCGGGTAAGACGACCACCCTGCGCATCCTGGCCGGGGAGAGCGAACCGTACGCCGGATCGGTGGTCCGCATCGGCGAGGTCGGTTATCTGCCGCAGGATCCCAGGGAGGGTGATCTCGACGTCCTGGCCCGCGACCGGGTGCTGTCGGCCCGCGGACTCGACGTGCTGCTCACCGATCTGGAAAAGCAGCAGGTGTTGATGGCCGAAGTCGCCGACGACGACGCCCGGGACCGCGCGATCCGCCTCTACGGGCAACTGGAGGAGCGATTCGTCGCGCTGGGCGGCTACAGCGCCGAGAGTGAAGCCAGCCGTATCTGCGCCAGCCTCGGGCTGCCCGACCGCGTGCTGACCCAGAAACTGCGCACCCTCTCCGGAGGGCAGCGCCGCCGGGTGGAGCTGGCGCGGATCCTGTTCGCCGCATCCGAGGGCGGCGCCGGCGCGTCGGGTTCGGGGACGACGCTGCTGCTCGACGAGCCGACCAACCACCTCGACGCGGATTCCGTCGGCTGGCTGCGGGACTTCCTGCGTGCCCACTCCGGCGGGCTGGTGATCATCAGCCACAACGTCGACCTCCTCGCCGACGTGGTCAATCGCGTGTGGTACCTGGACGCCGTGCGCGGCGAGGTCGACGTCTACAACATGGACTGGAAGAAGTATCTGGACGCCCGGACCACCGACGAACAGCGTCGCCGTCGCGAACGGACCAACGCCGAACGCAAGGCCGCCACGTTACGCACCCAGGCCGCCAAGCTGGGAGCCAAGGCCACCAAAGCCGTTGCTGCGCAGAACATGTTGCGCCGCGCCGACAGGATGATGGCAGCGCTCGACGAGGAGCGCGCCGCCGACAAGGTGGCCCGAATCAAGTTCCCCACCCCGGCGCCGTGCGGCCGCACACCGCTGACGGCGTCGGGGTTGAGCAAGCTGTACGGATCGCTGGAGGTTTTCGCCGGTGTCGATCTGGCCATCGACCGCGGATCGCGCGTCGTGATACTGGGCCTCAACGGCGCCGGCAAAACCACGCTCCTGCGCGTGCTTGCGGGCGTGGAGAACCCCGACACCGGTGCTATCGAGCCCGGGCATGGGTTGCGGATCGGCTATTTCGCGCAGGAGCACGACACGCTCGACAACGACACGTCCGTGTGGGAGAACATCCGCCATGCCGCTCCCGACACCGGCGAGCAGGAACTGCGTGGCCTACTCGGGGCGTTCATGTTCACCGGCCCGCAGCTCGAGCAAGCTGCGGGAACCCTGTCCGGGGGCGAGAAGACCCGCTTGGCGCTGGCTGGCCTGGTGGCGTCCACCGCCAACGTCCTGCTGCTCGACGAACCCACCAACAACCTTGATCCCGCGTCGCGCGAACAGGTGCTCGACGCGCTACGCAGCTACCAGGGCGCGGTGGTGCTGGTGACGCACGACCCCGGAGCGGCCGAGGCCCTCGACCCGCAGCGGGTCGTTCTGCTGCCCGACGGCACCGAGGACTACTGGTCCGAGGAATACCGCGACCTCATCGAGCTGGCGTAACTCGAGCTGGCCTAACTGTCCTGCCCGCCGGGTGTGCGTCCTGCGACGTCGAATCGGCATGTTGCGTCGCGAGATTCACACTCGGCGCCGAAAGGAGTGGGTCAGCCGGCGCTGAGCATGTTGCGCAGCACGTACTGCAGGATGCCGCCGTTGCGGTAGTAGTCGGCCTCGCCGGGGGTGTCGATGCGCACCACCGCGTCGAACTCGACGGTTCCGCCGGAGCCCTTGACGGCCTTCACGTGAACCGTCTTCGGTGTCGTGCCCTTGTTGAGGGCCTCGATGCCGGTGATGTCGAACAACTCGGTGCCGTCGAGCCCCAGCGACGCGGCCGACGTGCCTTCGGGGAATTGCAGCGGGATGACGCCCATGCCGATCAGGTTGGAGCGGTGGATGCGCTCGAAGGACTCGACGATCACCGCCCGCACGCCCAGCAGACTCGTGCCCTTGGCGGCCCAGTCGCGCGAGGAGCCGGACCCGTATTCCTTGCCGCCCAGCACCACCAGCGGAATACCCTGCGCCGCGTAGTTCTGCGCCGCGTCGTAGATGAAGGCCTGAGGGGCCCCGTCCTGGGTGAAGTCGCGGGTGTAGCCCCCGGAGACATCATCGAGGAGCATGTTGCGTAGCCGGATGTTGGCGAACGTGCCGCGGATCATCACCTCGTGGTTGCCGCGGCGCGAACCGAAGGAGTTGTAGTCCGTGCGGTCCACCCCGTGCTCGTCGAGGTACTTCGCCGCGGGGGTGCCGGCCTTGATGTTGCCGGCGGGGGAGATGTGGTCGGTGGTCACCGAATCGCCCAGCAGGGCAAGCGCCCTGGCGCCGCTGATGTCGGCGACCGGCGTGGGTTTCGCCGGCATCCCGTCGAAGTAGGGGGGCTTGCGCACGTAGGTGGACTTGGGGTCCCATGCGAAGGTGTTGCCGCTCGGCGTCGGCAGGTTGCGCCAGCGCTCATCGCCCCTGAAGACGTCGGCATAGTTCTTGACGAACATCTCGCGGTTGATCGACGACGCGATGGTGTCTGCGACGTCGCGCTGCGACGGCCAGATGTCCCTCAGATAGACGTCCTTGCCGGCCTTGTCGGTGCCCAGGGGTTCGTGTTCGAAGTCGAAGTCCATGGTCCCGGCCAGGGCGTATGCCACGACCAGCGGTGGCGACGCCAGGTAGTTCATCTTGACGTCGGGGTTGATGCGGCCCTCGAAGTTGCGGTTGCCCGACAACACGGCGGCTACCGAAAGGTCGTTGGCGTTGATCGCCTTGGAGACCTCCTCGGGCAGCGGGCCCGAGTTACCGATGCAGGTGGTGCAGCCGTAGCCCACCAGGTAGAAGCCCAGCTTCTCCAGATACGGCCACAGTCCGGCCTTGTTGTAGTAGTCGTTGACCACCTGCGAACCCGGCGCCATGGAGGTTTTGACCCACGGCTTGGTGGCCAGGCCCTTGTCGACGGCGTTGCGGGCCAGCAGCGCCGCCCCCAGCATCACCTCCGGGTTGGAGGTGTTGGTGCACGACGTGATGGCGGCGATCACCACCGCGCCGTGGTCGATCACGAACTCGCCGTGCTCGTCGGATTTCACCGTGACCGGCTTGCTCACGCTACTGCCGGCGTAGTCAGGAATCTGCTTCCGGAACGTGGACTTCGCGTCCGACAACGAGATCCGGTCCTGCGGGCGCTTGGGCCCGGCGATCGACGGCACGACGTCGGACAGATTGAGTTCGAGATATTCGGAGAACGCGGGCTCGTGCGCGGGGTCGTGCCACAGGCCCTGCTCCTTGGCGTAGGCCTCAACCAGCGCCAGCTGCTCCGGCGTGCGCCCCGTGATCCGCAGATACGAGATCGTCTCGTCGTCGATCGGGAACATCGCTGCGGTCGAACCGAATTCGGGACTCATGTTGCCCAAGGTGGCGCGGTTGGCCAGCGGCACCTGGGCGACCCCGTCGCCGTAGAACTCGACGATCTTGCCGACCACGCCGTGCTCGCGCAGCATCTCGGTGGCTGTCAACACCACGTCGGTGGCCGTGACGCCCGGCTGGATCGCGCCGGTCAGCTTGAAACCGACCACCCGCGGGATCAGCATCGACACCGGTTGTCCGAGCATCGCGGCCTCGGCCTCGATGCCGCCCACGCCCCAGCCGAGGACCCCCAGACCGTTGACCATGGTGGTGTGTGAGTCGGTGCCCACGCAGGTATCCGGGTAGGCCACCACCGTTCCGTGCGCATCCGCGCGCGTCATCACCACGCTGGCCAGGTACTCGATGTTCACCTGGTGCACGATGCCGGTGCCCGGTGGCACCACCTTGAAGTCGGCGAACGCGCCTTGGCCCCAGCGCAGGAACTGGTAGCGCTCGCCGTTGCGCTGGTATTCGATCTCGACGTTGCGTTCGAACGCATCGGGCCGGCCGAAGAGGTCGACGATCACCGAGTGGTCGATCACCAGGTCGGCCGGTGCCAGCGGGTTGACTTTCTCCGGCTTACCACCCAGGCCGGAGATCGCCTCCCGCATGGTCGCCAGGTCGACGATGCACGGCACGCCGGTGAAGTCCTGCATCACCACACGGGCAGGTGTGTACTGGATCTCGATGCTCGGCTGCGCCGTGGGATCCCAGTTGGCGATCGCCTCGATATGGTCCTTGGTGATGTTGCTGCCGTCCTCGTTGCGCAGCAGGTTCTCGGCCAGCACCTTGAGGCTGTAGGGGAGTTTTCCGGTGTTGGGCACGGCGTCGAGCCGGTAGATCTGGTAGCTCAAGTCGCCGACCGTGAGGGTGTCGCGTGCTCCGAACGAATTCACAAGTTTCAACCCTAACAGGACGTTTGTCGCGGATTTTGGCGACGGTTCCCGTGTGCGCCGGGACTCACCGGCCGATGTCGGCTACGGTGCCCGTAGCACCGCTGGGAGGAGGCACGCATGACCGGGCACGACTTTTTCGGCGCACCGCTCTACATCCCCAACGACGTCGATATGACGGCGATCAAGGCTCAGGTCGCCGCCGAGGGCATCAGCGCGCCGCCCGCGGTGAAGCCGGGCCTGCTCGACATGGTCAACCAGGCGCATGCCCACAGCATCAACCTCAAAATTGTGCTGCTCGACCACAACCCCCCGGTCGATACCGCGCTGCGCGACATCTCCACGGTCGTCGGCGCGGACTACCACGACGCCACTGTCCTGACCCTGAGCCCGAGCTACGTCGGCACCTACAGCACGCAGTTCCCGCGGGTGACCCTGGAAGCCGGCGAGGACCTGGCCAAGACGGGCAACCCGGTCGTCTCGGCGCAGCACTTTGTGACGGAGTTGGAGAGCCCCGAATTCCCGTGGACGGGCCTGACCATCGTGTTGCTGGTCCTCGTGCTCGCGGCCGCCGCCGGCACCCGCCTGCTGCAGGTGCGCGGGCGGCGGAGCCCTGCCTGACTTCGCCGCCTGACTTCGCCGCCTGACGAGGCCTATCCGGCTTCGGTGGTCACCGTTTGGTCACAGTCAATGCACGTACAGAGTGCAGTTTCTGGCGGGCCCTTGCAGGGCCTCGTGTGTGACGTACGGTTCAAATGATGCTGGTGTTGTCTATCGGCCCTCGGAGAGAGCCGGGGCCGACGCCGCCGTCCGCGTTGAGCCGTAGGGAGAGCTGAGTCGAATGACACGCGCACGCTGGGGCTCTGTCGCGGGACCGGCCGCGCGGCTGGTCCGGCCGATCGTGCCCTCGATCGCGAGCGTGACCCTGCTGCTGTGCACTCCCGGGCCTGCGCACGGCGATCCCGCAGTCGATGCCGTCGCGGCACAGATCGCCAACGTCGCTCACGCCGACCAACGGCTGGAGGACCTGAGCGCGGAGATCCAGACCGAGCAGGAGAGCGTCAACAAGGCGCTGGTTGACGTGGGGGACGCGCGGGACCACGCCGACGCGGCCCAACGCGACGTGCAGGCCAGCCGGCAGTTGGTCACCGAGGCCAGTGCCGCCATCGCCGCGGCGCAGAAACGCTTCGACGCGTTCGCGGCGGCGACCTACATGAATGGCCCGTCGGGCAGCTATCTGACGGCGCGCAGCCCCGAAGACATCATCGCCACCGAGTCCGCCTCGCAGACCCTCACCGCCAGCTCCCAGACGGTGATGGACACACTGCAGCGCGCCCGCACCGAGCGGGTGAACAGGGAGTCGGCGGCGCGGCTGGCCAAGCAGCAGGCCGACAAAGCCGCCGCCGCCGCCCAGTCCAGCCAGGACGCCGCAGTCGCGGCGCTGACCGACACCAGGCGCAAGCTCGACGACCAACGCGGCCAGATCATTCACCTGGCTGCGGTGCGCGACGAGGCGCAGGCCAAGCTCGAGGCGGCCAAGCGCGAGGCTGGGCAGCTGTGGTCGGCCGGACAGGGCGCGGGAGGCGGCCCCGCGGCAGGCGGCACCTCGGCAACCGACCGCTGGGAGGGCGGCGCACCGGGAGCGGCCGCACCGCAGGCCGGCCCTCGCCGATGGGACGGCTTTGACACGACGCTGTCATTCCTCACCAGCGCGAACATCCCCGGCGACCCGATCGCGGTGATCAACCAGGTGCTCGGCATCTCGGCGACCTCGGGGCAGGTCACCGCCGGCCTGGGCCGCAACTTCCTGCAGCAACTGGGAATCCTTAAGCCCGACGACACCGGCATCACCAACATGGCTGGTTCCTCGGGGGGTATTCCCCGCGTGTACGGCCAGCAGGCCAGCGAATACGTCATCAAACGAGGGATGTCGCAGATCGGCGTGCCCTACTCCTGGGGCGGCGGCACCGCGGCCGGCCCCGGCAGGGGCATCGACTCCGGGGCCAGCATCACCGGCTTCGACTGCTCGGGCCTGGTCCTCTACTCGTTCGCCGGGGTCGGCATCAAGCTGCCGCACTATTCCGGCTCGCAGTACAACCTGGGCCGCAAGATCCCGGCCGCCCAGATGCGGCGCGGCGACGTCATCTTCTACGGACCCGGCGGAAGCCAGCACGTGACCATCTACCTCGGCAGCGGCCAGATGCTGGAGGCGCCCGACATCGGCCTGAAGGTCCGGGTGGCACCGGTGCGCACCAGTGGCATGACCCCCTTCGTGGTCCGATATATCGAGTGGTGATCAGGTGACCAGTACACAAGCCGTCATCCGCCGCACGAGGCTCCGCCTCCTGAACTCTCTATCCAGGGTGGCGACGCTCATTGCTGTGGTGAGTGGATTGATCCTGTCCGGGACCGGTCCGGCCACCGCCGATCCCGACGAGTGGGATCCCACCCTGCCCGCGACCCCCAGCGCCG
>CAZZHX010000063.1:0-6580 GCA_964653535.1 uncultured Mycobacterium sp. | reverse complement strand
GGCCACCGCCCAGGCCACCCAGACCACACTGGATCTGGGAAAGCAGTTTCTGAGCGGGTTCGGCATCAACCTCGGCGGCGCTGACGTGCCCGCAGCCGCCACCAACCCCGGCGCTAAAATTCCGCGCGTGTATGGCCGGCAGGCCCTGGAGTACGTGATCAAGCGGGCCGGTTCGCAGATGGGGGTGCCGTACTCGTGGGGCGGTGGCACGCTGGACGGCCCCAGCAAGGGCATCGACGACGGCGCCGACATCACCGGCTTCGACTGTTCGGGGCTGATGCGCTACGCGTTCGCCGGTGTCGGGGTGCTGATCCCGCGGTTCTCCGGCGACCAGTACAACGCCGGGCGCCACATCCCTCCCGCCCAGGCCAGGCGCGGCGACCTGATCTTCTACGGTCCCAACGGCAACCAGCACGTGACGATGTACCTGGGCAACGGCCAGATGCTGGAGGCGTCGAGCCTGGCGGGCAAAGTCACCGTCAGCGCCGTCCGCACGCCCGGGATGACCCCGTATCTGACTAGGATCATCGAGTACTGAACGACGTCGACGGAATCCGGCGGGCCTGGAATAGTTGGGGGCGGGCAGGTCGCTGCCCCCTCATAGCCGCGGAAGGTAGTAATTCATGACAACAGCAGGCGGGCCGCCCCCGGGCGGTAACTCGGGCCCGGGGGGTCGTCCCGGCCCGGCCCACGAAGCACCGTCGGGTGCGCCGGGTGGGCCCTCCGGGGGTGCCGACGGTCTGGCCGCCCAGGTTCAGCTCCTGGAGCGGGCCGTCTTCGAGGTCAAGCGGATCATCGTCGGCCAGGACAGGTTGGTCGAGCGGATGCTCGTCGGCCTGCTGTCCAAGGGCCACGTCCTGCTCGAGGGTGTCCCCGGCGTGGCTAAGACACTGGCCGTGGAGACGTTCGCGAAGGTCGTTGGGGGGACGTTCGCCCGCATCCAGTTCACACCCGACCTGGTGCCCACCGACATCATCGGCACCCGCATCTACCGGCAGGGCAGGGAGGAGTTCGACACCGAGCTCGGGCCGGTCGTCGTCAACTTCCTGCTGGCCGACGAGATTAACCGCGCCCCGGCGAAGGTGCAGTCGGCGCTGCTGGAGGTCATGCAGGAACGCAGCGTGTCGATCGGCGGCAAGACCTTCCCGCTACCCAACCCGTTCCTGGTGATGGCGACGCAGAACCCGATCGAGCACGAGGGCGTCTACCCGCTGCCAGAGGCGCAGCGCGACCGCTTCCTGTTCAAGATCAACGTCGGCTACCCCACGCCGGAGGAGGAGCGGGAGATCATCTACCGGATGGGCGTGCGGCGCCCGGAGCCCAAGCAGATCATGGGCACCGAGGAGCTGCTGCGCCTGCAGGACATCGCGGCCAACAACTTCGTGCACCACGCGCTGGTCGACTACGTGGTGCGCGTGGTGACCGCCACCCGCTACCCCGATCAACTCGGCATGCACGACGTCAAGACGTGGATCTCGTTCGGCGCCTCCCCGCGTGCGTCGCTGGGCATCATCGCGGCGTCGCGGTCGCTGGCGTTGGTGCGCGGGCGTGACTACGTGATCCCGCAGGACGTCGTCGACGTCATCCCCGACGTGCTGCGGCACCGGCTGGTGCTCACCTACGACGCTCTCGCCGACGAGATCTCACCGGAGATCGTCATCAACCGGGTGCTGCAGACCGTGGGGCTGCCACAGGTCAATGCCGTTCCGCAGCAGGGTCAGTCGGTGCCCCCGGTGATGCAGGCCGCCGGGGCGGCCCCCGGTCGGTGACCGAACCCCGGATCCCGGCGGCCAACCAGCCGCCCTCGATGCAGCGCGGGCAGATCGTCGACCCGAAGCTGTCGGCGGCGCTGCGCAAACTCCAACTCACGGTCACGCGCAAGCTGGACGGCGTCCTGCACGGCGACCATCTGGGCCTGATCCCGGGCCCCGGATCCGAGCCGGGGGAGTCGCGCGAGTACCAGCCCGGCGACGACGTCCGGCGCATGGACTGGGCGGTCACGGCGCGTACGACGCACCCGCATGTGCGGCAGATGATCGCCGACCGCGAACTGGAGACCTGGCTGGTGGTCGACATGTCGGCGAGCCTGGACTTCGGCACCGTCGGATGTGAGAAGCGTGATCTGGCGGTCGCGGCCGCAGCCGCGATCATCTGCCTCAACAGCGGCGGCGGCAATAGGTTCGGTGCCCTGGTCTCCAACGGCGACACCACGGTCCGGGTGCCGGCACGGTCGGGGCGCCAGCACGAGCAGAAGCTGTTGCGCGCCATCGCCACCGCGCCGAGGGCGCCGGTCGGGGTGCGCGGCGATCTGGCGGCGACCATCGACGCGCTGCGTCGGCCGGAGCGTCGCCGCGGCATGGCGGTCATCATCAGCGACTTCCTGGGTCCGATCACCTGGATGCGTCCGCTGCGGGCTGTCGCGGCGCGCCACGAGGTGCTGGCGGTCGAGGTGCTCGATCCCCGCGATGTCGAACTCCCCGACGTCGGCGACGTGGTGCTGCAGGATGCCGAATCCGGGGCCACCCGCGAGTTCACCATCGACGCCCAGCTGCGGGACGACTTCGGCAGGGCCGCCGCCGCTCACCGCGCCGAGGTGTCGCGCACGATCCGCAGTTGCGGGGCCCCGTTGATGACGCTGCGCACCGACCGCGACTGGATCGCTGACATCGTCCGCTTCGTCGAGTCCCGCCGGCGCGGGGCGGTGGCGGGCCGCCAGTGAACCGGTCGCCGGGCCGCGAGCGTAACAACACGGCGAGTTTCCACGCGGATTTCCGCCCTGGCGTCACGCTCGCGACGCCCTGGCGTCGGCGACCCGGCGTATGACATCGCCGGGACGGTCTTCGGCGACGACTCTCACGACGATCCACCCGTGGCGCCGCTCTAGGCTCTCGAGCCGCCGGATGTCCCTGACGTACTGGGCGCGACTGGTGCGGTGCTGGTCGCCGTCATATTCGACGGCGACCTTGATGTCCTCCCAGCCCATGTCCAGGTACGCCTCAACCCAACCGAACTCGTCACGCACGGCGATCTGCGTGTGCGGCCGCGGAAATCCGGCATCCAGCAGGAGTAAGCGCAGCCACGTCTCCTTCGGCGACTGTGCGCCGGCATCCATCAACGGGATCGCGGCCCGGGCGGCTTTCATGCCGCGCCGGCCCCGGTAGCGGTCGGCCAGTAACTCGATGTCTGCCGGTTTCAGCTCCACGGCCCGCGCTAGGGCGTCGATCGCCGCGACCGCGACGCCCCTGGGGTATCGCCGTGCCAGGTCGAGAGCCGTGCGCGCGGGCGCCGTGACCCGCACGCCGCCGAGGATGTAGATCTCGTCGGCCTCGATGGATTCCTCCCAGACGATCACTCCCGAGTCGCGGCGGCGGTTGATGTCGATGATCGCGGCGGGCTCGGTGCAATCGATCCATCGGGCGCCGTGCAGGGCGGAGGCCGACAAGCCGGCAAGAATGCCGCGGCCCCGCGACCGCAGCCAGGCCGCCTGCGCGCGCAACACCGGGTTCAACTCGGCGTTCCTCGGGACGTAGACGTCCTGGTGCAGCGCCACGTATCGAGTCCGTAGCTCGTGCCGGGTCAGCCGGCGGGCGGCGAGGGCTTGACTGCCCAGAAAGGGGACGGTCGTGGGGTCGGGCATGGCGGCTAGTGTGCGGCCGGCCACCGACACCCGCCGCGAATGTGACGCCATGGCGACTGTCGGGCTGGAGTTCCGCCCTGGCGTGACGCTCGCGGTGGTGTCAGGCGACACAGGGGGGACATCCCGACCGGGCCGCGAGGACGCTAGGTTGGCGGGGTGACTGACGAGGCCGATTACGGCAGACCCGCATTCATATCCCGTTCGGTGTTGGTGACGGGCGGAAACCGCGGGATCGGCCTGGCTATCGCACAGCGGCTGGCGCAGGACGGCCACAAGGTGGCCGTGACGCACCGCGGGTCCGGGGCGCCGGAGGGGGTTTTCGGCGTCGAATGTGACGTCACCGACAACGACGCCGTCGATCGCGCTTTCACGGCAGTCGAGGAGCACCAGGGTGCGGTTGAGGTGCTGGTGTCCAACGCCGGCATCGCCGCGGACGCGTTCCTCATGCGGATGACGGAGGAGAGGTTCGAGAGGGTCATCGACGCCAACCTCACCGGTGCCTTCCGGGTGGCTCAGCGAGCGTCTCGCAGCATGCAGCGCAACCGGTTCGGCCGGATGATCTTCATCGGATCGGTGTCCGGCACGTGGGGGATCGGCAACCAGGCCAACTACGCGGCCTCCAAGGCCGGTGTGATCGGGATGGCGCGCTCGATCGCCCGGGAACTCTCCAAGGCCGGGGTGACCGCGAACGTGGTGGCCCCGGGATACATCGATACCGATATGACCCGCGAGCTTGACGAGCGGATTCAGCAGGGGGCACTGGATTTCATCCCCGCGAAGCGAGTGGGCACCGCCGCCGAGGTCGCCGGTGTGGTCAGCTTCCTGGCGTCGGAAGACGCCAATTACATCTCCGGCGCGGTCATCCCGGTCGACGGCGGCATGGGCATGGGCCACTGATCTCCACCATTGATCTCCACGACACAGAAGAGGACAGACATGGCGGGACTGCTCGACGGCAAACGAATTCTAGTCACCGGAATCATCACCGACGCGTCGATCGCGTTCCACATCGCGCGGGTGGCTCAGGAGCAGGGCGCCGAGTTGGTGCTGACCGGGTTCGACCGGATGCGCCTGATCCAGCGCATCGCCGACAGGCTTCCGCGGCCGGCGCCGCTCATCGAACTCGACGTCCAGAACGAGGAGCACCTGAGCAGCCTGGCCGCCCGCGTCACCGAGGTGATCGGGGAGGGCAACAAGCTTGACGGCGTGGTGCATTCGATCGGCTTCATGCCGCAGACCGGGATGGGCGTCAACCCGTTCTTCGACGCGCCGTTCGAGGATGTCGCCAAGGGCATCCACATCTCCGCCTACTCCTACGCGTCGCTCGCCAAGGCGCTGCTGCCGATCATGAACCCCGGAGGCGGGATCGTCGGGATGGACTTCGACCCGACCCGGGCGATGCCGGCCTACAACTGGATGACGGTCGCCAAGAGTGCGCTGGAGTCGGTGAACCGGTTCGTCGCGCGGGAGGCCGGCAAATTCGGTGTGCGCTCGAATCTCGTTGCAGCCGGTCCGATCCGGACGCTGGCGATGAGCGCGATCGTCGGCGGTGCGCTCGGCGACGAGGCGGGCGCCCAGATACAGCTACTCGAGGAGGGCTGGGACCAGCGCGCCCCGCTCGGTTGGAACATGAAGGACGCCACGCCGGTCGCCAAGACGGTATGCGCGCTGCTCTCCGAGTGGCTGCCGGCGACCACCGGGACCGTCGTCTTCGCCGACGGCGGCGCGAGCACGCAGCTGCTGTAGATGGACTTCGACGCGTTCGTGCTGTTGTCTTTCGGCGGGCCGGAAGGCCCGGAGCAGGTTAGGCCGTTTCTGGAAAACGTGACCCGGGGTCGCAACATCCCGCCGCATCGTCTCGACGAGGTCGCCGAGCACTACCTGCACTTCGGGGGTGTGTCGCCGATCAACGGGATCAACCGCGCCTTGATCACCGAACTTGAGTCGGTGTTGGACCTGCCGGTGTACTTCGGCAACCGCAACTGGGATCCCTACCTCGAGGACACTGTTGCCCAGATGCGTGACAACGGTGTTCGCCGTGCCGCGGTGTTCACCACCTCGGCGTGGAGCGGGTACTCCGGCTGCTCGCAGTACTCCGAGGACATCGCTCGCGCCCGGGAGGCGGCTGGGCCCGACGCGCCCGAGATGGTCAAGCTGCGACGGTATTTCGACCACCCGCTCTTCGTCGAGATGTTCGCCGACAGCATCGCCGCCGCCGCGCAAACCGTGCCCGACGGTGCGCGCCTGGTGTTCACCGCGCATTCCGTTCCCGTGGCCGCCGACGATCGACTGGGCCCCAACCTCTACAGCCGCCAGGTCGCCTACGCGTCCCGGCTCGTCGCGGCGGCGGCCGGGTACGCCGACTTCGATGTGGTCTGGCAGTCGCGGTCGGGGCCACCGCAGGTGCCCTGGCTGGGTCCCGATATCGCCGATCACCTCACCGCCCTCACCGAGGCCGGCACTGAGGCTGGCGGGGGAGCCGGACCCAAAGCCGTCATCGTCTGCCCAATCGGGTTCGTCGCCGACCACATCGAGGTGGTCTGGGACCTCGAC
The DNA here is from genome assembly GCA_964653535.1 of uncultured Mycobacterium sp. GTDB lineage: Bacteria > Actinomycetota > Actinomycetes > Mycobacteriales > Mycobacteriaceae > Mycobacterium. Next base: position 390 of record CAZZHX010000063.1, on the reverse strand, counting down.
ACCGAGTTGCGCGAGCAGGCCGACGCGGCCGGAATTGCGCTCGCCCGGACGTCGACGTTCAACGACGATCCGCGGTACGCGCGGCTCGCCGCTGATCTGGTCGACGAGCTCCGCAGTGGAAGGCCGCCGCGTCGGGTCACCGGCCCGGATCCGGTTCTGGGCTGCCTCGCCGGGGTCAACGGCGAGCCGTGCGGCCCGCCGCACTGCGCCGCGCGAGCGGGCTGACGCTAGTCGGTCCAGGCCGAGTGCAGGATCGCGGTGACCGCGGCCATCCGCGCCGACCGCACCACCGCGGTGAGCGGCCGCAACGCATCGTTGGCGATCCGGGTGTCCGCCGATGACAGCGCTCCGACAAGTTCGGGCACGGCGATCGGTGGCGCGGTGAAACGG
>CAZZHX010000062.1:6970-13978 GCA_964653535.1 uncultured Mycobacterium sp. | reverse complement strand
GTCTAAGCATGACCGGTGGATAATGGCCCGGGAGGACACGGGGGTGGGTCTCACAGAGACCGGGAGGCGGTGAAGGGGTGACAGCGTTCCCCGACTCGACCAGCCGTCGCGTGATCGCGTTGTGTTACGGCGTGATCTGCCATGTCTGCTTCGCGCTGGGCATGGGCGCGATGACAGTCGCGATGTTCTTCGGCATGAGCCGATCGTTCGGCGTTGTGCCCGCGCCATGGAATTGGGCCGCAAACGCCGCGTTACTCGTCCAGTTTCCGGTGCTGCATTCGGCGCTGGTGACCGGCCGCGGACGGGGGATTCTCCAGCGGCTGGCCCCTCGAGGAACCGGCTCGACGCTGTCGACGACGACGTTCGCGACGATCGCGGCAGTGCAGACACTGGCCCTTTTCGCGCTGTGGTCACCCAGCGGCATCGTCTGGTGGCGGGCGCAGGGCCCGGCCCTGGTAGCGCTGACCGTTTTATACGCGACGTCCTGGCTGTCGCTCGGATACTCGATGTACTGCGCCGGACTGGGACTGCAAACCGGCAGCCTCGGCTGGACCGCCCTGTGGGCCGGACGGCCACCCCGCTATCCCGCGATGCCCGACACTGGGGTCTTCCGGCTGATCCGGCAACCGATCTATGTCTGTTTCGCGCTGACACTGTGGACTGTGCCGACCTGGACTCCCGACCAGCTGGTCGTGGCCGTGGTACTCACCGCCTACTGCGTTCTCGCTCCGCGGCTCAAGGAACGCCGGTATCGACGGATCTACGGCGAGAAGTTCAACAACTACGCGCAGCGGGTCCCGTACTGGATTCCGCTCACCGTGCCTGGTTCCACAACACGGCCGAGCGCCTGAGTCGGGACGGTTCGACAAAGCCCAAGTAAACCTCGGACCGACGGTTGCCGGGATCGGTGCCGCCCCCCGCTGAGCGTCGTGGATGATGGAAGCGTGGCGGACATCAAACGCAACCGCGCCGCGCGCAACGCCAAGCTGGCCAGCATCCCGGTCGGCTTCGCGGGTCGCGCGGCGCTTGGCCTGGGTAAACGGCTGACGGGCAAATCGAAGGACGACGTCCAAGCCGAGCTCATGGAGAAGGCCGCCAACCAGCTGTTCACCGTCCTAGGCGAACTCAAGGGAGGGGCGATGAAAGTCGGCCAGGCCCTATCGGTGATGGAAGCCGCGATCCCCGAGGAGTACGGCGAGCCCTACCGCGAGGCGCTGACCAAGCTGCAGAAGGACGCGCCGCCGCTGCCCGCCGCCAAGGTGCACCGGGTGCTCGACGCGCAGTTGGGCACCAAGTGGCGGGAGCGGTTCAGCTCCTTCAACGACACCCCGGTGGCCTCGGCCAGCATCGGGCAGGTGCACAAGGCGGTGTGGTCCGACGGCCGCGACGTGGCCGTCAAGATTCAGTACCCGGGTGCCGACGAGGCGCTGCGTGCCGACCTCAAAACCATGCAGCGCCTGGTCGGGATGATCAAGCAGCTCGCCCCGGGCGCCGACGTCCAAGGCGTCGTCGACGAACTGATCGAGCGCACCGAGATGGAGCTGGACTACCGGCTGGAGGCCGACAACCAGCGCGCCTTCGCCAAGGCCTACGCGGGCCACCCCCACTTCGTCATACCGCACGTCGTCGCCAGCGCTCCCAAGGTGGTGATCCAGGAGTGGATCGACGGCGTGCCGATGGCCGAGATCATCCGCCACGGCACCCGCGCGCAGCGCGACTTGATCGGGACCCGGCTGCTCGAGCTCACCTTCGACGCGCCGCCCCGGGTAGGCCTGCTGCACGGCGACGCCCACCCGGGCAACTTCATGCTGCTGCCCGACGGCCGGATGGGCGTCATCGACTTCGGCGCCGTCGCGCCCCTGCCCGACGGCTACCCCGTCGAGCTCGGGATGACGATACGGCTGGCCCGCGACAAGAACTACGACGAGTTGCTGCCGACGTTGGAGAAGATCGGGTTCATCCAGAAGGGCCAACAGGTGGATGTGCGCGATATCAACGAGATGCTGCGCCAGTACGTCGAACCCATTGAGGTCGACGTCTTCCACTACACCCGTAAGTGGCTGCAGAAGATGACGGTGACCCAGATGGAGCTGTCGATGTCGCAGATGAAGACGGCCCGGCAGATGGACCTGCCGCCCAAGCTCGCGATACCGATGCGCGTCATCGCGTCGGTGTCGGCGATCCTGTGCCAGCTCGATGCGCACGTGCCGATCAAGGAGCTGTCGGAGGACCTGATTCCCGGGTTCGTCTGACATCCGCTCGGCGCAACGCTAGGCGGCGGCCTTGCGGGGACGCCCCCGCGGGCGCTTGTGGCTCACGATCGCGCCCTGGTCGAGGATTTCACCGCCCCATACGCCCCACGGTTCGGCGCGGGCGATCGCCGCGGCCAGGCACTGGCGCCGGACGGGGCAGTCCGAGCACAGCGTCTTCGCGCGCTCGAGGCCGGCCGGGGTGTCGGCGAACCACAGGTCGGGGTCGCCGGCGCGGCAGGGCAGGACCGGTCTAAGGGCCTGCCGCGGGATCGTCGGTGTTGACATGGTCGCCTGCTTCCTGGTCGGGGTGTGCTTCGTGGCGATCCGGACCGGGGAGGCTTTCTCTCAAAAACTGCGCCCCAACAAAAAAGGCCACGGATCGTGGTGACTGTCCGTGGCCATGGGGTGGGGGGTGTGGGAGTTGCTTAGGAGTGGCCCCGATCCACGGACGCGTCAGTCGCGGCGGCATGCTTAGCGGCCGCCGCGGCGGCATGGGCGGCACGGGCGCTCGGGAAGGCGCGGAATAAGCCGAACTGGTCGTTGCTCATCAGGGCCGCGTCTCCTCTCCTTGTACAGGGCTGAAGTTAGGGTAGAGGAACGGCGCCGGTCGCCACAACCGATTTTCTGGCCTGCGCCTTTCCCCCGTCAGCGGCCACGGACCAACTGCAGCACATCGGGCCCATATTGCTCGAGCTTTCGCGCGCCGATCCCCGGGATGGCCACCAGGGCTTTCTCGTCACCGGGCCGCAGCTCGGCGATCGCGATCAGGGTGTTGTCGCTGAACACGACATACGCGGGCACATTCTGCTCCTTGGCCGCCTCGAGGCGCCAGGCCTTGAGCCGCAGCAGCAGATCCTCGTCGACGTCGCCGCCGCAGGACTCGCACCGGCGCAGCAGGATCGCCGCCGGCGTGGCCAGGTCCTTGTTGCAGACCCGGCAGCGGGCGGGCGCGCCCCGCTTTCGCCGTGACCGGTTCGCCTCCTGGGCGGGCCCCGTCTGCGGCGCGATGCCGTTGAGGAACCGCGACGGCTTGCGGCTCTGCCGCCCACCGGGGCTGCGCGCCAGCGCCCAGCTGAGCGCCAGATGCACTCTGGCCCGGGTCACTCCCACATACAGCAGCCGGCGCTCCTCCTCGACGGCCTCGCTGTCGGGGCCGTGCGCCAGCGCGTGCGAGATGGGCAACGTGCCGTCGGCTAGCCCGACCAGGTACACCGCATCCCATTCGAGACCCTTGGCCGCGTGCAGCGACGCTAGGGTGACGCCCTGCACCACGGGCGGGTGACGCGCGTCGGCCCGCAGCCGCAGCTCGGCGAGCAGACCGGAAAAGCTGAGCTCGGGCCGCTGGGCCACCTCGTCGTCGACCAGCTCGGCCAGCGCGGTCAACGCATCCCAGCGGTCGCGGGCCTGGGTGCCGGAGGGCGGCTGGGCAGTGAGCCCCAGCGGCTCCAGGGCCGCGCGAACGACGCCGGGCAGGGTGCCTTGCGTGCCTTCTGCGGCCGTGTCGCCGATGCGCTCGGCCGCGCGGTGCAGCACCACCAGCGCCTGCTTGATCTCCTGGCGGTTGAAGAAACCCTCGCCGCCGCGCACCCGGTAGGCGATGCCCGCTCCGGTCAGCGCCGCCTCGTACGCCTCGGACTGCGCGTTGACGCGGTACAGCACGGCGATCTCGGCGGGCGCGGTGCCCGATTCGATCAGCCGGGCGATCGCCGCCGCGACCGCCGCAGCCTCCGCGGTCTCGTCGGGATACTCGTGAAACGACGGGGCCGGGCCCGGCTCGCGCTGGCCGACCAGATGCAGCTTGCTGCCCGCGACCCGACCGCGCGCCGCTGCGATCATCTGGTTGGCCAGCGACACCACCTGCGGGGTCGACCGGTAGTCGCGCTCGAGGCGCACCACGGTGGCGTCGGGGAACCGCCGCGAAAAGTCCAGCAGGAACCGGGGCGAGGCCCCGGTGAACGAGTAGATGGTCTGGTTGGCGTCGCCGACGACGGTCAGGTCGTCCCGACCGCCCAGCCACGCATCGAGAACCCGCTGCTGCAGGGGCGTGACGTCCTGGTACTCGTCGACGACGAAGCAGCGGTAGCGGCTGCGGAACTCCTCGGCCACGGCGGCGTCGTTTTCGATCGCGGCGGCGGTGTGCAGCAGAAGATCGTCGAAGTCGAGCCACGTGACCCCGTCGTCGCGGGCCTTGAGGGCCTCGTAGGCGGCGTAGACGCCGGCGATCTTCGCGGCGTCCAACGGGATGTCCCGCCCCGCGGCGGCCACGGCAGCCGGATAGTCCTCCGGGCCGATCAACGACGCCTTGGCCCATTCGATCTCGCCGGCAAGGTCGCGCACCGTATCGGTGCCGGTATTCACCCGCGCGCGGTTGGCCGCCCTCGCCACGACGGCGAACTTGCTGTCCAGCAGCTGCCAACCGGTGGTCCCGACGACCCGCGGCCAGAAATAGCGCAGCTGGCGGCGTGCGGCCGCGTGGAACGTCAGCGCCTGCACCGCACCCACGCCGGCCCCGTCGTCCAGCCCACGCAACCTGGAGCGCATCTCCCCCGCGGCGCGCTGGGTGAAGGTGACCGCCAGCACCTGCCCGGCCGCGACGTGACCATTCCCGACGAGTTGGGCGATCCGGTGCGTGATGGTGCGGGTCTTGCCCGTCCCGGCACCGGCGAGCACGCACACCGGCCCACGCGGCGCCAGCACGGCTTCGCGCTGCTCCTCGTCCAGACCGGAGGTCACGTGGTCGGCGAGCATGGGCATGGGCTCCATCTTGGCAGTCATGACCGACAAACCGCGGCCGCAGCGACTGCGCGTCGGCGAGTTCCCTTCACGTGAGTTACGTTAAGCAGTCATGACCACCCCAGCGCTTACGGTGTACACAACATCCTGGTGCGGCTACTGCCACCGGCTCACGACGGGGCTCAAGGCCGAACAGATCGCCTACACCGCCGTCGACATCGAACACGACCCCGGCGCGGCCCAGTTCGTCGGCTCGGTCAACGGCGGCAACCAGACGGTCCCGACCGTGAAGTTCGCCGACGGATCGACACTGACCAACCCGAGCGCGGCTCAGGTCAAGGCCAAGCTCGCCGAGGTCGGCGGTGCCTAGCCGCAAAATACCGGCCGCCATCCTCGGCGGCGCGATAGCGGTCCTGTCGGGCTGTTCGCACTCGACCGCGCCAGCCCAGTCCAGCGCAGCGCCCGGGTCGACGATCGACGATCTGATTGTCGGCGTCGAGGATGCGCGGCGCATCGCCAAGGCCGACGGCCTGTCCTCCTACGGGGATCCGGCCGTGCACTCGCCGCCGCCCCCGAATGGGAACGCTCCCGAGCCGTGTCAGCCGGTGGGAAACAACACTCTGACCTTCGGCACCGGATGGACGGAGTACCGCAGCACGACGTATCACGGCCCGCTCGGCGACAGACGCCCCGGCGGATTCGCGATGGTCAACCAAGTCTCCCAGGCGGTGGCCCAGTACTCGAACCGCGCCGCAGCGTTCAGCGCATTCGGGCAGCTGGAGACCGCGTTGCGCGCCTGCCACGATCTGCATGACCCGAACTACCCCTTCACCCTGGACGAGCCGGATCCTTCAACCCTGCGATTGACCGCCACCGGGTGGAGCCACCTGTACCGCGCGAAATCGGCGGTGCTGGTCTCTATCGGCGCAGAGGGCCTGGAGTTTGACGACCGGATCGCCAGCGGCCTTCTCAGGATGGTCACCGACCGCATCAGATGACGCCGCAAGGCGCCCAGGCTACCGCGAGTGCGCGGGCTCCGCGTGCCTGACCCAGGATTCGATGATCACCCGGGCGATCGAAATTGATCCAGGCAGAAGCAGTTCCGACGTTGACGAACTGCCCCAGTCGCCGGCGTCAAGAGCCTCGCGCACTTGCTCGCGGGTGAACCACCGCGCCTCGGTGATCTCGCCGTCGTTGAACGCGAACTCCTCGCCCGGGTCACCCACCGCATGGAAGCCGATCATGAGCGACCGCGGGAACGGCCACGGCTGACTGCCCAGGTAGCGCACATCGCGGACGGTGAGGCCGATCTCCTCGCGGATCTCTCGAACGACACAGCCTTCGAACGACTCCCCGGCCTCGACGAACCCGGCTAGCAGCGAGAACATCCGCTCCGGCCACACCGCTTGGCGGGCCAGCACCGCGCGGTCGCCGCCGTCGTGCACGAGGCAGATCACCGCCGGATCGATCCGCGGGAATTCCTCGTGACCGGTGACCGGGTTGATGCGCGACCAACCGGCCCTGGCCAGCCTCGTCGGTGATCCGTCGGCCGCGCTGAAGCGCGCGCTGTCATGCCAATTCAGCAGGGCGAGGGCGCAGGACACCAGTTGGCTGCTGGCGTCGTCGAAGATCGGGCCGAGGCTGCGCAGATTCACCACCTCCGCGTTGACGCCCGCGTCGCCGGGCGGCTGCAGCGCACCCCGGACCGCCCAGACGTGACGGCCGCTGTCGATGCGACCCAGGAACACCGCGTCCGGCGGCGGCGCAGCGGCCAGGTCTACCGCTGCGCCGAGCACCACCCGGCCGCCGGCGGCCAACACCTGATTCCGCAAATCCACGCGCAGCAGTGCCGCATCCGCCCATCCTTGCGTCGCCGCCTCGACGTCGGTGCGCAGCTGGTCGGCGCGGTCGGCACCTACGCGTGACAGCAGCGGAACCTCGTGGAGCCGAAAATCCATGCTGCTCAATGCATTCCCTCGTGGTGACCCGCCGCGCCCGGCTCCGCCGCGCTTGCGATCGCCAC
>CAZZHX010000062.1:0-6870 GCA_964653535.1 uncultured Mycobacterium sp. | reverse complement strand
GACCCGCCGCGCCCGGCTCCGCCGCGCTTGCGATCGCCACTAGCGGCCGGTCGATTTGATATACATCAGCCGATCGCTGGCTTCGATGGCGTCGACCTCGGGAGAATCGATGCGCAGCAGTTGGCCGTCGCGCACCACACCGAGCACAATGTCGTGCAGATGCCGCGGGGAGCCGCCGACTTCGGTCTGCTCCACGTCGCGTTCGGCGATCGCCAGTCCGCCATCCGGGGTCAGCAGGTCGTCGATCATCGCCACGACGTGAGGCGTGGTGGTGGCCAGGCCGAGCAGCCGGCCCGCGGTTTCCGAGGAGACCACCACCGAGTCTGCGCCAGACTGCTGCAACAGGTGCTGGTTCTCGGCCTCGCGGATGGATGCGACGATCGTGGCTGTCGGGGCGATCTCGCGCGCCGTCAGCGTCACCAGCGCCGCCGTGTCGTCGCGGTTGGTGGCCACGATGATCGACGCTGCATTCTGCGCTGCGGCCAGCCGCAGCACGTCGAATTTGGTGGCGTCGCCGTTGACGGTGACCAGTCCCGCGGCGTCCGCGTTGTCCAGCGCCGCCCGGTCGGTGTCGACGATGATGATCTCGCCATGCGCGGCTCCGTCACCGAGGATGGCGGCGACCGCCGTTTTACCCTTGGTGCCGTAGCCGATGACGATGGTGTGGTTGCGCACTCTGCTCCTCCAACGCTGAATCTTCCACCCCTGACGAGACCGATCCGCGAGCACCTCGACGGTCGTGCCGACCAACACGGCCAGGAACGCGAACCGCAAAGGCGTAAAGACCAGGGTGTTCGTCAGGCGTGCCGCCGGGGTGTAGGGGATGATCTCGCCGTAGCCGGTGGTCGACAACGACACCGCGGAGAAGTACACGCAGTCCAGGAACGTCAACGGCTCACCGCGGACATCGCGGTACCCCCCGCGGTCCAGGTAGACGGCGACGGCGGCGACCAACAACACCGCCACCGCGAACGTCACCCGGCGGCTGATCACACGCACCGGGCTGTCGCGCCGGTCGGGGATACGCACGACACCGACCAACTGGTGCCCCGGCAGGGAGCTCAGGGTCTCGTCGCGGCGGGCCGGTCTACGGTTGCGCACAGCGACCCGTCATCGGCCAGAACCCAACCCAGCAGACACGCACCTCGTCACTGTAACCACCGGCGGCCCGCCCCCGCGGACGTGGGCGGGTAGACGTCACGGCGCGGTGGAACGCCCGCCGACCGCCTCGGTCAGGAGCCCGGCCAGCTCGGCGGGACCGGGCAGTTCGTCGGGGGCGATGGTGGTGCGCGCCCGCACGTAGTAAAAGGCGGTGCGCACCGACGACTCGGGGGTGCCGGACAGGGCGGCCCACGCCATCCGGTAGACAGCGAGCTGGACGGCGGCCTGCCGCAGGGCTTCCGGCCCGCGTGGCGGCTCGCCCGTCTTCCAGTCCACGACGGTGGCACCCCCGTCCGGATCGGCGAACACCGCGTCGATGCGGCCACGCACCACGGTGCCGGCGATCGGCATCTCAAAGGGCACCTCGATGGCGATCGGCGTCTTTGTGGCCCAGGGTGATTCGGTGAACGCCGCCTGCAGAGCAGACAGTTCGGGCATGTCAACGATGGCGGAATCCGCCGCGCCGGGTAAGTCGCCGAGATCGAACAATGCCTCGGCGCCATAGAACTGCTGGACCCAGGCGTGGAACGTGCTGCCCAATAGCGCGTGGCGGTCGGGGCGGGTGGGCAGCCGATATGTCAACCGTTGTATCGCGGTGGCGGGGTCGCGCGCCAGGTCAACCAATCCGCTCACCGACACCTGACTGGGCAAGGCACGGGTGGGTGCTGCCCGTGACCGCGCGCGCTCGGCCAGGAGTGCATCCACGTCGGCAGCCCAACCGTCGACGTCCGCGTCGTCGGCGTTCGCGCCGACGACGTTCGAGCCGGCGGCCCCGGCCGACACGGCCTCGGCGACCAGAGCCGCACCCCGTTCAACATCGCCGCGGCGCCACGACAGCGGATCGGCGGGCCATTGCGCCTCCACGACGGCGTCTTTGAGGGGGTTGCGTTCACCGTCGGCCGGCGCGGGGGCCCACTCCTCCACCACCCCACAGGGATCGCCCGCGGCCGCCGACCGTTCGATGACGTCCTTAAGTTCGCACAGGAAATCCGACGGGCCGCGCGGTTTGATGCCCGAACAACCCCAGTGATGGCCCGACACGAGCAGGGTGTCCTCTGCCCGCGTGATGGCGACGTACAGCAACCGCCGCTCCTCATCGACGCGCCGCAGCTCAAGTTGCCGCCGGTGCTCGGAGATTTTGTCCGACAGCTGTTTTCGGTTGGTCACATCCGAGGTGTCGAGCACCGGGATGCCGAGCGTGACCGTCGAGGAGCAGTCCCCGCGCAACAGCGGTGGCAGCTCGGCGGCGTCGGTGAGCCAGCTGCTGCGCGACGCCGTCGACGGGAAGACTCCCCCCGACAAGTGCGGCACCGCCACCACATGCCACTCCAGGCCCTTCGCGGAATGCACGGTGAGCACCTGGACACGGTCCCGGGCGACCGCGCCCGGCGCGGGTGGCAGTCCGTTCTCGACCGCCCCGGCGGCGTCCAGGTAGGCCAGCAGACCTGCCACGGTTGCGTCGGCCCCGCCGGTCCGCTCCGCGTAGCCGGCGACGACGTCGGCGAAGGCGTCGAGATGCTCGGCGCCGGTCCACCCCGCCGACACCCCCGCCGCAGCGCGGGCCTCGCAGTCGATACCGATGACCCGGCGGACCTCGGCGACCAGATCGGGCAGGGGATGGCCGAGATGGCCTCGCAGGGAGGTCAATTCGACGGCGAGTGCGGTGATCCGCTGATATCCCGCCGGCGAATACGCACCGGCTGGACCGGGATCGCTGATCGCGTCGGCCAGACACGGGGTGTCGGCGTCCGGGCCGGCCGCCATGGCGATCGACTCAGGTGAGGGCGCCCCGTCCGGGCGCGGTCCCCCGGCGGACCGCTGGGCGCGATGCCACAGCGCGGCGACATCCCGACCGCCCAGGCGCCACCGCGGACCGGTCAGCACACGTATCGCCGCCGCGCCGGCCGTCGGGTCAGCGACTAGCCGTAACACGGCGACCACGTCGGCAACCTCGGGGATGGACAGCAGCCCGGCAAGCCCGACGACTTCGACCGGAATTCCGTGGGCGGCGAGCGCGTCGGCGATGGGCGCGGCATCGGCGTTGCGGCGGACGAGCACCGCGGCGGTCGGCGGGCTGACGCCGTCGTCGTGGGCCCGCTGGTAGAGCCGGTGCAGATGGTCGGCAATCCACTCGCGTTCGGCCACCACATCGGCGAGCAGCGCGCAGCGGACAGTGCCGGGCGGCGCGTCCGGGCGGGGGCGCAACGGGCGCACCGCGACCGAGCGTCGCCGCGCCTCGTCCGACAGGGCGTTTGCCACGTGCAGGGTGCTCGGCGGGTTGCGCCAACTGGTCCGCAACTCGAGCACCGGCGCGGGGGAGCCGTCGGATCTCGGGAAGTCGGTACTGAACCGCGGCAGGTTGGTCGCCGAGGCGCCGCGCCAGCCGTAGATCGACTGAATCGGGTCGCCGACGGCCGTCAGCGCCAGCCCGTCGTCGACACCGCCCCCGAACAGGGCCGACAGCGCTACCCGCTGAGAGTGCCCGGTGTCCTGGTACTCGTCGAGCAACACGACCCGGTAGCGGTTCCGCAGGTCCTGCCCGACTTGCGGAAAGGCCGACGCCAGCCGGGCGGCCGAGGCCATCTGCATGCCGAAGTCCATCACTGCGGCGGCGCGCATGCGCTCGTGCAGCGCGTCGAGCAGCGGCACCAGCGCGGCCCGCTCGGTCTGGGTGGCCAGCAACCCCACCAGCCATTGGCCGGGACCGCGGTCGTGCTGATGGGGCCCGGCCGGCAGGCTGTGAATCAGCCGCTCCAGTTCGACGTGGGTGTCGCGGAGCGCACCGGTGTCCACCAGGTGCTCGGCCAGCTGACTCCAGAGCCGCAGCACCATCGAGGTGACCGCGCCCGGCGTCTTGTCGATGCACAGTTCCCCGCGGTGTCCGGTGACCACGTCGAAGGCCAACTGCCACAGCTCGGTCTCTCCCAGCAGCCGCGTGTCGGGCTCGACGGGGAGCAGCAGCCCGTAATCGCGCAGCAGCGAACCCGCGAAAGCGTGGTAGGTGCTGACCACCGGGGTGCCCGCCGGGTCGCCGACCGCGGGGCCGACCGGGTCGGTGCCGGCCAAACGGGCCAGCCGGGTCCGGACCCGGCGCAGCAATTGGCCGGAGGCCTTGCGGGTGAATGTCAGTCCCAGCACCTGCCCGGGCTCGGCGTACCCGTTGGCGACGAGCCACACCACCCGGGCAGCCATCGTCTCGGTTTTGCCGGCCCCGGCTCCGGCGATGACGACAAGCGGGCCCGGCGGCGCCGCGATGACGGCGGCCTGCTCGGCGGTGGGCGGGAAAAGCCCCAGCGCGGAGGCCAGTTCGGCCGGGCTGTAGCGCGGGTTCACTGCGGCTCCCTGACGTCGGCGTGCGCCGGGCAGCTGGGCCGTATCGGGCAGTGCGAACACCCGTCGTTGCGCCGGGCCGGGAACGACGGCCCGGTTGTCGCGTCGGCCGCCCGACGGACGAGGTCGCGCCACTCGTCGCGGGCGGCCGGGCTCAGCGGGTCCTGCCGGCGTTCGGTCGCGCCTGCGGCCTTGCCGACGTAGACCAGCCGCGCACCGCCCGGCTCTCCCCCACCGGGAACTTCGCTGGGAACTTCGCCGGGAATCAGGCCCTCGGCCACCGCCAGCTGGTACATCGCCAACTGGGCGTGCCGCTGAGCGGCGTCCTTGGTGACCGGCGTCTTGCCGGTCTTGATGTCGACGATCACCAGCCGGCCGGCGGTATCGCGCTCGAGTCGGTCGACCCGGCCGCGCACCCGGATCTCGCCGCCGTCATCGCCCGAGGGCACCAGCACACCGTCAATCTCGACCTCGACACCGACCTCGGTGAGCTCGCTTCGGGTCTGCCGCCGCCACTCGACGTATGCCTCGATCATGGCCCGGTGTCTGGCCAGCTCGTTGTGCGAATGCCACTGCGCGTCGAAGGGCAGGTGCTTCCAGGCCCGCTCCAGCCCGGCCAGCAGCTCCGCTTCACTGGCCTGCTGGTCGGCGACCAGTGCGTGCACCACCGAGCCGATGGCGGACCGAAGATCGCGCACGTTGGTGCCGCCGTGCCGCTCGGCCAGCCAGCGCAGCGGGCAATCGTTGAGCGTCTGCAGGCTCGACGGCGTCAGCGTGACCGTCTCGGCGGCGCACCGCAACGCTTCGCTGCTGCTGACCGGAATCAGGCCGTGCCAGCCGACCGGGTCGGCACCCGGCACACCGGCGACGGCCAGCCGCGCGAGTTGCGTTGCTGCGCAACGGCGGGCCTCGTCGTCTACGGCTCCTTCGGGCGCACACACGACGCCCCGCAACCAGCCCACCAGCGCCGCTGAGGACAGCACTCGCGGCACCGAAACCCGCTGCGCGACAAGCGACGCCGGATCAACGCCGGCCAGTTGGGCGATCTCGTAAAAGAACGCCGAAGGCAGCGCAGCGTCCTGTCCCCCGTCCCACTCTTCGCTGTCGACGGCCGTCACCACCACCCGGCGCCGGGCCCGGCCCATAGCCGCCACCAGCAGCCTGCGCTCCTCCGCCAGCAGCGGCGCCCGCGCCGAGGCGTCCGCGCAGACACCGTCGAGCACGTCGAGTAGCCGCTGGGTGCCCAGCACCCCACCACGCGGAACGGTGTTGGGCCACAACCCGTCCTGCAGGCCGGCGATCACTACCAAATCCCATTCGTGGCCCAGCGCGGCGTGCGCGCTGAGCACACGAACCTGCTCCACCGCGGAAGCCGGCTCCGGGTTCGCTCCGGGTAGCTGCAGCGCCGACACATGGTCGACGAGCCCACGCAAGGACGCACCGGACATCTGGGAGACGTACTGGTCGGTCACGTCGAACAACGCGGTCACCGCCTCCAGATCCCGGGCAGCCTGGGCGCCGGCGGAGCCGCCGCGCTCGATAGCCGCCAGCCAGCGGCTCTGCAGGCCCGACCGGGACCATGCGGCCCACAGCGTGTGGCGGGGGTCTCCCCCGGACCCGGACACCCCCGTACGGTGGCAGCGTGCGGCCGCGTCGAGCACCGCGCGCACCCGGCGCAGTTGGCGGAACCCCGCTGCGGCCCGTGACCCGCGCGCGGGAGGCGATGCGTCGCCGGTGAGGGCCCGGGCCAGCAGCGCAGAGTCATCGTCCGCCGCGTGATCGGAGTCAGCGCGCCGCAGCGTGCGTTGCAGCTGGCGAAGCGAAATCGGGTCGGCGCGACCGATCGGCCCGCTGAGCAACGCCAGCGCCTGCTCGCCGTTCAGTCCGTCCAACCCGTCCGCGGTCGCCGCCAACACGGCGAGCAACGCCCGCACCGCCGGCTGCTCCGACAATGGCCCGGCTCCCACGGGCGCGGCCACCGGCACCCCGGCGGCCGCCAAGGCGCGCGGCAACCGAGTGCCGGCGCGCGGCACCGAGCGGACGATCACCGCCATCTGTGACCACGGCACACCGTCGACCAGGTGCGCGCGCCGCAGCGCGTCGGCGATGACCGCCGCCTCCGCGTGCGCCGACGCGGCCAGGCACACGGTGACCGATCCCTCCCCAGGGCCGGCGCCGTCGATGCGTTTTCCTTGGCTGCGGCCCGGGAGCCGCTGCGCGACGCCGGTAATGGCTCGCGCCACCGCGGGCGCACAGCGGTGCGACGTCGTCAACGTCACCGATGGCGCGTCCTCGGTCAACAACCCGGCCGGCTCGCCGCCCCGGAACCCGAACACCGCCTGGTTGGGGTCGCCGGCGATCACCGCGAGATCGGCTCCC
>CAZZHX010000061.1:0-14049 GCA_964653535.1 uncultured Mycobacterium sp. | reverse complement strand
GCCAGGACGTCACCGTCAAGTTTGACGGGGGAACCCCACCCTCGGCGATGAAGAAGTCGCTCATGATCTGCTCGAAGTTCGCGAAGACGTTCCTGGTGGACACCATGACGCCGGCGGGCGCGCGCGTCGCGCCCGAGGTGTACTGCAGGTAGATGCAGTCGGACGGGTCGCCGCCCGTCCGGCGGGGCCGCGGCCCGGTCGCTTTCGTCCGGGTTTCCAGGTCCAGTCGGTCGACCTCGACGATCGCCGGCGCGGGTCGGCCCTCCTGCGGCTGCACGGCAGCGATCACGTTGTCGATCGCGGCCGAGGTGGTGATGACGACGGTCGGCGCCGTGTCGGCCAGCACCGAGATGGTGCGCTCGTCGTGGGCGCCGCCAAAGGGCACCGACAGCGGGACCGGGATGAGCCCCGCCTCGATGGCGGCCAGAAAACCCAGCACGTAGTCGAGTCCCTGGGGCGCCAGAATCAGCGCGCGATCACCGGTGGAGCCGTGCTGCCGCAGGTGCCCGCCGAGGTTGGCCACCCGGCGATGCAGCTCCGACCATGACAGGGTGGTCGACACGCCGTCCCAGTCGTGGTCGTAGTCCAAGTACGTGAACGCCGGATCGTTGGGCTGCAGGCTGGCGCGTTCGCGCAGCACTCCGGGAATCGAAGTCTCCACCACGGACGACAGCGTACCGGCGTGGGGGCGTTTGCGGCCGAAAACCACGCTCGTCGCACCCAATCGACTACGGTATCCCCGGTGGACAATCGGCTCGCACACATGGACCAGGCGTCGTTCCTGGGTGTGCGTGCGCTGGGCTACGGGGCCTTGGTTCAGTTCAGCTGGATCTACGACCGGCCGGTGGACATGGACGGGTTGCGCCGGTTTCACCACAACCTCGGCTACGGGTTGCTGGGACGACGGATCGAACGCTCTCCGCTGCCATTCGCCCGCGACCGGTGGGTCGTTTGCCGAGGGCCTGCAGACATCGATGTCGCCAACACGCCGCGCCCGCGCTCCGAGGTAGGCGCGTGGACCTACGAGCGCGCGTGTGCGCCACTCGACCCGGAATACGGGCCCAGCTGGCACCTGGGTGTACTTCCGCTCGACGACGGCGGGACGGCGGTCACCTTGGTGGCGTCGCATACCGTCGCCGACGGGCTCGGGTTCATCGGGGCGATCGCCGACGCGGCGGCGGGCAGAGTCCGCGACCTGGGCTATCCGGAACCGCGTTCTCGCACGCGTCGCCGCGCCGCACTGCAGGACGGCCGGCAGACTCTCGCCTCGGCACCCGAACTGGCGCGCGCGCTGCGGGCCACCGTGCGCGTCGCCCGCAAGAGACGCACGGAGGTCGCCGCGTCGTTCGGCTCGGCGCCACCGTCCCCGCAGGCGGCAGGAGACGATCAGCCCGTCGCCGTGCCGACCGTCACCCTCCTGGTCGACACGGCCGACTGGGACGCCTGCGCGCACCGGATCGGCGGCAACACCTTCACGCTGTTCGCCGGGTTCGCCGCCAGGCTGGGCGTCCGGATGGGGCGCGTCACCCCCGACGGCACCGTCACCCTGTCCTTCCCGATCAGCGACCGCACCGAGGACGACACCCGCGGCAACGCGCTGGTATTCCCCACCGTGTCCGTCGATCCGACAAGTCTGGCGTCGGACCTCGGCGAGGTCCGCCTGAAATTCACACAGGCGTTCGCCGAGTTGGCGGACGTCACCGAGGAGTTGCTGGCGCCGCTGCCGCTCACGTCGCTGACGCCCCAGTGGGTGGCGCGTAGGGCGGCGGGCATGGGCCTGGGAACCGCCGCCTTGCCGATCGGGTGCTCCAACCTGGGTGAGCATGATCTGGCGGTGAACCGCCCGGATGGCCACGACGCCGATTACGCCGGGGGACGCCTGATCGAGCCCGGAATCAACAGGCGCACCATGGCAGGCATGGGAGGCCAGCTGTTTCTCGTCGCGGGGCGCAATCACACCCACGTCTGGATCACGATCAACGCCTATATCTTCGGGCGAACCATCGCCCAGGAGGCACTGCACCACGACGCCATGGCCACCCTGGCCGAGTTCGGCCTGACCGCGAACACCCTCGGGTAGACGCTGCGCGCCGGCTCAAAGGTTGGCCACGCCCTGGACCAGGGCGGTCACTCCGGCCATTCCCAGCAGCACCTGCATGATCTGGCGCAGATGGGCCTGAATCCACACCTGGACCTGCGCCACCAGGCGCTCGGTCTTGTCCGGCCACCCCACATAGCTGATCAGCGGGATCTCCACGATCAGCAGCATGATGAGGACGAAGACGAAGAAGGCGGCGAACTGCGTGGCGAGGTGGACCCGGGACGCAATGATGACGGCCAGCATCGCCACCCCGTCGACGGGCGGGATCGCCGACGCGGCGCCGGCCACGAACACCGGCCAGATGTAATCGGACTTCAACATCTCCGTCGTGCGGGCGGCGAACCATGCGAGCACCGCCCCTGGACCGCGCGAGGGGGGCGTCGCCTCCGGCGCACCGCCGCCCCCGACCACCGCCGCGTCACGTGTCCGCTCGCGCACCTTGATGACGGCCAGGGCGAGCAGCAGGAGCACGCCGAACGTGATCTGCAGGCCTCCGCCCGAGAGGATCACGACCGAGGATCGCACGCGGTCGATCACAGACATCACATTCTTCACGACGGTCTGGGTGACGTCACGCAGCACGAGCAGCCCGACCAGGGCCATGCCCACGCCCGCCGCCACGCCGCCCAGCCAGAAGACGAACAGATTCAGCATGGGACGCCGCCGGGACGTCAGGACCAGTGCGAATCCCAGGCGGAAGGGGTCGAGCGCCAAAGCGAATCCCATGTACAACACATAGATCCACATCCAGCGAAATCTTACCCGTACCGTGGTGTGGTGTGAGGGACGTCGACCTGAGGGAGCGCCTGGTCGCCTACCTGGGGTGGCACGGCCTGGACAACCTGGGCGACGACGCGATCTACGACGCGGTTCGCTTGCAGCTGCCCGGCGCGACGTTCGTCGACATGCCGCGCCTTCCCCAGGAGATGCTCCGGGCGTTCGCGACGGGGGGCAACCGGTCCCTGCGGCGCGGCACGCAGGTGCTGGGCGGAGGCACCCTCATCGGGCGCCGCGTCTGGCGGCGACTGGTCACCCGCGGCATGGCGCTCACCGGCCATAACGGCACCTACGCGATTGGCGTCGGCGTCGAGGACCCCGTCTTCCAGGGCCGCAACAGCGGCTCGGAGAGGGGCGAGCTGAATCGCTGGAAGCCGATCCTGTCGGCGTGCCGCACCGTGACCGTGCGCGGACCCCGCAGCGCAGAACTGTTGTCGGATATCGGGCTCGGCGTCGAGGTGTCCGGCGACCCGGCGCTGCTGCTCCCCCGCCCCGACGTGGCCCCGGAGGAGGGACTGATCGGGTTGAACATCGGTTTCGGCGACGACCTGTGGGGTCACGACCCGCAACGGCTGGTCGACGAAATGGCCGCCGCGGTCCGGCAACTGGCTGCGCAGAGCCATCGGTTCGTCGGGATACTGATGAATCCCGAAGACCAGCGCTGGACCGAACGGGCACTCGGGGACACCGCCTCGGACATCGTGCTCCCGGCCGATGCGACCGCCGCCGCCCGCGAACTGGCTCGCTGCTCTGTCGTGATCGTCAGCCGGCTGCACGCGGGCATCCTGGCATCGATCTCCGAGACGCCCGTCATTTCCCTGGAGTACCAACCCAAATGCAGAGATTTTGCACTATCCATCGGCGATGAACGCTCGTTGATCCGCACCGACACACTGAGCAGCGCCGCCGTGGTCGAGCGGGTGGGCGAAACGCTCGCCGATTCATCGGATATCCGCGCGAAGACACGCGCCGCTGTCGCGGGCCTGCAGCAGCGGCTCCGCGCCGACTACGCGGGTCTTGCGCGTCACTTGGGACTCGCTGGACTGGAGACCAGATGAGAAAAGGAGGTTCGACACCATGCTGCGGATGATCACGACCCTGCGCAAGACGACCGATCGCCGGCGCTGGGCCGACACCCGCAATATCTACGCGTCGTGGGAACCACGCAACGCACAGCTTGCCACGCTGGTGCCCAACAACAGCCGTGTCATCGAATTCGGCGCCGGCAAGAGGGTTTTCGAACGCCATCTGGACCCGTCCTGCACCTACGTCCCGTCCGACATCGTCGACCGCGGCCCGGGGACCATCGTGTGCGACCTCAATGAGCGGCCCCTCCCGGACCTGGGCTCCGACCGCTACGACGTCGCTGTGTTCAGCGGCGTCCTGGAATACGTGCGCGACGTTCCCTCGTTGATCGACTGGCTGGCGACGTGCGTCACGGGCTGCGTGCTGACCTACGCCCCCGCCAGAGCCGGCGGCCGATC
The DNA here is from genome assembly GCA_964653535.1 of uncultured Mycobacterium sp. Classification (GTDB taxonomy): domain Bacteria; phylum Actinomycetota; class Actinomycetes; order Mycobacteriales; family Mycobacteriaceae; genus Mycobacterium. The sequence continues at coordinate 9,687 of CAZZHX010000061.1, read as the reverse complement.
ACCGCGCGCCGTGCTGGAGAAAGCCAGTCGCGTGCGGCACGGCTGGATGAACAGCCTTCGCGTCGAGGAACTCCGGTCGCTGTTCCGCGACCGGGGTTTCGAACTCGTCACAGAAGAACAGTGGGAAGGGCAGCGTCTGTTCGCGTTTTCGCGGCGCACCGGGGCCGACGGCCATCGATTAGGCTGACGACGGGAGGAACACACGAGATGCTGGCGTTCATCACGACCCTGCGCAACCCGCAGAACGCCGCAGACTACGGCCGCGTCGAGGCCTTGCTGCAGGACACTCTGGCGTCGCTCACCCAGCAGAGCGGCGACGACTTTGTGGTGATCATCGTCGGCAATCGCCGGCCGGCGTTTCCGCTGCCGCAGCGCGTCCAGTTCATCGAGGTCGATTTCCCGCCGCCGTCGGCCGTCAAGGGCCCGCGCACTGGTCCGGCGTCGGTGATCTGGGACAAGGGCACCAAGAACGCCATCGGGCTGATCGCCGCGCGCGATGTCCGCCCCGAGTACGTGATGTTCGTCGACGCCGACGACTTCGTCCACCGCGGCCTCGCGGCGTTCGTGCACGACCGCCCCGGACACGCCGGGTGGGTGGTCAAGCGCGGGTTGATGTACTCGCGCCGGCGCAACGGTTACAAGCGACTGAGGGATTTCTACCGGTTCTGCGGCACGTCGTTCATCATTCCGTTCGACGCCTACGAGGTGCCTGCCCACCTGACCGTGTCCGCGACGCAACGACAGATCGCCGACGCGTTCGGGGAGCGGCTCGAGCACGTGCTCGAACACGGGTGGGCCTTTGACTGGTGGCGAAACCATGGGCGCATCCTCGAGCCCCTGCCGTTCCCCGGCGCTGTCTACCAGGTCGAGAACGGCGAAAACCATTCCGGCAATTCTCTTTTCGGGCCCGTGCGTCCCTACGATTCCCAGCTGCTCCGCGACTTCGCCATCCACCCCTCGAAGTCGCCGGCCGCGACGCTGTGGGCGTGCTACGGGCCCAGCGCACTGCGGCCCAACCTGACGATCCCGAAGTCCCCGCCCCCGTCGTATCTGGAGGGCTACACCCCGCCCGGAGATCCGGTGGCACCCTCGCCATGACCAACCCCAGGGAATTACCGGTCGTCGCCGCAATCCCGAACTACAACATGGGTGCTCACCTTCGCTCGCTGCTCCCCCAGGTGCTGGCGCAACGCTACAACGCGGTGTTCGTGCTCGACGACGCCTCCACCGACGACAGTGCGGATGTAGTCCGCGAGTTCGGCGCCGCGGTGACCTTCGTGCGGAGTCCCGAGAACCGGGGCGCCGGGGCCAACCGCAACCAGATCATCGACCAGGTCGACGACGGTGTGCTGATCCACTTCATCGACGCCGACATGGACCTGGAAACTCCCGAAAGTGCGGCCGTCGCAAGGGACCTCGCCGCGCGGTACGCCGACCGCGGCGTCGGTATGATCGGCGGGCTGGTCACCTTCGCCGACGGCCACCAGGAGTGGTGTAACTACGGCGCCGCGCTGTCGGTGTGGGGAAACGGCACGGGCACGGTGCAGTGGTCGATCGACCGATTACGGGGTCGGCCGAGGCTGGCGGGCGCCCTGCGCCGAGCGGCCGGCCCAGCCATGAGGAGCTGGCCCAACACTCTCGTAGCCCCGTCGCCAGCGCCCGCCTACTGGGTCCACGAGGGCAACATGCTGGTGTACTCCACGATCTTCCGGTCGATCGGCGGGTTCGATCCCGTGCTGCGGTCCCAGGAGATTCAGGAACTGTCCATCCGTCTGGAGAAGCGGGGCATCAAGCGGCAGTTCGATCCCAGCATCAAGGTGGTCCATCACCACATCGACGTCCGCGGTAAGAATCGCCGTGCATGGGAGAACCAGGCGACGCGGGTCATCATCCGCAAACACGGGTTGCGCCGCTTTCTGACCGATCACTGAGTGGCTCATTGCTCACTGAACAACACCACGCACGTCTCGGCGCATGCGGCCTTGAGTCGCTTGTCGCGGGTCCACAGCTGCGCGCCCGGCTCCACCGTCGCCGCGGCCATCAGGTGGACATCGACGCTGGTCAGCCCGCATCCCCAAAGTTGCCGCTGTTCGGTGAGGTACAGGATGTCGCGATGCCCGACCGCGGGGAACTGGTACAGGTTGGTCAGCCGAGCGCGATCTCCTGGATGATCAGCGAGTGGCAGCCAACCTGATCCAGACTCAACAGGTCGACCAGCGCAGGCTCGCTAGTGTGGAGATGGTCAATCCAGATCGACGAGTCGACCAGAATCATCCGTTGCGCATCGGGCCGTCGGGCCGCCGGCGAGAGCCCGATGTTGCCGATTCATCGGTGCCGCCGAGGGCGGCTAGCCGTCGGGCGCTCTCGACGCGAATCAACGTCTGAAGCCCGTGACGCAGTAGGGCGGCGTTCTCACGGACACCCGTCAACTCGGCTGCCTTGGCGAGCAATTCGTCGTTGATCGTGACCGTAGTCCGCATCCTGCACCTCCACTGGCATCATTTGATGCACATTGAGATGCTACCAGCAACGTTCCGCCGAAGCGCGGACCGCTAGTTGATGCCGATGGAGGGGATTCCACTCTGGGGCCCCGCGGCCATCGACGGATTCGTGACGGCCCCGACCCACAGGTTGAACAGCCAGAGGTACAGGCCCACGTCGGATGCGATGGGCTGGCCGATGGCGTTGATGAGGCCCTCAACGGGTTGTCCGTTGAGGGCCTGCAGGATTCCGTCGAGGAAGAGGTTGAAGCTGTAGGACGGGATGCTGATCAAAGCCGCGTTGAGGACGTCCGCCGTCACGTAGCCGATGGAGTACACGTCCGCCGTCAAGATGGATGCCAGGTGGGCGACAGTGGTGATGGTGTTTCCCACATTCACGGGGACCGCGGCCAGGCTTGACAGTGCGGCCGCCGAGAGTGCCGGTCCCAGAGTCGCGGGGCTCGCGGACATGATGCTCGACAATCCGGTCGCCGCGCCGGTCGCCGCGCCGGTCGCCGCGCCGGTCGCCGCGCCCGATCCGCCCGATGTCCCCAGCAACCCGTTGAGCAGACCATCGGCACCGGATTGGCCGACCAACGTGTCCAGCAACGTTTGCGGATGCTCCAGCAGTGAGATCACCGAACTGAGCGTCGGCAGCGTGACCGGGTTGGGCCCGGTGCCGTTGAAATCGCCGATGAAGTTGTGGATGCCAAGCTGGGTTCCGCTGGCCAGCAGCCCGGGCATCTGCTGGAAGGCGCTCAGCGGCGGCAGCAGCCCGGCCTGCGTGGGCACGTTGGCAGGCCCCGTCGACCAGCCGTACAGCGGGTCGCCGTAGCCGAGGTTCACCAGATAGGTCAGGTTCGGCTCCAGCAGGTCGGCGATGGGGTTACCGAAGAACGGGATGCCCCGAAACGCGGCCGCCAACGGCAGACCGGGGGACTCGATCATGTAGTACTCCGTCTGGGTGGGGCCCGACGTCGGCAGCAGAACAGCCGAATCAATCTGCTGCTGGGTGAGCACGTGGTAGTAGAAGTGATTCGTGCTGAGAGCGGCGTTGAGGTTGGAGAAGATGTTGAGGGGGTACCGCGGAAAGTCCGCCACGCTGTCGTACTCGATCGTGTAGACCTTGGTCGGGTAGGCGTTGGAGGGCGTCGCGCCGTAGAAGTTCATGCCCAGGCTCGGCAGCTGCAAGCCGGCGAAGCGCTGATAGAACCCGCCGTTGGGGTTCATCGGATTACCGACGATGAGGAAACTGGCGTCCGACGTCGGCACGCCCTGGGCTTGCAGGTTCGCCATCTCCAGCGACACGATGACCGCGCTCTGGGAGTAGCCGTAGATGCTGACGGTGTTTCCCGGTACCGACAGCGCTTGCCGGACCTCGAGGTCCAGGATCTGCAATCCCTGGGCCACGGACTGCGTGGTGGTCAGTTGCTTGATGCTGCCGTACGGGTAGGCGTTCAACGCCAACGGTCCGGACCCCGCCAGCTGCACAACCTGCGCGGCGGTAGGCCCGCCGGTGCCGATGAGCGTGGCCACGCTGGCGGCCTCTGTGGCCAGATAGGATTCGGCACTGGAGAGCAAGGTCTGGACGAACCCGTCGTGAAACGCCGCGGCCTGCGCCGCCAGGCTGTGGAAGTCCTGGGCGCACGTGCTGAACATCCCGGCGATCGCCGCCGATATCTCGTCCTCGGCGGCGGGTATCAGCTGCGTCGTCACGGTCGCGGCAGCGGTGTTGGCGCCGGCGATCGACGCACCGATGTTCTCCAGATGCGCAGCGGCTGCCGCTACCGCATCCGGAGCCACGGCGGTCAATGGCGTAAACGACATCAGCGACGGTGTCCCCCCGTAAGGATCAACCCCGGTCAGAGCAGATCAGGGCTGGTCAAGCCCCGGCCATCATGCTAGCGCGGCCGGGGCTAGCTATTGCGCGTTTGACGGAAGTTTGTGCTAAGTCACATCCGCGTCGGCTGGCCGGGGGCTTTCGCCGGTCTCCGCAGGCCGGCGCGTGTACGAGACAATGATCACCGCGCAGGTGATCATCCACGCGATCGGCACCGCGACCAGCGTCGTGACCACCAGCGGCCGGGTACCGACCACCTCGAGGAACCCCGGATGTCCCGCGACCATCCCGAAGACGGGTTCAAAGACCGGCTGCGCCGAGGCGGCGAACTGGGAAATGCTCAACGCCGTGGCCAGGCTCACGCAGATCCCGACCGCGCGACGCGGTCCCCCCTGGGCCGCCAGCCGGTCGAAAATCCCCGCGCCGGGCGGCCCCTCCGGGTCCCGGATGACCAGCGCGGCGACCGGCAGCGCGAACACCAGGTAGTAGTGAAACACCAGGGCGGGAAAGAGACACGCGGTGGCCAGCAGCACGATGCCGGTCAGGACGGGGGGGAGGCGCGGGCCGAGGGCGAGCACTGCGATCACGACGACGAGCAGGACGGCGTATCCGGCGAGCGAGCGCGGGCCGGCGAGGAAGCCGTCCGGGATCTTCCCCCACCCGGTTTGGTAGGTCTTGATGCCATCCGGGATCAACAGCAGCGCCCTGCCGAAGGACACGTTGCGCATCCCGACCGCTAGTTGCGGGTCGCCGTACCCCAGCGAGGCGTGGATCGATTGGACGATGGTGGCTGGAAAATCACGCGGCCACAGCCCATATGCGCCGATGTTGCCGAGCACGACACCGGCGGCCGCGAGACCGCCCATCCGCCACTGCCGGACGGCGAACAACACGACGATCAGCACCGCGAATTGGGGTTTCACCAGCGACGCCACCACCACCATGACGGCGACCAGGCCCCACCGCTCCCGGCGCAAGGCCACCAGGAAAACCAGCCCGATGGGAGCCAACAGGCCCACCGAGTTGCCGCGGTCGAGCACCATACACGCCGGAATGGCCGCCGCGCTGCACACCACGAACACCAGGACCCGTTCCAGGCCGCGCGCGCCCCGAGCGGCCCATACCGCCGGGGTGAGGACCGCGACCGTCAGTACGAGCAGATACCCGAGCAACCCCGCCTGCGGGGCGTGCAGCCAGGTGCCCACGAGCCCGAAGAGCACCTGCGGCAGCAACGCGGCGGCCGGGTAGTTGTTGAGGGCGGGATGGTAGTGCGGCGGGAAGAACAGCGGGTAGGGCGCCCACGGGTCGGGCCGCATGGCCCAGCTCAGCGGGAGTTGGTAGTCGCCGAAGCAATGCCTACCGATGCCGGCGCGCCACGGGAGGATGCAGTCGTCGGGAGTGGAGACCAGCGAGGAAATCACGTCGATCGAGTAGTACTGGGTGAGCACGAATCCGAGCACAACCGACACCATCGACAGGATCAGCACCGCGCCGAGCACGATGGTGCGGGCGGGCTGGTTGAGCAGGGCCGCGAATCGGTTCCGCAGCCTCACGCGCCGGCCCCGATCCTGGTGCGCCAATGAAGCCACCGGTACACCGCGCGCCGGCCGTAGGCGTTCGCCCGGGCTTTGACCCCACCGACGCGCAGGTCGTGCGGCCGCAGCAGCCCGGGGTGCGCCGCGGCGAACTCGCGGTTGTAGTCGATGAACTGCCGCGCCTGTTCACCCATCAGCCGCACGCTCCACTGCGAGGGACTGACCCGGAAGGCCGACAGCGATCGGGGCACCGCGACCAGGTTTCCGCGACTGAGCACCGCGAAGTAGGTCGCCTGGTCGATCAGATAGGGGTACCGGCCGTCCCACCCGCCCGCGTCGACCAACGCCAAGCGCCGAAACAGGACCGATGCGGGTTCGCCGAAAATGTTGGTGCCCGCCGCCACGGTCGCGCGGATGGCGTCGGCGCCCGGTATCTCCCCGCACAGTCCAGCCAGGCCACGGTTGCGCAGTACGGGCGTTCCCGAGGCGTCTATGACGTCGCGGGGGCTGGCGGCCATCACCGCCGTCGGGCATGCGTCGAGTGCCGCCACCTGCGTCGCCAAGCTCTCGGGTGACAGGATGTCGTCGCCGCACACGAGTTTGACGAACTCGCCGGTCGCGAGGTCGGTGACGGCGTTCCAGTTCGCCGGGCCTCCCCCGCCGGGGGCGAATCGGCTCAGCCGGACCCGCGGGTCGGCGGCGAAGGGTTGCAGCGCCTCCCAGGTGCCGTCGGTGGAACTGTGGTCGGAGACCAACAACTCGAAGTCGGTGAAGGTCTGGCCCAGGATCGAGCGCATGGTGGCGTCGATGAACGCAACGCTGTTGTAGGCAGGAACAACGACCGATACGCGTGCCGCCACGATCAGGCTTGCTGCCGCTCCGCGAGGCCGAGTTCGGTCCCACTGCGGCGGAACGAGAATCCGCGGTGAGCGAACCATGCGTACACGACAGTCACGCCGGCGATGGCGAACTGGGCCGGCAGCACCGGCCACCCCAGCACTTCCACCAGCACCGGCAACATCGCGACGTTGAAGGCCAGCGTGGTCAGGTTCACCATCTCGAAGCGTGCGAGATCCCGCCACACGTGACCGCTCACCTTGAACACAAACTTGCGGTAGAGCACGAACGCGCATACCACGGCGGCGACGTGGGCACAGAGCAAGGCGCTGAGATAGCCGGCAGGGCCGCGCGGGAAGAGCCAGAGGAAAAGCAAGAACCACAGCGTTCCGACGGCGGTGTTCGTCCCACCGACGATGAGGAACGCCACCCGCTGGTCGCGGACCAACCGGAACAGCGGGCCGGGCGCACCGGTCATTCCAGCGGGCGGACGAATTTGCGCGTCGTCGCCCGCGAAGGGGTCGAGCGTCATGGGGAGCCTGCCCACGCGGAGACCTGGACCGGCGGGATGGCCCGCTGGCTGGCCGACCCGGTGCCTACGGCCGACGTGTCGGCGCCGCCCACCATGTCGCGGATCATGAACAGCGGCCTGCCCTTACTTTGCTCGTAGAGCCGGCCCAGGTAAGCCCCGATGATCCCGAGCATCAGAAACTGGGTGCCCGTCAGGAGGCCGATCGCGGCCATCAGCGAACTCCAGCCGGGAACGGTGTGCCCCATGAGGGCTCCGACCACGGAGTTGATCGCGGCGGCGAATCCGATTCCGGCCATGATCCAGCCGAGGATGATCGACAGGCGCAGCGGCACCATGGAGAACGATGTGATGGCGTCGACGGCGAACCGCAGCATCTTGGCGAACGGGTACTTGCTCTCTCCGGCCGCCCGCGGGTCGCGGTCGTACGCCAGCGGCACCTGCTTCCCGCCGATCCACGACACCATTCCCCGGACGAACCGGTGCCGCTCGGGCATGGCGATCAGGAGATCCAGCACGCGCCGCGTGATCAACCGGAAATCACCGGTGTCGTAGGGGATGTCGACCTCGGTCATGCGCCCGATCAGACGGTAGAAGATCGCGGCGGTCGCCCGCTTGAGCACGCCGTCGCCCTCGCGCCGGCGGCGCTGCCCGTAGACGACGTCGGCGCCGTCGTCCATCAGCGCCATCATGTCGGGCAGGAGCTCGGGCGGGTCCTGCAGGTCGGCGTCGATGATCAGGACGCGCTCGCCGCGGCACACGCTAAGCCCCGCCGTCAGCGCGAGTTGGTGGCCGTGATTGCGCATCAACCGCACGCCGACCACGCGTGGATCCTCCACCGACGCCTTCTCGATGATCTCCCAGGTCCGGTCTTTCGACCCGTCATCGACCAGCACCAGTTCGCTGGTGGCGCCCAGCGCGTCAAGCACTCCTCGGACCCGGGGGATGAACAGCGGCAGCGCGTCCTGTTCCTCGTAGCAGGGCGCGACGACTGAGACCACCGGACGGCACAGCAGGGTCATATCAGCCAATTTAAGCCGTTCCCTCGCTTCTGGCGAACGTTTCGGTGTTAACGGGCACTGGTGTCGTCTACGGTGACAAAAGTTTTCCGGCTACCCAACGAAGATGCACCTGGTCAAACTGCCCGGGAGCGGCGGCATCACCGGCAGGGCGACAACCGGTACACCCAGAGTGTCGACGAGCCGACCAGCCCGTAGGTGTGGTAGTGCTCTGTGGAGTCCGGCCGCAAGCCTTCCAGCGGGGAGGCGGAGATGGCGTAGCACTCCCTGGAGTGGGCGAAGGCCGGCATGTAAAAGGCCAGCGCACCAGTGTGGGCGGAGCTCCATGCGGCGGGCCCGGAGGCGTGGTAACCCACCCATTCCAAGCCCGCGTCGATGTCGGTGGCGGGTACCCCCCGAGCGACCAGGGCGGACGCGGCCTGCCACCTGGCCGCATCCCAGGCGAGGGCATTGCCGGTGATGGCCGTCGATGTCGCCGCCAGGAAGGCGATCGCCACCAGCAAAAGCACAGGGCGGGGCCCGCTCGGTCGCGAACGCTCGCCGGCCCTCGGGCTGCCCAGCAGGGCAACACAGACGATCACGACGACGAGAAGGACGTAGCGGGCGAAGATCAAGTGCCCCGTCAAGGCTTGCACGAACGTGCCACCGACCAGCAGAAGCAACAGCAGTCCGAACATGGGATCAAGCGACACTCCGGCATCGATAAAACAGCCCACGATCAGGGCGACCGACACACACGCGATCGCCACCAGTCCGAACCACCACCAGTTCGGAAACACGGACCGCACCCCGATCGAGGCGTCGCTATAGGCCCCACTCCGCTGCAAGTAGTTACCGAGGAACACCTTGCCCTGCAGTACACAGGCTCCCACCACGGCGACCAGGAGGGCCAACGCGCTCATCAGTCGCGCGCGCCGCGACCAACTGCCCGGCCGTGCCGTGAGGAGCGCCGCCGGAAAGACGGCGAGGGCCACCGTGAAGCACCCGCAGGCCGCGATGGTGGCCGCATAGACCGGGTCCACATGGAACCATGGGGGCTCACCGTAGGCCAGCGATCGACGCCACATCTCGAAGCCCACGATCACGAGAAATGAGAACACCCCTCCGAGCAGGGCGATCCAACGCTTCCTTCCCCGCCACGCCATCGCTGTGACCACGACGGCGACTACGGGTCCGACGATTGCCAGCTCCCGCACGGTGACTCCCCATGTCCCGACCGCGAGCGCACCCAGCAGATATCGGGTCTGCCCGGTCCGCACAGCGCGGTCAGTAAGGAAGAGACACGACACGACAGCGGCGTAGGCGGGAAGGTCGGTCATGTACGACGTCGCCAATAACCCGAAATCAGGCATGAGACCCACCAGCGCAGTGCCCAACAACGCTCTGCCGACTCCCACCCTGGGGACCAGCCAGCCGTAAGTGGCCAGCAGCCCCACCGACGCCAACG
>CAZZHX010000060.1:0-14167 GCA_964653535.1 uncultured Mycobacterium sp. | reverse complement strand
CTGCACGCATGAGCCGGGACGCATGATCCGAAACCCATGAGTCGAGACGATCTGACGCTGGCGCTGGCGCTGGCCGACCGCGCCGACGCCCTGACCGCGGCCCGGTTCGGTGCCCTCGACCTGCGCGTGGACACCAAGCCGGACCTGACGCCGGTGACCGACGCCGACCGCGCGGTCGAGACCGACCTGCGCGAGACGCTCGCCCGGGAACGGCCCGACGACGGCGTCGTGGGCGAGGAGTTCGGGGGGACGACTTCCTTTTCCGGACGCCAGTGGGTCATCGACCCGATCGACGGCACCAAGAACTTCGTGCGCGGCGTTCCGGTGTGGGCCAGCTTGATCGCGCTGCTCGAGGACGGCGTCCCCGTCGTCGGTGTGGTCAGCGCCCCGGCGCTGCAGCGCCGGTGGTGGGCGGCGCGCGGACGGGGGGCCTTCGTCGCGGTGGACGGCGCACCGCCGCGCCGCCTGTCGGTGTCGTCGGTGGCCGACCTGGGTTCGGCCAGCCTGTCGTTTTCCAGCCTGACGGGCTGGGCGCAACTCGGTGTGCGGGAACGCTTCATCGACTTGACCGACGCCGTGTGGCGGGTCCGCGCCTTCGGCGACTTCCTGTCCTACTGCCTCGTCGCCGAGGGGGCGGTCGACATCGCCGCCGAACCGGAGGTGTCGGTGTGGGACCTCGCCGCGCTCGACATCCTGGTCCGCGAGGCCGGCGGGACGCTGACGGGCCTGGACGGCACGGGCGGGCCGCACCAGGGCAGCGCCGTGGCGACCAACGGCGCCCTCCACCAGCGGGTGCTCGACAGCCTCGGCGCCCTGTGACTGAGCTAACACCGGGCCGCTAACTTACTCCGAAGTAAGATTGGGGCATCGGTATGGCCCCTACAAGCGAGGCTGCAGACATGACCCACACCCTCCCCCCACGCTCTCAGCACAGCCCGAACGGCATCGGGCTGCAACCCCACAAGAGAACCGGCACCGACATCGCTATCGCGATGCTCACCCCGCTGGTCGGCCGGGAGTTCCTGGACAAGTACGGCCTGCGGGAGCCGCTCAACCGGGGCCTGCGCCTCGGCACGAGGGCGGTGTTCTCGGCCGGGGCGGCGCTGGAGTCCCTACCCCGCCGGTTCGAGCGGGTACAGAACCTGCGCGGTGGACCGACCCGGCTGAAGTCGAGCGGCAGGGACTACTTCGACCTGACGCCCGACGACGAGCAGACGATGATGGTCGAGACCGTCGCCGAATTTGCCGCGGAGATCATGCGGCCGGCGGCTTCCGACGCCGACGGAGAAGCGGGCTACCCCGCGGATCTGATCGCCAAGGCTGCCGAGTTGGGTATCACCGCGGTCAACGTCCCCGAGGACTTCGACGGCATCGCCGAACAACGCTCCACCGTGACCAACGCACTGGTCGCCGAGGCGCTGGCCTACGGCGACATGGGTCTGGCCCTGCCGATCCTGGCGCCCGGCGGCGTGGCGTCAGCGCTCACCCACTGGGGCAGCGCCGACCAGCAGGCCACCTACCTTCCCGCGTTCGCCGGCGACAACGTCCCGCAGGCCTGCGTCGCAATCGCCGAACCGCAGCCGCTGTTCGACCCCACCCGACTGACGACTACAGCCGTGCGCACCCCCAGCGGATACCGCCTGGACGGCGTCAAATCGCTGGTGCCGGCCGCGGCGGACGCCGAGTTGTTCATCGTCGGCGCGCAGCTGAACGGCACACCGGCACTGTTCCTCGTCGAGTCGGCAGCTGCCGGCCTGACCGTCACGGCGGACCCCAGCATGGGGATTCGCGCCGCGGCCCTGGGCAGGGTGGAACTCTCCGGCGTCTCGGTGCCACTGAGCGCTCGGCTCGGCGAGGACGAGGCGTCCGACGCCGATTATTCCGAGGCGCTCGCGCTGTCCCGACTGGGATGGGCGGCGCTGGCCGTCGGCACCTCCCACGCTGTGCTCGACTACGTCGTGCCGTACGTCAAGGAACGCGAGGCCTTCGGGGAGCCCATCGCCCGCCGCCAGTCCGTGGCCTTCATGTGCGCCAACATCGCCATCGAACTCGACGGTCTGCGGCTGGTCACCTGGCGCGGCGCGGCCCGCGCCGAGCAGGGCCTGCCGTTCATCCGGGAGGCGGCGCTGGCCAAGCGGCTCGCCACCGACCACGGCATGCGGATCGGCCTGGACGGCGTGCAGTTGCTCGGCGGCCACGGCTTCACCAAGGAACATCCGGTCGAGCGCTGGTACCGCGACCTTCGAGCCATCGGCGTCGCCGAGGGCGTTGTTCTGATCTAGTTCTCATCTAGTCATCATCTAGCTGAAAGTCTCATCATGGCAATCAATTTGGAGATACCCCGCAAGCTGCAGGCGGTGGTCCTCGCGACCCACCAGGGCGCCGCGGAACTGATGCGGCCGATCGGGCGCAAATACGACCTGAGCGAACACGCCTACCCCGTCGAGCTCGACACGCTGGTCAGTCTGCTCGAAGGGGTGTCGGGATCGGTCAAACTCTCCGGGGCCGACACGCTCAACAGCGACGACGACGACGGGGCCACGAACCGCAACGGCGGCAACATGGCCGCGCTGCTGCAGGCCCTAGAAGCCAGCTGGGGTGACGTGGCGATGATGCTGTCGGTTCCCTATCAGGGGCTGGGCAACGCCGCGATCGCCGCCGTCGCCACCGCCGAGCAGAAAGAACGACTGGGCAAGGTGTGGGCGGCGATGGCCATCACCGAACCCGGTTTCGGATCCGACTCCGCCGCGGTGTCCACCACCGCCACGCTCGACGGCGACGAGTACGTGATCAACGGCGAGAAGATCTACGTCACCGCCGGTTCCCGCGCCACCCACATCGTCGTGTGGGCGACACTGGACAAGTCGATGGGCCGCGCGGCGATCAAATCGTTCATCGTTCCCCGCGAGCACCCGGGGGTGACAGTCGAGCGGCTCGAGCGCAAGCTCGGGATCAAGGGATCCGACACGGCCGCGATCCGGTTCGACAACGTCCGCATACCGAAGGAGAACCTGCTCGGGAAGCCCGAAATCGAGGTCGGAAAAGGCTTTTCCGGGGTGATGGAAACCTTCGACAACACCCGGCCGATCGTGGCCGCCATGGCCGTCGGAGTCGCCCGCGCCGCGCTCGAGGAACTCCGCCGCATCCTCACAGAGGCCGGCGTGGAGATTTCCTACGACGCGCCGTCGCACGCCCAGAGCGCCGCGGCCGCGGAGTTCCTACGCATGGAAGCCGACTGGGAGTCCGCCTACCTGTTGTCGCTGCGCGCGGCCTGGCAGGCCGATAACAAGATCCCCAACTCCAAAGAAGCGTCGATGAGCAAGGCCAAGGCTGCCCGGATGGCCAGCGACGTCACCCTCAAGGCCGTCGAATTAGCTGGCACCGCAGGCTATTCCGAGCAGTCCCTGCTGGAAAAGTGGGCGCGCGACTCAAAGATCCTCGACATCTTCGAGGGCACCCAGCAGATCCAGCAATTGGTGGTGGCCCGCCGTCTGCTGGGGCTGTCGTCGGCCGAGCTCAAATAGCGGGCGCGGGGTTCGCCCCGAACGTGCACTGACTGCGAACTTGCGGCCGATTTTTCGTGCTGATTACACGTTCGGCGCGGGGGGAGCGCCGAGGTTAGCCGGTACCGGGCCAGCAGTAGGCTGGGGGTCGGAATGGAGGCGGCATGATGCGCGCGGCATTGGTGACCCGGCTCGATGGTCCGGACGCGATCGAATTGGCCGACGTCGATGAACCAGCGGGCGACGGCATATCGGTGGTGGTCGACGTGCATGCGGCCGGCGTGGCGTTCCCGGACGCCCTGCTGACCCGCGGCCTCTACCAGTACCGCCCGGACCCGCCGTTCGTACTCGGGGCCGAGATCGCGGGCGTGGTCCGCTCGGCACCGTCGGGCGCCCACGTGCGGCCCGGCGACCGCGTCGTGGGCCTGACCATGCTCACCGGCGGCATGGCCGAGGTCGCGGTGCTCGCCCCCGATCGGGTGTTCGCGCTGCCCGACAACGTGAGCCTCGAGGCGGGCGCGGGCCTGCTGTTCAACGACCTGACCATGTACTTCGCGCTGACCGAACGCGGCCGTCTGCAGGCGGGCGAGACGGTACTGGTGCACGGCGCGGCTGGCGGCATCGGCACGTCGACGCTGCGGTTGGCGTCGGTGCTGGGCGCCGCCCGCATCATCGCGGTGGTCGGCACGCAGGACAAGGCCGAGATCGCCACGGCAGCTGGCGCCACGGACGTGGTGATGGCCGACGGGTTCAAGGACGCGGTGAAGGAGTTAACGCAGGGCCGCGGCGTCGACATCATCGCCGACCCGGTCGGCGGCGACCGGTTCACTGATTCCCTGCGCTCGCTCGCCCCGGGGGGACGGCTGCTGGTCATCGGCTTCACTGGCGGAGAGATTCCCACCGTCAAGGTGAACAGGCTGCTGCTCAACAACATTGACGTGATCGGTGTCGGCTGGGGTGCGTGGACAACGACGCACCCGGGCGCGCTGGTCGAGCAGTGGGCCGGACTGGAGCGGTTGCTGCGCTCCGGTGAGCTGGCGGCGCCGGCGCCGGCGGTCTATCCGCTGGCGGAGGCGGCCGCCGCCGTCGCAGCGCTGGAAAACCGCACCGCCAGAGGGAAAGTCGTCCTGCGCGTGCGCGACTGAGGCCGCACCGCTCCACACTCGGGAGTCACCCATGGAATCCTTCGTTCACCTGCGAAAAGGGACGACGCCGCGGCGCCTGCACGCCGACCTCGACGGCCTCAAGGACGACGAACTAGGACGGGCGGGCTTCACCGGCCGGACCGCCAACATGTACCGCCGCCACGACCCCACCGCCTACCGGGCGGTCGGCCCGCTGCGGCCGGTCGACGTGCTGTCCAACGACCTCACACCCAGCGACGCCAGCGATGCCGGCGGCGGGCCGCTGCTGCTGTTCAGCAACGCCGACTGCCGTATCTCCCTGAGCCGCCGCACCGAGCCGATGCCGTTCTTCACCCGTCACGTCGACGGCGATCTGCTGTGCTTCGTGCACCGGGGCAACGGCCTGGTCGAGACGGAGTTCGGACCGTTGCGCTACCGCGAGGGCGACTGGCTCTACATCCCGAACGCCTGCACGTGGCGCCAGGTGCCCGACAGCCAGACGACCCTGTTCATGGTGGAGACCACCGAGGAGCTTCGCGTCCCGCCGGCCGGCGCCCTGGGCCGCCACTTCCCCTTCGACCCCGCGCAGGTCACCATCCCCGAACCGGAACCGCACGACGACGACGGGCGCGCGGAATACGAGGTCCGGCTCATTCATCGGCCCGTTCAGGATGCCGGCCACACGACGTTGTTCTACCGACACCATCCGCTCGACGTCGAGGGCTGGCGGGGAGACAACTTCCCCTTCGCCTTCAACATTGCCGACTACACCGTGATCACCTCCGAGAGCGTCCACCTGCCGCCGACGGTGCACCTGTTCATGCAGGCCACAGGCATCTCCGTGATGAACTTCCTGCCGCGGCCCGCCGAGACCGTGCCCGGCACCGAGCGCACACCCTGGTATCACCGCAATGTCGACTACGACGAGATCGCCTTCTTCCACGGCGGCTCGCTGTACGGGGCCCCGATGCCAGCGGGGCTGATCTCGCACGCACCGCACGGGGTGCACCACGGCGCTCCGGAGAAGGTCCGCGAACGGACGCGCCGGAAGTTCGACGAGTACTCCCGCGTCGACTGGCAGGTCCTCGCCGTCGATACCCGCAGCCGGCTCACCCCGTCGCCCGAGGTGCTGGCCCATGACCTCGGACAGCACTGACCATGCGCCACGAGTACAACCGCATCCCGTATCTCGTTGCTTACCAGAACAACTCCGGTGTGCGTGACGTCTACGGCGGTTTGGCCGAGATCACCATTCTGGAGAGCTACCTGCTCACGCCGAAGGACACGCCCTCGGACACGGTGCTGGTGTTCATGCACCCGATCGGCGGCGGCGCGTACCTGCCGATGATCAACGCGCTGGCCAGGGCAGGCCACCACGTCATCTACTGCAACAGCCGGTTCCGCGGCACCGACTCGGCGCTGCTGATGGAGAAGGTGGTCGAGGACCTCGGCGAGTGCATCAAGGACGCCAAGAACCGCCTCGGCTACTCGAAGGTGGTGCTAGCAGGCTGGAGCGGCGGCGGCTGCCTGTCGGTGTTCTATCAGCAGCAGGCGCAGCACCCGACCGTCACGTCGAGCCCGTCCGGCGACGGCCCCGATCTGACCGCGCTGGGGTTGATTCCCGCCGACGGCATCATGCTGCTGGCCGCGCACATCAGCCGGCACGGCACGCTCACCGAATGGCTCGACGCGTCGATCCTGGACGAATCCGATCCCAGCCGACGCGATCCCGAACTGGACCTGTACAACCCGGACAACCCCAACCAGCCCCCGTACACCGAACAGTTCCTGATCCGCTACCGGCAGGGACAGATCGACCGCAACCGCCGGATCACCGCGTGGGTCAAAGACAAGCTCGCCGAAGTGAGAGCCTCGGGGCGTCCGGACGCCGACGTCGCGGAGTTCTGCTTCGTCGTGCACGGCACCATGGCCGACCCACGCTGGCTGGACCCGGCCGTCGACCCCAACGAACGCACCCCGGGCACCTGCTACCTCGGTGATCCCCGCGTGGTGAACATGAGCGCGGTCGGATTGGCGCGCTACTGCACGCTGCGCGGGTGGCTCTCGCAGTGGAGCTACGACGACGCCCGGGGCGACGGGCTGGCCTGCGGGCCCGACATCGCGGTCCCGGCGCTGGTGATCGGCAACCTGGCCGACGATGCCTGCACACCGAGCCACACCCGGCGGCTCTTCGAGGCGATCGGGCATCCGGACAAGGAGATGCACGAAATTCCCGGCGCCACGCACTATTACGCCGGACCCGACCAACGCGACAAGCTCCGGGCAGCCGTCGACATCGCAGGCGAGTGGCTGGTGCGGCACGATTTCGCGAGGCCCTGATGGATGGGGCGCTGGACGGGATCCGGGTGCTCGAGTTGGGCACACTGATCGCCGGGCCCTTCGCGGGGCGGTTGCTCGCCGACATGGGCGCCGACGTGATCAAGATCGAGCCCCCCGGTGCGCCCGACCCATTGCGAACCTGGGGCCAGGCCGAACTGGACGGCAACCACGTCTTCTGGACGGTGCACGCGCGCAACAAGAGGGCAATCACGCTGGACCTGCGGCGACCGCGCGGCCGCGCCCTGTTCCTCGACCTCGTCGCGAAGTCCGACATCGTGGTGGAGAACTTCCGCCCGGGCACCCTGGAGAAATGGGGCCTGGGCTACGAGATGCTCAGCGAACGGAACCCCGGCATCATCCTGGTGCGGGTATCCGGTTACGGGCAAACCGGACCGGAGGCACACAAGGCCGGATACGCCTCGGTGGCCGAGGCGGCCAGCGGACTGCGGCACCTCAACGGCTTCCCCGACGGCCCACCGCCCCGACTCGCGCTGTCCCTCGGCGACAGCCTGGCCGGCATGTTCGGCGCCCAGGGTGCGCTGGCCGCGCTGTACCGCCGCAGCGTCACCGGGCGCGGGCAGGTGGTCGACGTCGCGCTCACCGAATCCTGCTTGGCCATCCAGGAGTCCACGATCCCCGACTACGACGTCGGCGGCGTGGTGCGCGGGCCGTCGGGCACCCGGCTCGAGGGCATCGCACCATCGAACATCTACTGCAGCGCCGACGGCTCGTGGGTGGTGATCGCCGCCAACCAGGACACGGTGTTCGCCCGCCTGTGCACGGCGATGGACCGCCCGGAACTGGCTGGCGACGAACGGTTCTCCACCCACGTCGCGCGCGGCCGCAACCAGGACGATCTCGACGCGATCATCAGCGCATGGGCGCAGCAGCGTCAACCGGACGAAATCATCGAAATCCTCAGCGCTGCAGGAGTGATCGCGGGGCCGATCAACACGGTTGCCGAAGTGGTCCGGGATCCGCAGCTGCGGTCCCGGGGCATGCTGGTCGAACACCACGACGAGCGACTCGGGCGTACCGTATTGGGACCGGGCATCGTGCCGGTGCTGTCGGAGTCGCCGGGCAGTGTCCGCAACGCCGGCCCCGCCCGTCCGGGGCAACACAACGACGACGTCTACGTGGGGCTGCTCGGCCGGACCGCCGGGGAACTCGAGGAGTTGCGAGCCGAGGAGGTGATCTGACCCGGATGATCCCCCACATCGACATTCGCGAGGTCTCGCTGCGCGACGGCCTGCAGATCGAAAATCCGATCCCGTTGTCGGCCAAGCTGGAACTGCTGGCCGCGGTCGCGGCCACCGGGGTCCGCGAGGTGGAGGCCACGGCCTTCGTCTCGCCCACCAAGGTGCCGTCGATGGCCGACGCCGCCGAGTTGGCAGCCCATCTGCACGACTACCCCGGCATCGAGTTCTCGGCCCTGGTCGCCAGCGCGAACGGCGCCCGGCGGGCCGTGGCGGCAGGGCTGCGCTCACTCGAGTACGTGGTGGCGGCCAGCGACGCCTTCAGCCGCGCCAACGTCGGTCGCGGCAGCGCCGAGGCCACCGCGCAGATCGACGAGATCGTCGCCATCGCACGCGACGGCGGGGTGACACTGGAGGTGATTGTGGCCACCGCGTGGGACTGCCCGTTCGACGGCCCCACCCCGCCCCAGCGTGTCCTCGACATCGCCGCCGCCGCCCGCGACGGCGGCGTCGACCGGTTCTGCGTCGCCGACACGATCGGCACCGCCACCCCGGGACGGGTGACGGCACTGATCGAACGGTTGCGCCCTTTGATCGGCGACCTGCCGCTGGGCGGGCATTTCCACAACACCCGCGGCGCGGGCCTGGCCAGCGCCTACGCCGCCGTCACCGCCGGGGTCACCCGCCTGGATGCCTCGGTCGGCGGGCTCGGGGGCTGCCCGTTCGCGCCGGGCGCGACCGGCAACATTGCCACCGAGGACCTGGCATACCTGTTGCGCGACAGTGGTTTCGGCATCGACGTCGACGTGGACGCCGCGATCGCCGCGGCGCGGATCGCCGAATCCGTTGTCGGGCACGACCTGCCGGGGGCGCTGCTGCGTGCCGGAGACCGAGCCCGCGGCTGATGGCGATCTAGACCGAGAATAGGGAGAGCACCATGGATTTCACACTGCCAGAGCACCTTCCGGGGCTTCTCGCCGAGATGGATGCCTTCATCGACGCCGAGATCACGCCGCTGGAACGCGAACACATTCAGTATTTCGACAAGCGGCGCGAGTACGCCCGCACCGACTGGGACAACGACGGCATCCCGTCGCGCGAGTGGGAGGACCTGCTCGACGAGATGCGCCGACGAGCCGATAAGGCGGGGTGGCTGCGCTACGGGCTGCCTGCCTCCCTCGGCGGCCGCGACGGCACCAACCTCGACATGGCCGTCATCCGGGAGCACTTGGCGCACAAGGGCCTCGGCCTGCACAACGACCTGCAGAACGAGTCGTCGATCGTCGGGAACTTCCCGCAGGTGATCATGATGGAGCGCTTCGGCACCGACGAGCAGCGCCGGGACTGGTCGGAGGCGCTCATCACCGGGGGACGATCCATGGCGTTCGGCCTGACCGAGCCGATGCACGGCTCGGACGCCACCTGGCTGGAGACCCACGCGGCCCGCGACGGGGACGACTGGGTGATCAACGGGTCCAAGCGGTGGAACACCGGCGTGCACCGCGCGACGCACGACCTGATCTTCGCCCGCACCTCCGGCGAGCCGGGGCAGGCCCGCGGCATCACCGCGTTCCTGGTGCCCACCGACGCGCCCGGCTTCACCGTACCGTTCTACTGGTGGACGTTGAACATGCCGACCGACCACGGCGAGGTCAGCCTGTGCGACGTGCGGGTGCCCGCCGACGCCGTGCTCGGCGAGGTCGACCGCGGCCTGGAAGTGGCGCAGACCTTCCTGCACGAGAACAGGATTCGACAGGCGGCCAGCAGCCTGGGCGCCGCACAGTACTGCATCGACCGGGCCGCGCAGTATGCGAGCGAGCGGGTGGTGTTCGGCAAGCCGCTGTCGGTCAACCAGGCCGTGCAGTGGCCGCTGGCCGAGTTGCAGACCGAAGCACAGATGGTCAGGCTGCTGGTGCACTACGCGTCCTGGCATCTGGACCGCGACCACCACATGGAGGTCTCGGACAAGGTGTCGATGGCCAACTACCGGGCCAACCGCCTGGTCTGCGACGCCGCGGACCGCGCCATGCAGGTGTTCGGTGGGGTCGGTTACAGCCGGCACGAACCGTTCGAGCACATCTACCGCCACCACCGCCGCTACCGGATCACCGAGGGCGCCGAGGAGATCCAGATCCGCCGGGTGGCGCAGCGGCTGTTCAAGTTTGGCGCGAAGTGACGCCCAGGGACGTGCCCGGCGCTCTGGCCGGGGCGCTGGCGCACGTGCTGGCGCCGACGCTCGGCGCGGGCGTCAGAATCGAGAACCTGCGGACGCTCACCGGTGGCGCCAGCCGCACCACCTGGGCGTTCGATGCCGTCGCCGACGAGTGGCGCCGATCGCTGATCCTGCGCATCGGCCCTCCCGACGACGTGCACGCCGGCATGGAACTGGAGGCGCGCGCCCAGACCGCTGCCGCGGCGGCCGGGGCACCGGTCCCGCACATCCTGATCGCCACCGACTCGCCCGTCGCGCTGGGCGCTCCGTTCCTCATCTGCGACGAGGTCAAGGGCGAGACGATCGTCCGGCGCATCCAGCGTCAACTCGATACCGGCGGGCAACCGGCCCGCGCCCACCTGCTGCGGCAGTGCGCCGAGGCGCTGGCGGCCATCCACCGGGCCGATTCCGCCGACTCCACCCTCGCCCACGCCGACCCGGTGGCGCAGTGGCGCGAGCGGCTCGACGCCATGGGTGACACCACCGCCACCTTCGAGTGGGCGTTTCGCTGGCTCGAGGCCAACCGGCCGGGGACTTCCCCGCCGTCGGCGCCCGTTCTGGTGCACGGCGACTACCGAATGGGCAACCTCATCGTCGACGGCTCCCACTTGGCCGCCGTCCTCGACTGGGAGTTGGTGCACGTAGGCGACCCGTGCGACGACCTGGCCTGGTTCTGCGTCCGGGCCTGGCGGTTCGGCGCCCCGGCGAGCCTCGGCGCGGGAGGCCTCGGCAGCGTCGAGGAGTTTCTCAGGGCCTATGAAGAGGCCGGCGCCGCAGGCGTCGACCGTGCGGCGTTCCACTGGTGGCGGGTGCTGGCCACGTTGCGCTGGGGTGTGATCTGCCGTTATCAGGCCGAGCGGCATCTGAGCGGCCAGAGCAGGTCGGTGGAGCTGGCGGCCATCGGCCGGCGGGTCTGCGAGACCGAATGGGACCTGCTCGACCTGCTCGAGGCGGTTGCGTGATCGGCGATTACGGGCGCCCGCTGGCGGCCGAGCTGGTGGCCGCGGTGGCCGAGTTCCTGGAAACCGATGTCCGCCAGGCGACCAGCGGGCAGGTGAACTTCCACGCCCGGGTGGCCGCCAACGCGCTGCGCATCGTGGAGCGCGAACTGCTCGACGAGAGCGACTCCGACTGCGAAGAAGCGCTGGCCGACCTGGGCGTGGCCGACGAGGACCAGCTGGCCGCTGCGATCCGGGCCGGCGAGCTCGATGGGCGCGACGGCGCGGTCACCGCCTGCCTGCGCACCCTGGTGCGACGCCGGCTGGCCGTCGCCCACCCCGGGTACGACGGCGGGGGCAACGGCGACGAC
This sequence comes from uncultured Mycobacterium sp., assembly GCA_964653535.1. GTDB lineage: Bacteria > Actinomycetota > Actinomycetes > Mycobacteriales > Mycobacteriaceae > Mycobacterium. The sequence goes on along the minus strand of CAZZHX010000060.1, from coordinate 2,483 downwards.
GTGCGCTGACCCCGGCCCAGTACCATCTGCAGCGTGCCCGACTCGACTGACGCGCTGCGAATCCTCGTCTACAGCGACAACGCCCGGACCCGCGAGCAGGTGATGCGCGCGCTGGGCACGCGATTGCACCCCGACCTGCCCGAACTGACCTACGTCGAGGTGGCGACCGGCCCGATGGTGGTCCGCACGATGGACGAGGGCGGCATCGACCTGGCGATCCTCGATGGTGAGGCCACCCCGACCGGCGGCATGGGAATCGCCAAACAGCTCAAGGACGAACTCGACACCTGCCCGCCAGTCCTGGTGCTCACCGGCCGTCCCGACGACGCCTGGCTGGCCAGTTGGTCACGCGCCGAAGCCGCGGTGCCCCATCCCCTGGACCCTGTGGTGCTGGGCCGCACGGTGATGGGACTTCTCCGCACGCCCACCCGCTAGGCCCGCGAAAGAGACGAACACCACCACCCCGGGACCACGCGGCGGTCACCGCGACGCTATGTTAAGCAGGCGACAGGTCATGCAGGTCTGTTGCGGCAGCCCGGCCACCGCCGCGCCGCGTGAGGCGGCCCGTACGACGGATCATGGAGCGAGTTGAACGTCTACTTCCCCATTCTGGTGATGGTGGCGATCGCTGCGGCGTTCGCTGTCGGTTCGGTCGTGGCCGCGAGCCTGGTCGGCCCGTCGCGCTACAACAAGTCGAAGGTCGCCGCCTACGAGTGCGGGATCGAACCCGCCGACCCCTCGGCCGGCCCGCTGGCCACACCCGGCCAACGATTTCCGGTGAAGTATTACCTGACCGCGATGCTCTTCATCGTGTTCGACATCGAAATCGTGTTCCTGTATCCCTGGGCGGTCAGCTACGACTCGCTCGGCGTGTTTGCTTTGGTCGAAATGGTGGTGTTCATGCTCACGGTTTTCGTGGCCTACGCCTACGTGTGGCGTCGCGGCGGCCTGACGTGGGATTGAGGTAGGACGTGGGTCTTGAAGAACAGCTGCCCGGCGGGATCCTGCTGTCCACGGTCGAGAAGGTGGCGGGGTACGTTCGGAAGAACTCCCTGTGGCCCGCGACGTTCGGATTGGCCTGCTGCGCCATCGAGATGATGGCGACCGCGGGGCCCCGTTTCGACATCGCGAGGTTCGGCATGGAGCGGTTCTCGGCGACGCCCCGGCAGGCCGATCTGATGATCGTTGCCGGGCGGGTCAGCCAGAAGATGGCGCCGGTGCTGCGCCAGATCTACGACCAGATGGCCGAACCGAAGTGGGTGCTGGCCATGGGCGTGTGCGCGTCGTCTGGCGGCATGTTCAACAACTACGCGGTGGTGCAGGGTGTCGACCATGTGGTTCCCGTCGACATTTACCTGCCCGGCTGTCCACCGCGACCGGAGATGCTGCTGCACGCAATCCTGAAGCTGCACGAGAAGATTCAGGAGATGCCGCTGGGCGTCAACAGGGAACAGGCGATCGCCGCGGCCGAGCAGGCGGCCTTGGGTACCCGGCCCACGATCGAGATGCGCGGGCTGCTGCGATGAGCGCGCCGGAGATCCCACCCGCCACCGACGACGAGGTGATCGACGTCCGGCGCGGCATGTTCGGCATCAACGGCACCGGCGACACCACCGGGTACGGGCGGCTGGTCCGGGAGATCACCCTGCCGGGCAGTACGCCACGCCCCTACGGTCGCTACTTCGACGACGTGGTCGATGGTCTGGCGGCCACTCTGACGAGCGCGGGTGTCGAGTTCGAGGACGCGATCGAGAAGGTCGTCGTGGACCGCGACGAACTCACCCTGCACGTCCGCCGCGAGAAGCTGCCGCAGGTCGCCCAGCACCTGCGCGACGAACCGGGGCTGCGGTTCGAGATGTGCCTGGGCGTCAGCGGGGTGCACTACCCGCACGAGACCGGCCGCGAGTTGCACGCCATCTACCCACTGCAGTCGATCACCCACAATCGCCGGGTTCGGCTGGAAGTGTCTGCACCGGACGCCGATCCGCACATCCCGTCGTTGTACACGGTGTACCCGACCACCGACTGGCACGAGCGCGAGACCTACGACTTCTTCGGGATCCTCTTCGATGGACACCCCTCCCTGACCCGCATCGAGATGCCCGACGACTGGCAGGGGCATCCGCAACGCAAGGACTACCCGCTCGGCGGGATTCCCGTCGAATACAAAGGGGCGCAGATACCCCCTCCCGATGAGCGGAGAGCGTACAACTGATGAGCACAGTCATCGACTCGACACGTGATGATGGAGCGGCCGAGACGGTTTTGGTTGCCGGCGGCCAAGACTGGGACCGCATTGTCGACGCCGCCCGCAAGGCCGACCCTGGCGAGCGGATCGTCGTCAACATGGGTCCCCAACACCCGTCGACGCACGGGGTGCTGCGGCTGATCCTCGAAATCGAGGGCGAGACCGTCACCGAGGTCCGCTGCGGAATCGGTTACCTGCACACCGGGATCGAGAAGAGCCTCGAGTACCGCTACTG
>CAZZHX010000059.1:7361-14297 GCA_964653535.1 uncultured Mycobacterium sp. | reverse complement strand
CCTCGGGGGCGGGAGGGTGCCGGACGCCGACGAGCGTGAGGGTCTGCTGACCCTGCATCGCCAGCTGGACCACCTCTGCCGCGACTACGCGGTGGCCCTCGACCTGACCGGCATGACCGCCGATCTGCGGGCGGGAAAGATCATCGGCACCGCGGCACTGGTCTCGATCCGCGCGCGCCAGCCGTTGGGCCTGCTGGGCGGGGCACCACTGGACGACGAACTCGACTCCCCCTCGCTTGGCGTCGTCGCCGGATTCGGCCGCCTGCGCCACGTGGACCCGGAGAAGCCGTGGAGAGGAGCCCGCTGGGTCCTAGAATCCGAGTCCGGACAACAGTTTCCGCTCACGCTGTCGATGATGCTGTTCGACAGCTCCGGGGTGAACAAGGACGCCGCCCGGCGCGAGCACCGCGAGGCCATCGAGTCCTGCGTCGCGGCGGCGACGGCACCCGAGGCGGATCCCTTCGCAGTGGCCTCCGCGCTGGACTGGTTGCTCTACGACTGGCTGATGGCGCACCGCGAAGACGCCGATAGCGCCGCTATCGAGATTGCGCGGGGACACGAGTCTGAAGCGGCCATGATCGTCGCCGCGACGGCGGCGTCGGTGGCAGCCCGTGCGCGATTCGACCCCGGCCTGGCCGACACGGCGCGGTAGGCGCCTAGCGGTCAGGGCTGGATGGTGGTCTTGGTCTCGACCAGGTGCACCGCGTCGAGCATGGTGCCCTCGAGCTCGGGGCTGGCGGCACCGGACACCGGCAGCAGGTAGGTTGCATCCTTGCCGGGGATGATGACCTCGCCGACGGCGAGCACTGTCTTCTTTCCCCCCTTGTCTATCGCGTCGGCGATCACTTGCCAGCCGGTGAAGCCGCTGATGCTGAGCGCGGTGGGGTCGGCCCGGAGTTTGGCGCCATCGGGGACGGTGCTTCCGAAGTTGCTGCAGTCCTGTTTCACGGCTGCCAGGAGTCCGTTTTGGTCGATGTTGCCGGTCAGCTTCATCATCGCGACCTGGACGATGGCGATACCGACACCGGTGGCCGATCCGTCGTATTTGACGCTCAGCACAGGCGTGACACCGTCAATCGGGACACTGTCGGCCGGTGACCAGCCGGTCAGTTCCGGCGGGGTGACGGTGGGCACGCCGGCCGCGCCGATCTTGGGCGCCTCCTTGGTGATGTGGTTCGCGCTCAGGTAATCACCGAAGGTTTTTCCGCTTTCCGTCGTCGGCGACGGCGACGAACTGCCCGCCGTGGTGCTCGACCCGCACCCGGTGAGAGCGATGCCCAACGCCACGGCGGCACTACCGGTGACACAGGCCAAGCGGTTGCGTTTCACAGCAATCCCATCTTCTTCGACGCGAACGATCAATGATGCTCCTATTGGTGTCAGACCATGACGCTAAAGACTGCCCAGGACGTCGTCAACAGCTCATTCTCACCCGATGGACGGTCAGGGTTTGATGGTCGTCTGAGTGTCTATCATGTGTAGCGCGTCAAACATGGCGCCCTCCAGGTCGGGGCTGGCGACGCCGCTCACGCGCAGAAGGTAGGTCGCGTCATGGCCGGGGATGATGACCGAACGTAAGGCGAGCACCAACTTCTTTCCTTCCCCGCCCTCGGTGTCGGCGATCACCTGCCAGCCGTTAAAACCGCTGATGCTGATCGTGGAGGGATCGGCCCGGAATTTATCGATGGGATCCATGAGATTGCTCGGTTTCGCCGCGGCGAGGAGTTTGTTCTGGTCGATGTCGCCGGTGAGCTTTGCCATGTCGACCTCGACGACAGCGAGGCTCCCATCGGTGGGCGTGGAGTCGTATTTCACGCTCAATAGATCGGTGTAACCCGTTTCCACTTCGTCATGACCGAGCGACCAGCGGGCCAGTACTGGCAGGGTGACGACGGGTACCCCGGCCGCGCCGATCCGGGGGGCCGCCACCGTGATGTGGTTCGCGGAGAGATAGTCGTCGAAACTTCTTCCGCTTGCTGCCTTCGGCGAAGCCGACTTGGCCGCGGAACTCGTGGAGCTCGTGGCCGCCGATGTCCCGGTATTGGAGATCGGCGCCGCGGTCTTCGACCCGCACCCGGCGAGCGCGACGCCCACCGCCAGAGCAGTCATACCGATGACGCCGGCGAGGCGATGGTGTTTCACGGCAATCGGATCCTTTCCGTGGCCCAGCGTGCGATGACAGGCGTCGGCGCTGCGGCCGACCGCGGTCAGATTAAACGACCCGACCGGCCACGTCGAATCGTCCGGTACGAAAGCTCACGCCCTGACATGAACACCGCGGAAACTCACTACGGCGCAGCGACACCGGCGCGGATCCTGCTGACCTGCCCCGCCACGGCCGATCTGGTCGCCCATGGCAACATTTTAATGTACGCTCGTGCCGGCTGGGTCGCGCTGGACCGAGCACTCGCCATGGAAAGTTCGAAGGGAAACACAACATGTTTTCATTGACAACCGTGCGTGCGGCTGCGGTGGCCCTCGTACTCGCCGGGACCGCCCTCCTCGGGTCGGGGTGCACCGCCGTGGCGGGCCTCCAGCGCGACGCGACGCAATTTGTGCAAAATGTGCAAAAACAACAAGTACAGCCGCAGATCCAAGGGCCTTGCCCGTCGAGCTACCCCTATTGGAAACCTGGGTATGGTGAGTGTTGTACTTCGACTGCCGCCTGCGTGCCAGCATGACCCCACCGGCCAGGACTATGGCGATGATGAGCCAGCCGGATTTCCCCATCGGCATGCAGGCTGGGCCAGATCTGCCTGAGCCTCCCGTTCGTCGATCTGGGGCGATCTCAGCGCACTAGGCCGTCCAGTGAACCGGGCACTCGCGCACTAGGGTCTGGTAGCGAGGCGTGTCGCTTCGAGGGCGCGTTCACGGCGGCGCAGCGACACCGGCGCGGATCCTGCTCACCTCGAAACGGGCGAAGCGCACCCGCTCGGTATCGGCCCCGCGCGAGGCGGCCAGCACACCGGCGAGGTCGTAGGCGGCATTGAGGACGTAGCGGGCGCGCCTGCGTTCCCCGCGGCTGCGCCCGGCCTTGCGGTGCGCCTTGCGGGCCTTGCGCCCGCCGGTCATCGCCCGGAGTTCGTCGGCCGTGATCACCCGTCGGGCTGCCTCGGGCGCCATGACGTCGCGCAGGAAACCTCGTTCGCGCGTGACGGTCAGGTGGTACACCCCGGCCACCACGACGAGCGCGGTGACGATCAGGCCGACGAGGAAACCCAGCGTCGCCAGCGGGGTCAGCCCGGCGAGGGCCGGCGTGGAGTCCCAGGCCCCGTGCAGCACCATCGCCGTGAGCATCAGCGCCAGCCCCCGCACGACGCGCCGAGGTTCAGCGGGCCGTCCCAGTAGATAGACCAGACCGGCGCAGAAGATCGCGCTGTAGACGATGTGCGCACCCACCCCGCTGACCATGCGGAGCACGATCGTGGCCAGCGACGCCCCCACCTGATTGGCGCCGAACTGCGAGCCGGCCGACGTCATCGCGTAGGCGACGTCCTCGATGATCTGGAATCCCAGCCCGATGAAGGCGCCCAGGATGAGGCCGTCGAACGCGGTGCGCACGTGGCGCGGGGCCAGCGCGATCAGCAGCAGCAGGCCGATGCCCTTGGCCGGCTCCTCGATGAAGGGTGCCGACAGGGCCGCACCCCAGTCCATCGCCCAGGCCTGCCCCAGCCCTTTTGAGTACAGGGCGAGCAGCGCACTGTTGCCGTTGACCGCCAGGCTCCACGTCGCGGCGAAACCACCCCACAGAAACGCGATCACCATCAGCTTGGCGGGGAGTTTGGCGTACCGGTCGATGCGCACGGTGAACCACCAGAAGAACGACCCATAGATCCCGAACAGCGCCACCGCCAGCAGGATCGCCGGCGCGTAGGCGTTGTACTCGCGGGCCAGTTGGGAGCCGAAGGAGAACACGCCGGTGGTGACCAGTAGCGAGTACCCCCAGAAGGCGAGGTTGCGCGGCTGGTAGAAGTGGAAGTTTCTGCCCCAGCCGGACAGGTCCAGCGCGACGTCACGCGCCCGATCGAGGTCGGCGACCGTGGCCGTCACCCCGCTCGTCATCGCGTGCCCCGGTCGCCGCTGTTGATGCTGTGGATCATCCGCAGCACCGCTGCGGCCGGTTCCTGCTCGCCGGCGGTGGTGCCTTCGGTCGCCTGCGCCTCGACGCCGCGTCCGTCGAACACGAAAGCGGCGATGATGCCGCTGCGCTGCGGTCCGGTGATCCGCGCCGTCGCGCCCTGCTTCCCCTGATCGGTGACGATGGTGGTGCGCTCGCCGACCACGTGGATTCCGCGACCGCGGTTCAGGGCGTCGGCGGTCTCTTCGATCTGATCCAACAACGCGTTGGCGTCGCCGTGGAAGGTCGCCGTGCGGACGGTGAACGTCGTGTCCTCGTTCACGACGGTCGCGCGGTCGGGATAGTCGCCGGAGGCGGGGCCGTGACCCGCGCGCACGCCGGAAGTGATCCCCCAGCCGGCATCGGGAACGAACGTCACGTCGCCCCGCAACTCGATGACGTCGCCGGCCTTGACCACGTCGCTGTAGGGAATCGCGGCGTCGACCAAGGGCAGCACCACCGACATCACGGCGGCCAGCGCGAACACCGTCAGCGTCGGCGCGATCGTGCGCCGGTCCAGGCCGAACCACCGCTGATCGGCGGGCACCCAGCCGTCAGCGGGTTCGAATCGTGGCGGCATACCCTGTGTCACCCTGCGTCGCCCTTCCTTTATTCACGTCCTTTATTTACTACGCGATATCCCAGGCGGAGCGTATCTGCTCGGGTACCGTGGTCAGATGACCATCTCAACTGTGATTCGCCACCGGGCGATCGTCGGCACAATCGGCGCCTGCGCGGTCGCCGGCCTGATGTGCGCCGGCGCGGGGATCGCCACAGCCGATCCGGCGCCGCGGCCCGCCAACTGCACCGCCGGGGACATCGCCGGTGTCGCGACGGGCGTCGGGGCGGCGCTGTCGACCTACCTGTTCACCCACCCGGACCTGAACGGTTTCTACACCGGGCTACAGGGTGCCGCCGATGATCAGGTCCACGCCGATGTGCAGAACTACTTCAACGCCCACCCGCAGCAAGAGGTCGATCTTGAGAACATCCGTGCGCCGCTGGTCGACATCAGGCAGCGCTGCAACTGGACGCCGCTGACCAAGCAGGACATCCCCACTCCGTGAGCGACCGATGAAGGAGATCCCGATGAAGCTGCGGATGCGGTCGTGGACTGCGGCGGCGCTGGCGCTGTCGGCCCTCGCGGCGATTCCTGCGGCGGTGGCCGTCGTGGCGCCCTCCGGCGTTGCCAACGCGGACGTCTGCGCGAGCGTCGGCAACCGCATTTCGGTGAGCGGGTGCACCAACCTCAACGACACGGTCAACAGCTATGTCCCGCCGCCGGACGCCTACGCGCCGCTGCCCGGAGACTTCCGCGGCGGGGGGGTCAACGTCTGCGCCAACGTCGGCCGGCGGGTCAGCGTGAGCGGGTGTATCTAAAACGGAGCATCTTCCAGAGCCTCGGCGACTGAGGCGTTTGACGACAGGTCCACACCGGGCTGAAGCCCTCCTTCGCCCATCGGCCTGACGACGTAGCGACCTGCAGGTCGGGATTCGGGCAAAGTGAGATCTCGCCGGACGGCGTCTTCGAGGACCGCCGCCACGGTTCGCCCGGAACGAGCAGCCATCGCCTTGACGTCGCGGTAAAGGTCGTCGTCGATGCGGATCGTCGTGCGCATGTCGGCAGCCTAGCGCTGGGGAAGCCGCGCGGCCGCCAGGTCCCGAAGCTCGCCGACCTTGATCTTCGCGGTGCCCGTGAGCGCCACTTCGTCCTCGCGGAAGAACAGCACGTGCCGGGGCACCTTGTAACTGGCCAACCGCTCCCGCAGGAACGCAACGAGTTGCGCGGCTTCGAGGACCATGTCGTCGTGTGGCACGACGCAGCCGACCACGACCTCGCCGAACGTGTCGTGTGGGACGCCGACGGTCTGCGCCACCTTGACGCCGGGGTGCTCCATGAGGGCCTCGTCGACCTCACGCGGTGAGACGTTGGCGCCGCCGGTCTTGATGATGTCGGTAAGCCGGCCCTGCCAATACAGCCGGCCGGTATCGTCAAGGTAGCCGCCATCGCCGGTGGGGAAAAAGCCTTGCTCGTCCAGGGTTTCGTCGAGCGGGATGCCGATGTAGCCGAGCATGAGCGTCGGCCCCTTGACGAGGATCTCGCCCGGTTGGCCGCGCGCAACGATATCGCCGCTCAACGGGTCCACGATCTTCAGCGTCACTCCGGGCAGCGCCTCGCCGAAGCTGTCCGCGTGCACCTCGGGCGGGGTGTTGGCGGGGTAACCCGTTGTGATGGTGGAGGTTTCGGTGTTGCCGTAGGCGTGGCCCGGCTCGTACCACTCGCCACTCACCGTCGGATGGCGGGCGATCGGTGTCGTGAAATCCGCGAACCGCACGCTGCTCAGGTCCACCCGGTCCCAGTTCGGCGCGCTCTCCAACAGCGACCACTGGTGCGGCCAGGCGAACGGGAAGTTCACCCGCTCGGCCGCCATCAGCTCGAGCGCCTCGGCGGCGTCGAACGTCGATTGCAGGACGAGGGCGCCGCCGCTGGCCAGCGTGGAGCCCAGCACCATCGTGAAATTGCCGGACCAGAAGAATCCGTTGGCCGTCCAGCCGCGGACATGATCCTGCTGGCCGAACCCGTACATCCGCCGGAAGCGCCACATCTGGATGCACACGCCGCGGTGCGCGCTGAGCACGCCCTTGGGCCGGCTCGTGGAGCCCGACGAGAAGAACAGCACGGCGGCGTCGCTGGGCTGTACCGCCGCCGCGGTCGCCTCGACGAGCTCGCGGGGTTCCCGGTGGCCGGACGCCACGAACTGCGGCCACGCCTCGATCCCCGGCGCCGGCTCCCCCACCGACGCGAGGCGGCGCAGAAA
>CAZZHX010000059.1:0-7351 GCA_964653535.1 uncultured Mycobacterium sp. | reverse complement strand
TCGAGCGCACCCGGGCGCGCCGTGCCGATCGCCGGTTCCAGCTCGGCGAGCATGGCGGCGAAGTCCTTCGACAACACGGTGCGCTCGAACACCAGCACCGAGACGGCGGAAGCCCTGAGCAAATAATCCAATTCGGGCGCCGCGGAAAACGTGCTGAGGGTGACGGCCACGCCACCGGCCAGGGCCGTACCGAACACCGCGGCAAGCCATTCGGGACGGTTCGTCATCAACACGCCGACGCGACCGTCCTTGCCGAGGCCGCCTGCGCGCAACGCCCGCGCCACCTCGATCGCGCGTTCCCACAGTTCGGTGTACGTCCACCGGATGACGCCGTCGGCGGTGTGCCACGCCAGCGCCTCACGTTCGCCGTAGAGCTGCGTCACCTCGCGCAGGAAGCCCGGCAGCGTCAGGGCCCCCAGCCCCGGCTCCAGCGACAGCGGCGGCCCGCACACCAGGGAAAGGCTCGTCACAGCGGCAGTTCGACCTCTGCGGTGCAGCCCACCAGCGTGTCGCCGTTCTGATTGGTCAGTCGCAGCTTCACCTGCACCAGCGGCACACCCCAGGTCGACTCCGGTTGCTTGTCGACGATCTCGGCATCGAAGTACGTCACGTCACCCTCGAACGCGGGCGTGCGGAAGTCGGCCTTGGAGTGACGCACCAAGCCGTCGTTGCCGGCCCAGTACGCCAGATAGTCGGTGCACCACGCGCCCATCGTGGCCCCGTACCCATAGGCGCGCGCCATGCCGACTTCGCTGGCCCGTTCGGCGTCGATGTGCCCGCGCGAGGGCCCGACGTAGAGCCCGTCGCGCTTGCGGGGGTCGATCATGGCGTCTTCTTCGTCGAAGGCAAAGTCCTTGCCCCAGCCGGGATCCTGGTAGACCCACGGATCGTCGACGCCGGACGGCGACACCCAGTGGAAGGTGCCCCAGATGTTGAACAGGAACGCCCGGTATTCGGTGGTGAAGCTGGCGATGCTGTGCGGGCCGATTACGCGGCGCGGCAGCGTATCGCCGACCTTCACCTCGTCGAAGCGCGGCGAGACGCCCATCCGGTTGGACTCGAGCCATTCGCGTCGCAGCCTCTCGATGGCTTCGAGCTCGTGTTGCGTCCAGCGTTTGATGTCGCCGAGCTGGTTTTCGAACATGCCACGCTTGGTCGCCTCGTCGTAGAGGTAGCGGATGGCGGTGGACCGCTCGCGGGCCACCAGGGTGCCGTGCTGGTTGTGGTGAATGGTGTCGCCGCGGGAGAACATGGTCGGGCCGGCGAATTTCGTCTCGGTCACCTTGTAGTCGTGGAAACGGCGCTCCTGGAACAACGTGTCGCCCGGGCGCACCGGGCAGCCGTAGAACCACCACTCCTCGCCGCCGAAGATCAAGTGGCTGTTCGGGATATGGCCGACGCACGCGGGCGCGGCGCCGTGCCCGTAGTCGAGGGCAACCGCGATGGATTGCGGCGCGACGATGCCGCCGTACTTCGACTCGCCGGCGAAACGCTGGTCCCAGTGCAGGGGGTTGGGGTAGTCCATCGCCATCACCCAGCGCCGGATGTCCGAGGAACTGCACGGCTCCCACAGTTGCCCGCCGCCCACCGGCTTGCCGACCCGGTGATCGACGTCGGACAGGTCCAGCTCAGCCATGTGCGCTCCCGTCAGCGGTTGACGTCGACGACGATGCGGCCGCGCACCGCGCCGTCCATCAGGTCCCCGGCCGCCGCGATCGCCTCCCCCATGCCGATGTCGCGGGCGATGGAATCCAGCGCGCCGACATCGAGGTCGCGCGCCAGGCGTTCCCAGGCGGCCAGGCGCGGCTTGCGGGGCGCCATGACGCTGTCGATGCCGAGCAGGGACACGCCGCGCAGAATGAACGGTGCAACGCTGGCCGGGAAGTCCATGCCCTGAGCCAGACCGCACGCCGCGACCGCTCCGCCGTAGCGCGTCTGCGCGCAGGCGTTCGCCAGCGTGTGGCTGCCGACGGTGTCGACGACACCCGCCCACCGCTCCTTCTGCATCGGCTTGCCGGCCTCACTGAGCTCGGCGCGGTCGAGCACCGTCTCGGCGCCGAGCTGTTTCAGGTACGGCGCTTCGGACGACTTGCCTGTCGCGGCCGCCACGGTGAACCCGGCCGCACGCAACAACGCGATCGCGACGCTGCCGACGCCGCCGGTCGCGCCGGTCACCAGGACCTCGCCCCGATCGGGTGACATCCCGTGGCGCAGCAGGGCGTCCACGCAGAGGCTGGCCGTGTAGCCCGCGGTGCCGATCGCCATCGCCTGGCGGGTGCTGAACGCGGCGGGCAGGGGGATCAGCCAGTCGCCGTTGAGGCGGGCCCGTTGCGCGAGCCCGCCCCAGTGCGTTTCGCCGACACCCCACCCGTTGAGCACCACGCGGTCGCCCTTTTTCCAGTCCGCGTGGCTGCTCTCGGTCACCACCCCGGCCAGATCGATGCCCGGGACCATCGGGAACGTGCGGACGACCGGAGACTTTCCGGTGATGGCCAGACCGTCCTTGTAGTTGAGCGTGGAGTACTCGACGTCGACGCTGACGTTGTCGTCCACGCCGTCGGGCAGCTGCGCCTCGTCGAGGTCGGTGACCCCGACCGTTTGGCCCGCGTCGCCCTTGTCGATCAGAATCGCCGAAAACATTGCCCGGTACGTCCCTTCTATGTCGCGGCCGGGGTGTACCCCAGGGTGCTCTTGATCTCCAGGTACTCGTTGAACCCGAACTCGCCCCACTCCCGGCCGTTACCGCTGCGCTTGTAGCCACCGAACGGCACGGTCATGTCGAAAGCCTGGTTGATCGCCACCCAGCCAGCCCGGATTTTGCGGGCCACCTCCCGCGCCGTGTCGAGGTCGACCCCCGACACGTAGCCGGCCAAGCCGTAGTCGGTGTCGTTGCCGATCTCGACGGCCTGGTCGAGGTCGTCGTAGCCGAGGATGCACAGCACCGGCCCAAAGATCTCCTCGCGGGCGATCGTCATGTCGTTGGTGACGTTCGCGAAGACGGTGGGCTTGACGTAGAAACCCTTGTCGAGCCCCTCCGGCCGGCCCGTGCCGCCGGCGACGAGCGTTGCGCCCTCGTCGATGCCCTTCTGAATCAGGCCCTGGACCTTCTGGAACTGCGCCTTCGATGCCACCGGCCCGATCGCCCTCGCGTCGTCGGCGTCGCCCACCGCGACGTGCTCGGCGACCTCGCGCGCGACCGTCATCGCCTCGGCCATGCGCGAATTCGGGACGAGCATGCGCGACGGCGCGTTGCAGCTCTGCCCGGAGTTCGGCATCATGCCGGACACGCCCGCGCGGACGCTGTCGGCGAAGCCCGCGTCGTCGAGCACGATGTTGGGGCTCTTGCCGCCGAGCTCCTGGGTCACCCGCTTGACCGTCACGGCCGCGTTCTTGGCCACCTCGACACCGGCCCGCGTGGACCCGGTGAACGACACCATGTCGATTCCGGGGTGGCTTGCCAGCGCGACGCCGACGCCGGGGCCGTCACCGTTGACCAGGTTGAAAACCCCGGCCGGTACGCCCGCAGCGTCGAGGATCTCGGCGAAGATGCACGCCGAAAACGGCGCCACCTCGGACGGCTTGAGGACCATGGTGCAGCCCGTCGCCAGCGCCGGGTACACCTTGACCACGATCTGGTTGATCGGCCAGTTCCACGGAGTGATCAGGCCGCAGACACCGATCGGCTCCTTGATGATCAGCGCCGAGCCGTGCTGCTCCTCGAAGGAGAACTTCTTGAGCGCCTCGATTGCAGTCATCAGGTGACCGATGCCGAGCTGGACCTGCGCGCCCGCGGACAGCGCCGGCGGCGCCCCCATTTCCTCGGTGACCGCCTCGGCCAAATCGCTTGTGCGCTTCTGGTATTCGGCAAGGATGTTCTGAAACAGGTCCAGGCGATCCTCGCGGCTGCTCTGCGACCAGGTGCCAAACGCGCGCCGGGCGGCCGCGACAGCCGCGTCCACGTCGGCGGCCGAGCCCAGGGAGATCCGCCCGGACGTCCCCTCAGTCGTCGGATTCTCGACCTCGAAGGGGTTCGGCTTCACCGGGTCGACCCAGTGGCCATTGATGTAGAACTTCATGTACTCGCGCATGACACCATCCTTGTCTTCATTGGGTACCTTCGGCATACCAGGTGCGGAATTCGTCGTAGTTGGGCATTTCCTCGGAGTTGGCCTTCGGGTCGATGCAGACGTGCACGACAGCAGGCTTGCCACTACCGTAGGCGCGCCTGATCGCCGGACCGATCTCACTCTCGGTGTCGACGTATTCGCCGTGGCAGCCGAAACCCTCGGCGATCTTGTCAAAACGGACGTCGGTGCTCCAGTGCACGCCCGGCTGCGGCGACGGCTGGGTGAACGTGCGCTTGTACACCCCGACTTCCAGACCCCACTGGTGGTCCACGCCCACGACACACACGAGCGGAAGCTTACGACGCGCGGCGGTCTCCAACTCGGCGATGTGGAACAGGAACGAGGAGTCGCTGGTCAGCAGCATGACCGGCCGTGTGCCGCCGTCGGCGACCGACGCCCCGATGGCGTAGGGCAAACCCGTGCCGAGGTGGCCGAAGTTCTGGTTCCACATGACATCGTGCGGCTTGGCCTGCGAATAAGTCCACTGGAAGATGACGGTAGCGCCGCCGTCGCGGACCATGATCCCGTCGGCCGGAAACGCTGCGGTCGCCTCGACAACGAAGCGCGCCGGGTGGATCGGGGCGCGGCCGCTGGGTGCGGTGCGGGCCAGGTCGGCGAGCTGTTCGGCGTCCTGGTCGATCCAGCGGGCGAGGTCGGCCGATGGCGCCCGGGGGGTGTCCCGCAGTGCGGCGACCAGCTGGGGCACCACCCGACGCAGGTCTCCCACCAGCGGGACGTCGACCGGCCGGTTCACGCCGATCGCCGTCGGGTCCTGCTCGACGTAGACCCACTTCCGGGTGGCGTTGTTCTGCGCCCAGTGCCGCGATCGGCCGTAATGGACCGGCTCGCCGAGCTCGGTGCCGAGCGCGATGCACAGGTCGGAGGTGACCACCGCCTCGACCGCCGCGGAGGAGAAACCATAGGGGAACGTGCGGTCCTCCAGGCCGCGGATGAAAGACGTGCCGCCGGACGTCTGGATCACCGGGCAGCCCATCAGCTCGGCCAGCTGCCTCACCTGCGCACCGGTGCGCGAGGTGTGAACGCCGTGGCCGACCAGCAGGATCGGGTTCTTCGCCGCGCGCACCAGATTGGCCGCCTCGGCGATCTCCCGCGCGCCCGCACCCTGGTCGACAAGGCGATACGCGCTGGGGGGCAACGGGTCCGGGACGTCCAGCTCTTCCAGAATGACGTGCGACGGAAACTCAATGTAGGCCGGCCCGGGCGTCGTCGACATCGCGCGCCGGAACGCCTCCCGCACGATTTCATCGGTCTGGTCGGCGTATTCGATCGACGCGCTGTACTTCACCGCCGGCGCGAAAAGCTCCTCCTGGCGAACGAACTGGATGCGTCCGCGTCGGACCCGCCGTTCGGTGATGCGCGCCCGCTGGCCGCCGAGGAAGATCACCGGCGAGTTCTCCACGCGAGCGCACATCATCGCCCCGGCGATGTTGGCCACACCCGGGCCAAGCGTTCCGATGCACAGCCCCGGCTTGCCCGTCATACGCGAGACGGCCTCGGCCATGAACCCGGCGCTCTCCTCGTGATGCGGCGAGACCACCGTCCAGCCGCGCGCGTCCGCCTCGAGGAACATGTGCACGAAGTTCGGGTCCGGGATGCCGAACAACGTGTTGACGCCCTCGGCCTCGAACAGGTCGAGAATGCGCCGGTACACAGGCACACCCATAGTCAGGATTCCTTTCGGTCGGCGAGCTCGGCCAGTTCGGCGAGCACTTCTGCGGTGTGGGCGCCCAGTTCCGGTGCCGGCCCCGCGACGCGGCCGGGTGTCCGCGAGAACAATGTGGGTACGCCGGGGAAGCGCACCGGTCCGTTCGGAGTGTCCACGGTTTCGAACAGGCCGACGGCGTTGAGATGCGGGTTGTCGAAGAGGTCGCCGGGGGTGTTCAGTGGCGCCGCCGGTATCTGCAGTTCGCTGAACAGCGCCAGCCACTCCCGCGTCGAACGCTCCTTCAACGTCTCGGCTACCAACCCGTAGACGGTGTCGATGTGGCGGGCACGTTCCTCCAGCGTGGAATACGCCTCGCTGGCCCACGGCGGCCGCACGGCGTCGACGAACGCGGCCCACTGTTTGTCGTTGTAGATCAGTACGGCGATATGGCCGTCGCTGGTGCGATACGGACGCCGGTTGGGTGCCACGGTGCGCGGATAGATCGCCGGCCCCAGGGGCGGGTCGAACAGGGCGCCGTTCGCGTGTTCCACGAGGATGAAAGAGGCCATGGTTTCGAACATGGCGACCTCGACCTCTTGGCCCTCACCGGTGCGCTCGCGGTGGAACAATGCCATGGTGGTCGCGTAGAGCGCCGTCAGACCGGTGACCTTGTCGGCGATGACGGTGCCGACGAAGTCCGGCTCGCCGGTGAGGTGCTGCTGGACCGCCGGGAGACCGCACTCGGCCTGGATCGTGTCGTCGTAGGCGGGCCGGTCGCGATCGGGTCCGCGCCGGCCGTACCCGTAGCAATTGGTGTAGACGATCGCCGGGTTGATGGCGGCGACGTCGTCGTAGCCGAAGCCCAGTTTGGTGATGGCCTTGGCGCGCATCGAGTGAATGAACACGTCCGCGGTGGCGACGAGCGCGCGCAGCGCGCCTGCACCGGCATCGGTGTGCAGGTCCAGCACGACGCTGCGCTTGCCACGGTTGACGTTGACGAACACGCCGCTCATACCCGGCGCGGGTGCCACCGAGACGAATCGGGTGTCATCACCGTGGGGCGGTTCGACTTTGATGACGTCGGCGCCCATGTCGGCCATGATCTGCGTGCAGTACGGTCCCATCACCATCGCGGTGAGGTCGACCACCCTCACACCGGCCAGCGGTCCCGTGCCGCTAGCCACGAGCCAGCCCGAAGCCGAATCGAATGTGTTGGTCGTGCCCGTCGGGCGCGACCGGAAACACCAGCGGCGACTCCACGTCGCGTATCTCGGCCAGATGCGCGCCGACGTCCTCCGGGGTCCACGACGGCCGATACAGGCCAGGACTTTCCGCGATGAACGCGCGCGCCACCCGGCCTCCCATCGCGATGAACATCTCCCCTGTCACCGAACAGGATTCGTGCGCAAGCCAGCCCACCACGGGGGCGACGAGTTCCGGTCCCATCGGCGGGTAGGCCGAGGTATCGATCCCGGCGGCCATGCGGGTCAGCGCGGCCGGGACGATCACGTTGCACGTGACGCCATGTGCGGCGCCTTCGAGCGCCGCGACGTTGGAC
>CAZZHX010000058.1:0-14317 GCA_964653535.1 uncultured Mycobacterium sp. | reverse complement strand
ACGAGGATGCGCCCGACGCCGGGACGAGCCAGGCCGCGCCGACGGGCGACGCCGACCGCCTGACCGAGGGCCGGTTCGCCCTGTACTCGTCGGGCGACGCCCCGGCCGCCACGGCCCGGCGGTCCGCGAAGAAGCCACCGACGAAGGCCCCTGCACGGTCTGGGGGCCGAACCGGCGCCGGGTCCGCAGCCCGATCCGGGGCCCGCGCCCCCGAACCCATGGTGGCCGAGCTCGACTACGCGACACTCACGCTGGCGCAGCTGCGGGCGAGGCTGCAGTCGCTGACCGTCGACGATCTCGAGTCCCTGCTGGCCTACGAGCAGGCGACCAAGGCTCGCGCGCCGTTCCAGACGCTGCTCGCCAACAGGATCACCCGCGCGACCGCGAAGTGACCCGCACGGCGAATGCGGAACCCAATTCCGCCGAGAACCCCTTCCCGGTTCGCGCGGTGGCAACCCGGATCGCGGGCTGGATCGACCGACTCGGCACCGTCTGGGTCGAGGGTCAGCTGGCCCAGATCTCGATACGTCCCGGCGCCAAGATCGTGTTCATGGTGCTACGGGACCCGGCCGCCGACATGTCCCTGACCGTCACCTGCTCACGCGAACTGGTGCTCAACGCACCGGTGAAATTGACCGAAGGCACCCAGGTTGTGGTCTGCGGCAAGCCGTCCTTCTACACAGGCCGTGGCACCTTCTCGTTGCGTATCAGTGAAATTCGCGCCGTCGGCGTCGGCGAGTTGCTGGCCCGCATCGAACGGCTGCGGCGGCTGCTGGAGGCCGAGGGTCTCTTCGACCCCCGACTCAAGCGACCAATACCTTTCCTACCCAACATGATCGGACTGATCACCGGGCGCGCCAGCGCGGCCGAACACGACGTCAGGACAGTGGCGTGCGCGCGCTGGCCCGCAGTGCGCTTCGCCGTCCGCAACACCGCCGTCCAGGGACCGAACGCGGTAGCGCAGATTGTGGCGGCGCTTCGCGAACTCGATCTCGACGCCGACGTCGACGTGATCGTCGTAGCCCGCGGGGGCGGAAGCGTCGAGGACCTCCTTCCGTTCTCCGATGAGACTCTGTGCCGTGCGATCTCGGCGTGCCGGACACCGGTGATCAGCGCGGTCGGGCACGAACCGGACAATCCGCTGTGCGATCTGGTTGCCGACCTACGTGCCGCGACTCCCACCGACGCGGCGAAGCGAATAGTTCCCGACACTGCCGCCGAGCAACGGCTGATCGGCGACTTGCGCAGGCGCAGCGCACAGGCGCTACGCGGTTGGGTGGGCCGCGAGCAGCGGGCGCTGGCGCAGTTGCGGAGTCGTCCTGTGCTGGCAGAGCCCCGCCAGGCCCTCGCCGAGCGCGACGACGAGATTCGCCGGGCCCGCTCGGCGGTGCGCCGCGACATCACGCGCCGGGTCGCGACCGAAGGCGACCGGATCGGTCACCTGAGTGCCCGACTGGCGACCCTGGGCCCGGCGGCCACGCTGGCGCGCGGGTACGCCATAGTGCAGAGCGCCGAGTCGGCCGCGGTGCTCCGGTCGGTCGACGACGCACCGGCGGGCACGCGCCTGCGGGTGCGGGTGGCCGACGGTGCGCTGCTTACCGTGAGCGAAGGACCGACCGATGGCGCCTGACAAGACGAGCGGGGACATCCCGGACAAGAGCTACGAGGCCTGCCGGGACGAACTGATGGAGGTCGTCCGGCTGCTGGAACAGGGCGGGCTCGACCTCGATGCGTCGCTGACGCTGTGGGAGCGGGGCGAACAGCTGGCGAAACGGTGCGAGGAATACCTCACCGGCGCCCGCAAGCGGATCGAGGACGCGCTGTCGGCGGACCACCCCGACGAGCCCTGACCCTATCGGAAGCCCACCATCTCGCTGCCCCAGGCCGCACGGATGTGCACGTCGATGTCGTGCTCGACACGGTCGCGCTTGTCGATGATCAGGCAGGCGCGCTCGGCGGGCCCGTAGGGCGTCCATTCCGGCTCTCCCGGCGGGCCCGACGGGTCGCCCACCGTCGCGAAGTTGACCCACCTCGCCCGCATCCGCTTGGACACACCCCTGGCAGTCTTGGCGCCGCCGAGCTTCAGGGTCGGGTCCTTCGGCCCGCCGAGATTGCCCCAGACATAAGGCAATTCGGTGGCATGGGCGGCGTTGACCAATAGCAACTTCAGCAGGGGCGTCGCGTAGTCGAATCGGTAGAGATACACCGGCGCCACGTGGCAGTGGCCCTCGGCCAGCCACACCGTGGGCATCCGGAATCCAACGTCGGTGGCGATGTTCAAACTTCTCGCCCGGCGCGGCACCCGCGAATACGCCGACCCGATCTGTTCCTCGGTGGGTAATTGCAGGTCGGGTTGTTCAGCGGCGATCTCGTCGAACATCGACGTGATCGCGCGCGGCGTGATCGGCATCAGCCGCGACCGCATCAACCGGAAGAGCGCCGCCTCGTGCCGGTTGGTACCGATGATCAACGGAACCGCGAGCGAACGGCCCTCTTGCGCTCTCTTCACCGGGTAGTCGTCCAGCAAATCGCCGTCGACGATGGGCACGAACGCCAGAGTGCCGGGGTTGCGCACCGGTACTTCGTCGAAGACTTCCTGGGACGCGGCGAGGAGCACCGCGGTGGGCACGTCCGGCAACCGGTCCGCGTCGACATCGAGCCGCTCCAGGATCGTCTCGGTGACGCGCACGGCCCTGCCCCGGTCGTACACCGACGTGGCCGGCGAGCTCTGGGCGATTGCGCGGGCGAAAAGGCCCTCGGCCGCCGCGCAGGCGAGCAGGGTCGTCACTATCCCGGCCCCGGCGGATTCGCCGAACAGGGTGACTCTGCGGGGATCGCCCCCGAACGCCGCGATGTTGTCGCGAACCCAGCCCAGGGCCGCCAGCACGTCGCGCAGGCCCACGTTGGAATCGAACTGCCGGCGTGACGTGCTGAACGACGACAGGTCCAGGAACCCGAGCGCCCCCACCCGGTAGTTGACCGTCACGACGACGACGTCGCCGCTCGACGCCAATCGGCGCCCGTCGTAGAGGGCCTGGCTGCCGGATCCCAGGACGTAGGCGCCCCCGTGCAGCCACACCATCACTGGTTTTCCGTCAGCGCCTGGTGGGGCCCACACGTTCAGCCGCAGGCAGTCCTCGCCCTGCGCCGCGCCCAGGTCCAGCGGCGTGTTGGGGAAGAGCGGTTGCGGGCAGGCGGGGCCGAAGCGGGTGGCGTCGGCGACCTCGGTCCACCGCGGCGGTGGCGCGGGCGCGCGGAACCGCAGGCCCCCGACGGGCTGCGCGGCGTAGCGGATGCCTTTCCAGACCCTGACCGCCGTCCCCTCCTCAACACCCCGGACCGGGCCGTGCGTGGTGTCGACCACCAGGTTGTCGGTCGCCATGCGTCTCGGGGCTCCTCTACTTGAGCTGCCGGGCGAGGAATTCGACCACCCGTTTGCGGGCCTCGTAGGCCAGCTGGCCGTCGACCTCACGGACCTCATCGGTCAGCACCGAATGCGCCATTGCGCCGAAGCCACCCGCGTTGCCGGGACCGGAGTCGATCTCGATGATCTCGAACGCGTCGCCGAGCCGCTGCTTGAGCGTCGCGAACCGTTCGCCCGGCGCCGTCTTGTCCTCGCTGAACCGAAGCCCCATGGCGCACAGGCCGTCGGTGGCGCACCGTTGCGCGACGGTGGTGAGCTCAGCCTCGCTCAGCCCCGGGTCGCTGCGCCGCGCGGCACCCAGGGGCAACGGCACCGACGGCTGGCTGAGCACGGGCGCGAGCACGCTGTCGTCGACCGCGGCGGCCAGCGCGAAGCCGCCGGTGAAGCACTGGCCGATCACCCCGACACCCTTGCCGGGCGTCGACGCGTTGAGGTCGCGGGCAAGCGCCCGCAGGAACGCCGTCACCGGGCGCTGCCGGTTGGTCGCGAACGCCGCGAACTCCCGCGCCACGCACGCCCGAGTGATCGACGTGGCGATGTAGCCGATTGTCTTCGGTCTGCCGGGTTGCCCGAACAGCGAGGGCATCGCGACGGTGAAGCCGTTGTCCACCAAGTGGTTACCGAGGGCGAGCACACCGGGATGGATACCGGGTATCTCCGGGATCAGCACCACGCCGGGGCCGCTGCCCTTCCGATAGACGTCGTGGGTGTAGCCGCCACCGGTGAAAGGCGCCGCCGACCATCCGGACAGGTCTGCTTGAGGTGCGGTCACGCCGAGTCCTCCTTGGGGTGCCTGTGCTCTTCGGGGTTCGTCAGTCACTGCGCGGGCAGGGGCGGCTGCGATTGCGTCGCCGATGCCAGAGTACGGAACTCTTCGGTGCTGCCCGAGCCGGTGATCGCGAGCGTGGCGGTGCCCGTCGGCCCGGCCAGGCTGGTCGTCCAGATCGGCTCGACGGCCGCACCGCGGTCACCGGCCCCGCGGTAGACGACCCAGTTGGTGCCGGAGACGTCGACCGCCCCGGTCGGGACCGCCGACGGATGGATCGAACCGACCAGCCTCTCCTCGTCGGCATTGCTCTGGGTCAGGCTCAGGTACATCCCGGTGGGGCTGATGTATCCCACCGTGGATGTCACGGCGTGCACGCGCCGACCCTTGGCGGGGTCCGCGGGGTCGGGTCGCCCGGCATCGATGCCCCCGCGGCCCCCGGAATTGGGCCGCCAGCCTGCCGGCAGGTGCGGTAACCGGATGGGGAAGCCGAGCGTCTGGGCGTCGGCGTGCAGGGCCACCGACGCGTCATAGGACGGAACAACTCCCTGTTTGGAGCTGCCGGTCTGGAAGGAGCACATCCCGACCAGCCCGGCCAGCATGATGCACGCGAGGACCAACGGCATCAGCGACCAGAACATGTCGCGGCCGTCCTGCAATAGCCTCGGCTTGGCCGGCCTCGGGCCGGGCACGGGTTCGTCGCCCGCCCGGGCGTCCAGGCTGGGGGTCGGCTGCGGCTCCTCGGTCACGCCCCGAGTATCCCAGTTCCGCCTGACCGATTCTGTTCTGGGACACTTTTCAACCATGAGAACCAAGGGCCGCCAACCATGACAACCGAGGGCTCGGGTGCCGAGCGGTTGCGCGGCGAGGCTCCCGACCGCAACCTGGCCCTGGACCTGGTGCGGGTCACCGAGGCCGGCGCCATGGCCGCGGGCCGCTGGGTGGGCCGCGGCGACAAAGAAGGCGGCGACGGAGCGGCCGTGGACGCAATGCGGAAACTGGTGAACACCGTGTCGATGCGCGGCGTCGTGGTCATCGGCGAGGGCGAGAAGGATAACGCCCCGATGCTGTACAACGGCGAAGATGTCGGCAACGGCGACGGCCCGGAGTGCGACTTCGCGGTCGACCCGATCGACGGCACCGCGCTGATGAGTAAGGGAATGCCCAACGCGATCTCGGTACTGGCGGTCGCCGAGCGCGGCGCGATGTTCGACCCGTCGGCGGTCTACTACATGAACAAGATCGCCGTCGGACCCGACGCAGCGGACGTGCTGGACATCACCGCTCCGATCGCGGAGAACATTCGGGCGGTCGCCGCAGTCAAACACCTGTCGGTACACGACATGACCGTGTGCATCCTGGACCGGCCACGGCACGCCCGGCTGATCGAGGACGTCCGGGCGACGGGGGCCCGCATCCGGCTGATCACCGACGGCGACGTCGCCGGCGCGATCTCGGCGTGCCGCTACCTGTCTGGCACCGACATGCTGGCCGGGATCGGGGGCACCCCGGAAGGGATCATCGCCGCCGCCGCGATCCGCTGCATGGGCGGTGCCATCCAGGCACAACTCACGCCGAAGGACGATGCCGAACGCCAGAAGGCCATCGACGCCGGCTACGACCTGGACCAGGTACTCACCACCACGGACCTGGTGTCCGGGGAGAACGTCTTCTTCTGCGCCACCGGGGTCACCAACGGCGACCTCCTCAAGGGCGTGCAGTACTACCCCGGCGGCTGCACCACCCAGTCGATCGTGATGCGGTCGAAGTCGGGCACCGTCCGGATGATCGAGTCCTACCACCGGCTCTCGAAGCTCAACGAGTACTCCGCCGTCGACTTCACCGGCAACAGCACCGCCGCCTATCCCCTGCCCTGACCTCCAGACCAGTCCTAACACCAGCGAGGAGTCCCTCTCATGGCTGATCGCGCCACCGGTCCCGAGTACCGCATCGAGCACGACACCATGGGCGAGGTCCGGGTGCCTGCGAAAGCGTTGTGGCGCGCGCAGACTCAGCGTGCGGTGGAGAATTTCCCGATCTCAGGCCGGGGCCTGGAGCGCGCCCAGATCCGCGCGCTGGGGCTGCTCAAGGGTGCCTGCGCCCAGGTGAACAAGGACCTGGGCCTGCTGGCGGCGGAGAAAGCCGACGCGATCATCGCCGCCGCGGCCGAAATCGCCGAGGGCGGGCACGACGAACAGTTCCCCATCGACGTGTTCCAGACGGGCTCGGGCACCAGCTCCAACATGAACGCCAACGAGGTGATCGCAAGTATCGCGGCGGCCCACGGTGTCACGGTGCATCCCAACGACGACGTGAACATGTCGCAGTCATCCAACGACACGTTCCCGACCGCCACCCACATCGCGGCCACCGAGGCCGCGGTGCGCCACCTCATTCCGGCGCTCGAAGTGCTGCACGAGGCCCTCGCGGCCAAGGCCGGCGAGTGGCACTCGGTGGTCAAGTCCGGCCGTACCCACCTGATGGACGCCGTCCCGGTGACGCTCGGCCAGGAGTTCAGCGGCTACGCACGGCAGATCGAGGCGGGAATCGAGCGGGTGCGGGCCACACTCCCGCGGCTCGGCGAGCTGGCGATCGGCGGGACCGCCGTGGGAACCGGCCTCAACGCTCCCGACGGATTCGGTGCGAAGGTCGTCGAGACGCTGATCACCTCCACGGGGCTGAATGAGCTTCGCACGGCGGCCAACTCGTTCGAGGCCCAGGCGGCACGCGACGGGCTGGTCGAGGCGTCCGGCGCGCTGCGTACCATCGCGGTCTCGCTGACCAAGATCGCCAACGACATCCGCTGGATGGGATCGGGGCCGCTGACCGGGCTGGGCGAGATCCGGCTGCCGGACCTGCAGCCGGGCAGCTCCATCATGCCGGGCAAGGTCAATCCCGTTATCCCTGAGGCCGTCACGCAGGTCGCGGCGCAGGTGATCGGTAACGACGCGGCGGTGGCCTGGGGTGGCGCGAGCGGTGCCTTCGAGCTCAACGTCTACATCCCGATGATGGCCCGCAACCTCCTCGAGTCGTTCACGCTGCTGACCAACGTGTCAGCGCTGTTCGCCCAGCGCTGCATCGTCGGGCTGGTGGCCAACGTCGAGCATCTGCGCGAGCTGGCCGAGTCGTCGCCGTCGATTGTGACACCGTTGAACTCGGCGATCGGGTACGAAGAGGCTGCCGCGGTGGCCAAGCAGGCCCTCAAGGAGCGCAAGACCATTCGCCAGACCGTCATCGATCGCGGGCTGATCGGCGAGAAGTTGTCGATCGAGGAACTCGACCGCCGACTGGACGTCCTGGCGATGGCGAAAGTGACACCGAAAGACGCGAAGCGCTGATCGCGAGATGATGAGAATGAGAGACGTGCGCCGATGACGATTCCCCCCGAGGGGCCCCAGGGTCGGGATCCCCACGAGTCGAATCCCTATGGGCAGGATCCCTATTGGGGCAGCCAGCCCCAGGGCGGGTCGTACCCCTACCCGCCGCCGGGCGGCCAGTACCCCGGTCAGCCCGGTGCGCAGCCCTACGGTGGGTACCCGCCGCCCTATCCGCCCACCGGGCAGGGATACCCGCCGCAGGGATACCCGCCCCCGGGGGGGCCGTACATGCCCGCGGGCTGGGCGAACGTACCGTACCCACCCGGGCCGCCACCGCCGACTGGACCCCGCTCGAAGCTGCCCTGGATCATCCTCGGCGCCGCCGTGCTGGGCGTCATCGCGCTGGCAGCCTTGCTAATCGTCGGGCCTGGCCGTGGGAATAAGCCGACCACGGCCACGGCCCCGACCGTGCAACCGACGACAAGCGCCCACGCAACGCAGCCGGGCACTGCCGGGCAGGACGCGACCGGTTGCACCGCTAATGGCTCCGGCGGGGACAAGCCCGCCGGCGACACCATCCGCGCCGGCAAGCTGTCGTTCCCGGCCAGCGCAGCACCCGGATGGTCCAGCTACTCCGACGATCAGACCCCCAACCTCCTCGAGGCGGTGGGCGTCGCCCAGGAGGTTCCCGGCGCTAATCAATGGATGATGCAAGCCGAGGTGGCGATCACCGACTTCGCCAACAGCATGGACGTCGGCGCGCAGGCGTCGAAGCTGTTGGAGTGCGTGGTCGCCGGCCCGGGCTACGTGAACTCGATGCCCACGCAAGGTCCCGTCAAGACGTCGTCGCCCACGGTCGACGGGGTTAAGGCCGCCCGGGTGGACGCCGACGTGACGATCGGCGATCCAGCCCGCAACGTGAAGGGCGATTCGGTCACCATCATCGTGGTCGATACCAAACCGGTCACCGTCTTCATGAGCGCAACCCCGATCGGCGATGCGGCGTCGGCTGCCACCGTCGGCCGGGTGATCGCGGCGCTGAAGGTCAAAAACTAACGCTCAGGCACCGTTGTTCGGTCCCCCCGAGTTCTGGCCCGCGATGTCGGTGATCGGGAAGTTCGGCATCGGTTGCGGGGAGGGCGTATTGGGCAGTGCGGGGATCTCGGCTGCCGGGATGTCATGAAGTCCGTTGACGGGCGGCCCGTTCTCGCGGCCACCGTAACTGCTGCCGGGCGCCCGCGGCCCGAGTAGTTCGCTGACCGTCACCAAGCGGTAGCCGTTGGCCTTGAGCACGGGAATGAACTGATACACCAGGTCGACGGTGCTCGAATACGTGTCATGGAACAGCACCACCGAGCCCGGCTTGACGTAGGTCATCAGCATGGAGCGCGTAGCACCGATGTTCGAGTCATTCACCCAGTCGAACGGGATGACGTCCCAGAGGATTTCGGCTAGGCCCACGCGAGCAGCGCTTTGGCGGACGGTGTCGTCGGACAGCCCGCCCGCGGGACGATAGAGCTTCGGGGTCAGACCGGTCGCCGACGAGATCGTGTCATTGGCCTTCGAGAATTGACCGGCGATGTCCTCGACGGGGATCGTCGTCATGTTGGGGTGTTCCCAGGTGTGGTTGCCGATCTCCATTCCGGCCTCGGCGATCCGCTTGGCTCCCGCCGGGTTGGCCGCCACCTTGTTGCCGATCAGGAAGAAGGTGGCCTTGGCATCGTTGTCCTTGAGGATCTGCAGCAGCCGGTCGTCGAACGGGGTCGGCCCGTCATCGAATGTCAGCGCAACGCACTTGAGCGTCGCGCAACTGACGTCGTCTGCCCGGGTGACGTGGCCCGTCAGGCCTCCGATCACCAGCACCGCGGCGGCCGCGACGACACCGATAACGGTGCGCCAGTAGCGCCAGGCCTGACTGTCGGCACGTTTCCGCACGCCCGTAGCCTACCCGGCAAACCGGTACGTCAGTTCGGTCCGGCGATCTCCTCGAGCATTTCGGTGACCAAGGCGGCAATCGGCGAGCGCTCGCTGCGCAGCAGGGTGATGTGCGCGAACAGCGGGTGCCCCTTGAGCTTTTCGATCACCGCCGCGACCCCGTCGTGGCGGCCGACCCGCAGGTTATCCCGCTGGGCGATGTCATGGGTCAGCACCACCCGCGACCCGCTGCCCAGCCGGGACAACACCGTCAGCAAGACGTTGCGCTCCAGTGACTGCGCTTCATCGACGATCACGAAGGAGTCGTGCAGCGAGCGACCCCGGATGTGGGTCAGCGGCAGCACTTCGAGCATCCCGCGGGACAGCACCTCTTCCAGCACGGCCGGGCTGGCCAGACCCTCGAGAGTGTCGAACACCGCCTGAGCCCACGGGCCCATCTTTTCGCTCTCGCTGCCGGGCAGGTAGCCAAGTTCCTGGCCTCCCACGGCGTAGAGCGGCCGGAAAACCACCACCTTGCGCTGCGTTCGCCGTTCCAGCACCGCCTCAAGACCGGCGCACAGGGCCAGCGCGGATTTGCCGGTGCCGGCTTTGCCGCCCAACGACACAATGCCCACCGCCTCGTCCTGCAGCAGGTCGAGCGCCACCCGTTGTTCGGCGGAGCGGCCGCGCAGGCCGAACACCTCACGGTCACCGCGAACCAGCTGAACACGCTTGGTAGCGGTGACCCGGCCGAGGGCGTGAGAGGTGCCGCCCAGCAACCGGATACCTGTGTGGCAGGGCAGGTCCCGCGCCTCGGCCAGGTCGATCTCGCCATCGGCGAACAGCGTGTCAATCTCGTCGGTCGCCGTCTCGATCTCGTGCATCCCCGACCAGCCCGAGACCACGACGTCCTGGGCGTGGTATTCATCGGCGGGCAGGCCGACCGCGGCGGCCTTGACCCTCAGCGGAATGTCCTTGCTCACCAAGGTGACCCGCTTGCCTTCGGCGGCGAGGTTGGCGGCGCAGCTCAGAATACGTGAGTCGTTGCTGTCGGTGCGGAAGCCGGCAGGAAGTACCGACGTGTCCGTGTGGTTGAGTTCGACGTGCAGCGTGCCGCCCCGGTCACCAATGGGGATCGGTTGATCCAGCCGCCCGTGCTCCAGCCGAAGATCGTCGAGCAGACGCAGGGCCTGGCGGGCGAACCACCCCAACTCGTGATGGTGCCGCTTGGCCTCGAGTTCGCTGATCACCACCAGCGGAAGCACCACCTCGTGTTCTGCGAACCGACTGCACGCCCACGGGTCAGACAACAGCACGGACGTGTCGATCACATAGGTGCGAGTTTCGGTCACGTGGCTCTGCTCCTCGAGTGGGGTGAGCCCGCGCGGACCCGCACGGACATCTCGGCGGGAATCGCGGCATCAGGACCGGGGCCGGTCCTGCCGTAGTCGTGACGGAAGGTGCCGCCCTGGCAGCTGAGCAAGTCGCTGGCCATTGACCGTGACGCTACTCCGATGGCCGACACCGTGCCGGGCAGGCGCGCCGTGTCGGCGGTTCGCTCAGTCGGCGACGAACTGCTTCAGCGCCGGCTCGTCGGCCAAGCCCCACGCGGTGATGCGGTCGGAGATCGCCCGCCGCAGCTGTCCCGGCCCGAAAACGCCCGCCTGAGCGACATTTTTGACCTTGTCGCGAAAGGAGTCGATGTCGGTTCCCGGAACCTGCAGCTCGGCCGCACGGGCGACGATCGCCGCGACCGTCTCGTCGCGGGCGTAGTCCAGGCAGTGCGCAACAAGGTTGGCGAAGAACTGCTCGTGGCGGGCCTCGTCGCGGGCGATCCGATCGACCAGCCCGGCGAGCACGGGCTCCTCGATCTGAGCGGCCAGGTTGCGGCAGTACACGCTGTACGCGCACTCGCTCAGTGCCACGTGCACCAGCGTTTCGATCTGGCTGTACTGGTCGGCGCGGTAGCCCTTCATGACGTATTCGAACCGCGCGTCCTCGTTGGCGGTCGGATCGATCTCGCGGGTGACCACCAGGTACTCCCGCAGAGCGATGGCGTGCAGGTGCTCCTCCGCGGTCCATCGGCCGAGCCAGCGACCCCACTTGTCCTCGAGGATGAAGTGCTCGACGAGCTCGCGGTGGTGACCGGCGAGGTTGTCCTTGAGTAGCAGCAGAATCTCGCACGCGTCGGTGACGGTCCTGGGCAGCGTCGCCTGGGACGGGTCCCAGTCTCGCCCGCCGAGGAAGGCGAAGTTCTCGCCCCTCTCGAACGGGACGTAGTCGTGGGCGAACCAGACGTCCTGCGTGTCGAGGTGGCGCGTCAGGTTGGCTTCGACGACCGGCTCGAGTTCCAGGGTCAGCGCGTTAGCGACAGGTTTCTGTGCCATGCGGTAACTGTAACCCGCGTACACAGGCTCGTGGATTCTTCAGCCCGTGTCGGGCCGAAGATGGTGACCTTTGTCATGTTCGAGTCATGTTCGAGTCGTTCTCGAGTCATCTTCGAGCAATTCTCGAGTAATTCTCGAGTCATTCTCGCCGGCCTAGCGGTCGACCAGCGTCCAGTCCTCCAGGCCCTCGTAGAGGGGGAACTCCCTGGCCAGGCGTACCACCCGGTCGTGCAGTGCCGACATGTCCAGATCGGAGCCGCCGGCCAGCGCCGAGGCGATGATGTCGGCGACCTCGGTGAATTCGGCGTCTCCGAAGCCGCGCGTCGCCAGTGCGGACGTCCCCACCCGCAGGCCCGATGTCACCATCGGCGGCCGCGGGTCGTTGGGGACGGCGTTGCGGTTGACCGTGATCCCGATCTCGTGCAGGAGATCCTCGGCGACCTGCCCGTCCAGCGACGAATCGCGCAGGTCGACCAGCACCAGGTGGACGTCGGTGCCGCCGGTGACCACCGACACACCCGCCCCGGCGACGTCAGCGGCCAGCAGTCGGTCGGCGATGATGCGGGCCCCAGACACCGTGCGGCGCTGACGCTCGGCGAATTCGGGCGTGGTGGCGATCTTGAACGCGACCGCCTTGCCGGCGATCACGTGCATGAGCGGTCCGCCCTGCTGGCCCGGGAACACCGCCGAGTTGATCACCTTGGCGTACTCCCGCTTGCCGATGATCAGTCCGGAACGGGGGCCGCACAGGGTCTTGTGGACGGTGGTCGTCACTACGTCCGCGTGCGGCACCGGCGACGGGTGCAGTTCTGCGGCAACCAGTCCTGCGAAGTGCGCCATGTCCACCCACAACTTGGCGCCGACCTCGTCGGCGATAGACCGGAAAGCCGCGAAGTCGAGTACCCGCGGGTAGGACGACCAGCCGGCAACGATCACCTGCGGGCGGAACTCGAGGGCCTTGGCGCGCACGGCGTCCATGTCGATCAGGTGCGTCGTCGGGTCCACCCCATAGAAGCCGCAGTCGTACAACAACCCGGAGAAGTTGAGCTTCATGCCGTGCGTGAGGTGACCGCCGTTGGCGAGGTCGAGCCCCAGCATCCGTTCCCCCGGAGTCAACAACGCCTGCAGCACCGCCTCGTTGGCTTGGGCGCCCGAATGCGGCTGAACGTTGGCGAATTCGGCGCCGAACAGCGCCTTCGCCCTGTCTCGGGCAATGTTCTCCACCACGTCGACGTGCTCGCAGCCGCCGTAGTAGCGCCGGCCCGGAAGCCCCTCGGCGTACTTGTTGGTCAACACGCTGCCTTGGGCCTGCAGCACCGAACGCGGTGCGAAGTTCTCTGAGGCGATCATCTCCAGGGTGTCCCGTTGCCGACTGAGCTCTTTGCCCAGCAGGTCGGCAATATCCGGGTCGACCTCAGCCAGGGGCGCAGACATTACGGAAGCGTGGGTGCGGGGCGCGACGGTCATGGAGGCGAGTGTATCGACCGACGGCTTCGCCAGCCCAACGACGCGACGCGCGCCCGCTCCTGCCACACTGACACCATGCCGCGGCCGAGCGAGCCGAGCCCGTATGTGGAGTTCGACAGAGCGCAATGGCGCGGGCTGCGCATGTCGACGCCGCTGGCCCTCACCGAGGGGGAGCTGGTCGGCCTTCGTGGCCTCGGCGAGCAGATCGACCTGCTGGAAGTCGAAGAGGTATACCTGCCGCTGGCCCGGCTCATCCATCTCCAGGTTGCGGCCCGCCAGGGATTGTTCGCCGCCACCGCGGAGTTCCTCGGCGAGCCCCGGCAGAACCCGAACCGGCCGGTGCCGTTCATCATCGGCGTGGCCGGCAGCGTGGCGGTCGGCAAGTCGACCACCGCCCGCGTGCTGCAGGCGCTGTTGGCGCGCTGGGATCACCACCCGCGTGTCGATCTGGTGACCACCGACGGCTTCTTGCACCCGAACGCCGAGCTCTACCGGCGCAACATCATGCACCGCAAAGGTTTCCCCGAAAGCTACAACCGCCGGGCGCTGCTCCGGTTCGTGACCTCGGTCAAATCCGGTTCCGACTCCGCGTGCGCTCCTGTGTACTCGCACCTGAAGTACGACATCATCCCGGGCGCCAAGCACGTCGTCCGCCATCCCGACATCTTGATCCTGGAGGGCCTCAACGTCTTGCAGACCGGCGCCACCCTGATGGTGTCGGACCTGTTCGACTTCTCGCTGTACGTTGATGCACGGATCGAGGACATCGAGAGGTGGTACATCTCCCGGTTCCTGTCGCTGCGCGGCACGGCGTTCGCCGACCCCGAATCTCACTTCCATCACTACTCGGCCTTCAACGACACCAAGGCCGTGGCCGCCGCGAGCGAGATCTGGCGGTCGATCAACCGGCCGAACCTGGTGGAGAACATCCTGCCGACCCGCCCCCGCGCCACCCTGGTGCTGCGCAAGGACGCCGACCATTCGATCAACCGACTGCGGCTGCGAAAGCTCTAGCGGAGCCCGCACTCCCTCGATCCAGACC
>CAZZHX010000057.1:0-14330 GCA_964653535.1 uncultured Mycobacterium sp. | reverse complement strand
GACTACGACTGAGACTGCGACTGCGACTGAGACGCCCCCGCCGACACCGACGACGACGGTCGCGCCGCCCACGACGTCGCAGGCGCCGGCCGCCGCCACGACCCCCACGACGACCGTGCCCATGAAGACGCAGTGGATCCACGTTCCGCTGCTGCCGATGCCGATACCCGTACCGGTCCCGGTCAGCCGGGCGCCCGGGGCCGCCCAGGATCCAAGCGCCGCGTCGACGCCAAACCCCTTCCTTGCTCCCGGCTCCTGAGCCTGCGGATTCGCCGATCTCGGTGCGGACGGTCCGAAACGGGCGCACACTGGATCTCAACAGCACGAGCGGCCACGAGCGGCCACGAGCGGCAAGGAGATCGCGTGAACGAACACGGCCCATTCGGTTTCGATCCCGACGAATTCGACCGGGTGATCAGAGAAGGCAGCGAAGGGCTGCGGGAAGCCTTCGACCGTATCGGTAGGTTCGTCGGCGCGACCAGCGCCCCGAGTGGATGGTCGTCGATCTTCGAAGACCTGGTGCGCCGCCCGCGCCCGGCGCCCGAGACCACCGGCGAGACCGGCAACGGCGTGTGGGCGATCTACACGGTGGATTCCGACGGCGGCGCCCGCGTCGAGCAGGTGTTCGCGACCGAGTTGGACGCTCTGCGTGCGCACAAGGACAACGTCGACCCGATGCGCCGAGTGCGCTTCCTGCCGTACGGGATCGCGGTCGGCGTCCTCGACGTGGGCGTCCTCGACGGTGACACCCCCGATGATGACGCGCAGGGGCCGGCCGGCCAGTCCTGAATCGTGCCCGATCTGTCGAACCGCCAGGTGGTGCTGCGTCGCCGACCCGCCGGTCTCCTCGCACCCGGTGACACGGAGCTGATCAGCAGGCCTGCGCCCGCACTCGCCGAGGGCGAGGCGCTGCTGCGCACCACCTATGTGGGGCTCGACGCCGCGGTTCGCACCTGGTTGAACGACCAGCAGGGCTACCTGCCGCCGGTGCAGCTGGGCGAGGTCATCCGGGCCGCCGGGATCGGCGAGGTGGTGGCGACGCGGTGCGCAGCGTTCGACGTCGGGGACGTCGTCACCACGCTGAGCGGCTTCCAGGAGTACGTGATCATCCGCGACGACATATTCAGCACGCCCGTGCCGCGCGAGGCGGTCGATCAGCTCGCGGTGATGTCGGTGTACGGGCCGACGGGGGCGACCGCCTACATGGGCATGGTGGACATCGGTCGCCCGCAGCCCGGGGAGACCGTGGTGGTCTCGGCCGCCGCGGGTGCCACCGGTTCGGTCGCCGGACAGATCGCCAAGATCGCGGGCGCCCGTGTGGTGGGTATCGCCGGTGGACCCGAGAAGTGCCGGGCGGTGGTGGAGGACTTCGGGTTCGACGCGTGCATCGACTACAAGAACGACGACCTGAAGGCGGCGCTCAAGGAGCACTGCCCCCGCCGCGTCGACGTCTACTTCGACAATGTCGGAGGGGCTATCCTCGACGCGGTTCTCGGCCGACTGGCCACCAAGGCGCGGGTGGTGCTGTGTGGTGTCATCTCCAGCTACCTCAGCGGAGAGCACCCGGGACCGGCCAACTACGTCAACCTGCTGTCCAAGACCGCGCTGATGCAGGGTTTCAACGCGCTCGACGCATGGGGCCGCTTCGAGGAGGCCTTCGCAGCGCTGCGCCGCTGGGAGAACGAGGGCCTGATCAGGCACCGCGAGACGGTCTTCGAGGGCATCGAGTCCTGCGTCGACGCCCTCAATGGCCTGTTCACCGGCGCCAACATCGGCAAGATGCTGGTCAAGCTCAGCGAACCTGCCGCCGCGGTGTGAGGCAGCGCCGCGGCGTGGCCGACGGGTGTCGGACTGCGGCGCGCCCTGAGCGCGTGGTTTCATAGCAGCATGGAACGGCGCGATATGTTGTTGATGACGGGGCTCGGCATGCTGGGGGCCGCCATGCGCATGCCGGAGGCCTGGGCGGCGCCCTCGGCGCCGCAAGGGCCGCCCTCCGTCGCCGCCGGCCCCTTCATCTTCGCCGACGACTTCGACGGTCCGCCGGGCGCGCCCCCCGACCCGGCCAAGTGGAACGTGCAGACCTGGCAGGACGACGTGTTCCCGCCGGTCGCAGGGATCTACCGCGACGACCGCCACAACATCTTCCAGGACGGGCACTCCAACCTCGTCCTGTCCGCCACGCACGAGATGGACACGTACTACGGCGCCAAGATCCGCGCCAACTTCCGCAGCATGATCAACCAGACCTGGGAAGCGCGGATCAAGCTGGACTGCCTGTACCCCGGCCTGTGGCCCTCGTTCTGGGGCGTCAACGAGGACCCACTGCCCGACGGCGAAATCGACTTGTTCGAGTGGTACGGCAACGGTTCGTGGCCCGCCGGCACCACCGTCCACGCCGCGTCCAACGGGAAAACCTGGGAAGGAAGGTCGATTCCCGGCCTGGTGGACACCGCCTGGCACACCTGGCGGATGCGATGGGACGAGTCCGGTTTCAAGTTCTGGCGGGATTACGCCGATGGCGCCAAACCGTACTTCAGCGTTCCGCCGACGCCCATCCACGTGGCCGGCGGCGCCCCCGACGACTTCCGGTGGCCATTCAGCATCCCCGGCTACTGGATGACGCCGGTCTTCACCCTGGCGGTCGGCGGGGTCGGCGCCGGGGATCCCGCCGCGGGGACCTTCCCGTCGTCGATGCTGGTCGACTACCTCCGGGTCTGGTAGGAGTCACCGCTGCGCCTTGATCACCTGAACCAGGTTGAACTGCCAGCGCTCGACCAACCGGAAGCCCACGTCGCGCGGAACTGTGAAAGCCGGGGTCGCGCCGTAGCCGGGACCGGGTGGGATCGCGACCCCCCGCTCGTGTGCGGACACCGAGCCGTCGGCCTGGGTGATGATCCACACCACCCGGCAGTGGCTCAGCGGTGTGGTGACCACCTCCGGGATCAGGTTGGTGTCGAAGACGTCATTGCGGTCGGTGGCGCGCTGCCACAGGGTCAGGTCGACGAGCTTGCGGTACGCGTCGGGACGCGCCGCCAGCAATGGGCGCATCGGCGCGGGCATGAATGTCACCGTGTCGTTCACCAGCAGGCAGTCGCCGGGCGCCGCCTGCGCGCCGATCAGATCGGCAACCTGGCTGTAGTCCATCCCGTACTTGGCATACGGATTACGTTGCGCAAGAACATAGTTAGGGATCGCGGCCGCAGCGAAAATCCCGACGAGCCCGACGAGCACTGCCGTCGCCCTTGGTCGTGACGTCACGCCTGCCGTCACCCGGGCCGCGCAGACGCCGAGGATGAGCGCCATCGCCGGCGCGGTGAAAGACAGGTAGCGCGGCGTGTAGATCGGGACGGACAGCATCGACCAGAACACGATCGCGGCGGTCGGTACCACCAGCCAGGACGCCGCAATCGTCAGCAGCTGCCGATCGCCCGGTCGCCCGGCTGTCCTGAGCGACAATGCAATCGCCGTCGCCACCAACAACACCGACAACACCGCGAAAGGCGGGCTCCTTTCGAAATACTGCTGGACAACGACGTCCTCGACGGTGCGGGGACCGACAGGGGGGACCCACTTGATCTGGTGTGCCTGCCCGGCGACGACGGCTAACAGCGGCGCCAGTGCGCTCACCGCCAGCATCGACGCGGCGCCGAACCGCACCAGGACCGTGCGCGTGCGCGTGCGCCCACACGCGCAGAGGAACACCAGGTGGGCCAGCGGCATCAGCACCAGGTACGCATCGAGCAGGATTGACGCGCCGGCGCCGGCGCCGTAGGCCAGCCAGGCCCGCGCGTCGTCACGGCGCGCGGCGCGCACCAGCAGGACCGTCAGCCACACCGCGGCCAGCATCGACCATGCGTACGGCCTGGCCTCGATCCCGGCCCACGTGGTCCGCGGCAGGATCGCGCAGAACACCCCGGAGGCCAGTGCGACGGTGCGTGGCGAGAACTGCCGTGCCAGCACGACCACGCCGGCCGCGGCTCCCCCCACCGCGAGGGCGCTGGGCACCCGGGAGGCGAATTCCATCGGCGCAAAGATCTGGAACCACCCGTGCATCAGCAGGTAGTACAGGCCGTGGACGGCGTCGACGTTGCCCAGCATCCGCCACAACTGGCCTAGCGATCGGCTGTAAGACGCGGAAATCGTCGCGGCCTCGTCGTACCAGAAGGACGGTCGGCCGGCGCCGCCCAGGCTCACCGCGGTGGCCAGCGCCGCAACGATCAGCGGGTCTGGGGTGCGGCGGCCCACTCCGTCATGGTGCCATTCGAACGTATGATCGAACAGTGGGAGACCTCGCATCGATCGGGTACACCGGGCAGCCGGTCCGCGGTCCGTTCCGGGTGGTGGATCCCGCAGCCGCGGTGCTGGTGGATCTGACTGTCCTCTTCCCGCGCGAGCCGCACCGTGCGGGCCGCTACCAGCCCGACGGACTTCAGTTGAGCGCCGTCGTCGAGGGCCGGTTGAGCTATTGGGGCCTCTGCGAGCAGGGCAACTGGTGGGGTCTGGTGACCTATCCGGTCGCCTACGGCGCAAAGCGGATGACGGTAACGCACTGGTTGCCAGCGTGGACGCTGCGCAGGAAGCGTTAACCGGCGGGTGCGATGATGCTGCACGTGACCGGGAGTTGGGGTGCGGAACTGGCTCGGCTCACTGCGCTGGCGCTGGTGACCGCGACCTCGCCGCTCACGATCATTCCGGCGGTGCTCGTCTTGCACGCCCCGCGGCCGCGGCCGACCGGACTGGCCTTCCTCGGCGGCTGGGTGCTCGGTCTCTCCGCTATCACCGCGTTGTCCGTGGCCGCCTCGGACCTGCTCGGCGGTATGCACCATTCGACGCCGCAGTGGGCGTCCTGGCTGCGTGTGGTCGTCGGGTCGGCGCTGATCCTCGCCGGTGTGCGTCGCTGGCTGACCCGCCACCGCCACACTGACACCCCTGGCTGGATGCGGGCGTTCTCCGGCATTACCCCGGCGCGCGCGGGAGGCCTCGGCGCGGTGCTGGCGGTGGTGCGACCCGAAGTGGTGATCATGAGCGCACTGGCTGGTTTGGCGATCGGCACCTGGGGGAGTGGCGTCACGGGCATCGTGACGGCGGCCCTGTTCTTCGTCGCTGTCGCCGCGTCGACGGTGGCCCTGCCCATCCTGGGCTACGTCGTGGCCGGCGACCGCCTCGACGACGCGCTGGACCGGCTTAAGCGCTGGATGGAACGCAACCATGCCGCGATGCTCGGCGTCGTTGTGGTGCTAATCGGTCTGATGGTGCTCTACAACGGGATTCACGCCCTGTAGATTGCTGCCCATGGCAGGTAGTTGGACCACGGTCGCGACTGATCTCATTCCCCTGGGGCTGGTGATCGCACTCTCCCCGCTCACGGTCATTCCGGCCGTGCTGGTTCTGCAGGCGCCGCGGCCCAAGCCGACCGGCCTCGCCTTCCTGGCCGGCTGGGCGCTGACCCTGGTCGCGGTGACCGCGTTGTCCGTCGTGGCCTCGGGATCCCTTGGCGGTCTGGACAAGTCGCCGCCACGGTGGTCGTCCGTGCTGCGCGTGGTCATGGGGTCGGCGCTGATCGTCTACGGGATCTACAAGTGGTTCACCCGCAAGGGCCACTCGGAGTCCCCGGGCTGGATGCGGTCGTTCAGCACCATCACCCCGGTGCGCGCGGGGGTTACCGGGGCGGCGCTGGTCCTACTGCGACCCGACGTGGTGCTGGTCTGCGTGCCGGCCGGGTTGGCCATCGGCACCGCCGGACTCGGCCGTGCCGATGACTGGCTGGCGGCCGCCTTCTTCGTCGCCGTCGCGGCGTCCAGCGTCGCGATCCCGATACTCGCCTACGCCGTGGCCGGCAGTCGCCTCGACGACATCCTGGCGCGCACCAAGGCGTGGATGGACAAGAACAACGCCGCCCTGCTTGCGGTGGTCATGTTGGTGATCGGCGCGATGATCCTCCGCCACGGAATTGAAGCCCTACACCACCGCTAGCACCGGTAGCCCCCGTCGGACAGCCCGGCGTCCTCCTCGAGCCGGTTCGCTCGCCTGAAAACCAACTCGCGGAACAGTTCCCGGCCGTAGTCCCTGACCATCCCCGCGTAACCCTTGTGCGCCCACTGCCTGCAGTGTCGCTCCTCGTGGTGCAGGACACGGTCCAGGTCCAGGGTGCTCGCACAGGGTTCGTCGCCATCGAGATACCAGGCGTGCCCGGATAAGACGATGCGCCTGAGCAGGTCGGCGGGGTCGCTGAGCTTGCCCATCCTGAAGCCCATGTTGACCACGAACATGTCTCCCCAGGTGGTGCCGCCCCGCTGGCTGAACAGTCCCTGGACCCGGTTTCCCCCCGCACCCATCAGCATGCCGTTCGGGGTCGTGACCAGGCGTCCGCCGTTGCGGTCGACGAACCGGACATCTCGGGCATACGTCCAGTCGTTGGCGCGCTGTCGGGCGGCGATCCGCGCGACCTCGCCGGCGGAGTAGTCGACCGCGGGAAAGTCGGCGAGCCGCTCGGCTGTGCCGTAGTCGGTTCCCGCGTTGAGGACGTACGTCAGCAGCGCCGCCCGGCGCACATCCGCTCCCGCCGTTCCCTGGGGGATCAGGAAGAAGGACTTGCCGTCCGGGTCGCGGATCTCCTCCATGTTCCGCAGGACCCGGAAACTGTCCGGGGTGAGGCCGTTGCGGGCAGCGATCTCGACGACGACCTGGCGGGGCACGTTCCGACGCTCGGCGTTACGGAGCCACGTGTCGTGGTGGCCGTGGCCCCGCTCCGACTCGGCCAACTGATCAGACTCTGGTCGCCAGTGGGTCTGGAGGCGCTAGGCCTGGGGGCACAGATCGGCCTTCGTGATGGCGATCAGGTCGCCCGCCTGCTGGGGAGTGAGCCCCTTGGCGCCCAGGTCGCTGTCGGAGCGCTGCAGGGCCAGGTCCGCGATTTGCTGGACCGTCGCGCCGTAACTCAACTGAGCGCAGACCTTCCACCCGGTGACCAACAATGCGGCGTCGCCGCCTTGGGTGTCCTGCATACCCAGGGCGTGGACGTCGTTGAGAAAGCTGACGTCATCGGCCCGCGCCGGTCCCGCCATGGCGACGGCCGCGGCCACCACCAACGTGCCACCCATCAGTGCCGTGCGGATACGTCTGAGAATCATAGTGATTTCCTACACGAAAAAGTCCGGCGAGACATGTTGGCGCGACGATAAATCTGAGCTAACGAAGGCGGTCGCGGGGGTTAATTGATCAGGTGCACTTCGTCCTTCAGGTGCACGTCGTCCTTCAGGTGCACGTCGTGCTTCAGGTGCACAGAGTGGGAGCGTCGCAAACGTTCCCGGGGCAGTAGGTCGAGTGCGCGGCGTTCACCAGGCTGCCGACCTCCAGTAGCGAGACGCCCTTCGAGTCCAGTTCGGAGTGGATGTTGTCGGCGATCTGTTGCGGAGCCCAACCCCAGGTGAGGTCGTAGCAGACGAGGTGGGCCACCCCGATGAGCGCGTCCTGGGCGGAGGGGGGAAACACAAGACCTGCGGCTTGCAGTTGAGCGAGGTACGCGTCGTCTTCGGGGCTGGCGGTCGCCACCCCGGCGCCACCCAGCAGTGCGGCGGTAGCCACGACGGAAGCCACGACGGGGGCGGCGAGCCTCAGGGGCCAACGAGATGGGAGCACTAGCTCGCACCTGCCGCGATCACCTGGTCGACCTCGACAGCCCGGACGGCCATCTCGGCGTGGGCCTTGTCCAGCCCGTCAGCCTGGTCCTCATCGGCCTTCATCAAAGCGTCGATGTCGGAGCCGGCCATGTCGAGGACACCCAACTCGCTGAAGGCCTTCTGTGTCTTGTCGCCCCACAGCCCGATGTCTTTCACGATCGGCACGATGCGGCTGAACAGGTGCGAGCGGAACTGGATCATCAGTGGCGACGTGTCGACCCAGTCGGAGCACGCTTTGACGTCGAGGCCGAGGGTCTCGAAAACCTCTTCGCCGCGGAACCGGTCGCGCATCAGGTAACAGGCGTCCACGACGAATTCTTCACGGTCCTCCCGCTCGGCGTCGGTCAACTCCGCGTAGTAGTCCTTCAGCGATATCCGGCCGAAGGCGACGTGCCGGGCCTCGTCCTGCATGACGTAGGCCAGCAACTGCTTGGCCAGCGATTCCGGCGGCGCCATGTCACGCAGCACCCCGAAGGCGGCGAGTGCGAGCCCTTCGATGAGGACCTGCATGCCGAGGTAAGGCATGTCCCATCGCGAGTCGCGCAGGGTGTCGTCCAGCAGTGCGGTCAGGTTCTTGTTGATCGGGTAGACCAGGCCGACCTTCTCCTGCAGGAACCGCGCGAACGCCTCGACGTGCCGGGCCTCGTCCATGGTCTGGGTGGCCGCGTAGAACTTCGCGTCCATGTCCGGGACGACCTCGACGATTTTCGCCGAGCACACCATCGCCCCCTGCTCGCCGTGCAGGAACTGCGAGAACTGCCACGACTGGAAGTGTTGCCGCAACTCGGCGCGTTGTGACTCGTCGGCCGCGTCCCACATCGGGCTGCCGAACAGCGGGTGGAACTCGTCGGGCAGCCCGACCGGGTTCTTCGGGTCGACGTCCAAGGCCCAGTTGATCCGCGACTGGGCATCCCACTGCTTGTCTTTCCCCTTTTGGTAAAGGGAGAGCAGCCGGGCGCGCCCCTCGTCGTATTCCCAGGTGAAGCGCACGTCGCCGGCGCTGGGGACTGCCCACGAATACGGGGTCGGAACCTCGGTGTACTTGTCCCTCGTGGTCATGTGATGCCGCCTCTCCGCCCCGTACCGATGGGCCATGTACTGGCCATATTCTCATGACACCAGGGTTCGGTAGCGCCGTCAACCCGTGTCGCCGTGGGCTCGTCCTCGCTGAGGGTGAAGTAATTCTCTTCTTCCTGGACAAAGTGCAGTCGCAGCAGCGTGTACAGGCCGTACAGGCAGGCCAGTAGGTCATCGACTTGGTCGGCCTGGATCGCGCCTGCCGATTGCGCAAGGCCCACGTGTACGCCGATGCGATCGGCGAGCCGCAGAATCTCGGCATGGGAGCGGCTCATCGTGGCGGTAGCCTCGTCGCTGCCCAGCAGCTGCGTCAACGCCGGATAGAGCTGAGTTTCCTCGGCGCGTTCATGGGGCAGAATCCGGTCGGTGAGCAACCTGCTCGCGGTGGTCAGCAATTCCAGTGCCGCAGCATCGGCACCGCCGGCCAGCCGATCGGCGCTGTCGCGCAGCAACCCGAGGGTGTCGCGCAGTTCGTCATGCTCAGTGGCGAAGTGGCGCAGCATCTGTTCAGTCGCAGCTGGTAGCACCACCTTGGTGGCCGGGTTTCCGCGCAGGGCCCGGAGCGAATTGAGGATCACCGCGACGTCGATACCCTCTTGCAGCAGCGCACCCGCCGTCGGCGGCAACCAGCCCAGCGCGGCGATCACCATCGCCAACAACGACAAACTCATGCCCACAACGGCGCTTTGCACCGCGATGCGCCGCGACCACCGCGCGATATCCATCGCATCGGCGAGCCGGTCCACACGATCGGTCGTCAATACGACGTCGGCGGCCTCCGAGGACGCGGTGGCTCCCCGAGCGCCCATCGCCACACCCACTGTCGCCGCCGCCAGCGCTGGGGCGTCATTGATCCCATCGCCCACCATCACCGTCACCGCGCGGCTGCATTCGGCGCGCACCGCGGCGACCTTGTCGGTCGGGGTCTGTTCGGCGCAGACCTCATCGAGTCCCAGCACCGTGGCGACCTCGCGCGCCGGCCCGGCGCGGTCGCCGGTGAGCATCACCAATCGGGTCAGACCGGCCGCACGCAAGCGCCGCACGGTGCGCGGCGCCTGGCGGCGCAACGGATCCCGCAACAACACCGCACCGGCCGGCTCGCCGTCGATACACACCCACGCGATGGCGGCGCCGTCCAGGCTGGCGCGGTTAACCACCCCGCGCGCCCAGTTGCTGGTCACCATGTCGGCGGGCAGTTTTCCGACGGTGACCCGCCGCCCATTGATGGTGGCGGTTACCCCGCGGCCAGGCTCTTCGTGCACACCGGCCGGCAATGACAACTGCAGATCCCGGGTGAGTGCTTCGGTGACGATGGCCTCGGCCAGCACATGTGGGGAGAGCTGATCTACGGACGCGGCGATCCGCAGCATCTCGGTCGCGTCGCCCCCCGGTGCGGCGACCACATCGACGACCACCGGGCGTCCCGCCGTGAGAGTTCCGGTCTTGTCCATCACCAAAGTCGTTGCATGCCCCAGGTTTTCCAACGCACCGCCGCTACGGATGACCACCCCCACACGCGACGCCCGAGACAGACCTGAGACGATCGCCACCGGTGCTGCCAGGAGCAGCGGGCACGGGGTCGCCACCACCAGCACCGCCACCGCCCGTACGGCCGACCCGCTGGCAAGCCACGCCCCACCGGCCAGTAGCAATGCCAGTGGCAGGAACCACGCCGCGTAGCGGTCGGCCAACCGCAAGATCGGCGCGTTCTCCGCCCCGGCTTCCTGGGCCAGCCGCGCGATGCCCGCATACGTGCTGTGTGCGGCTGTTGCCGTGGCGCACAGCTCGAATGCGCCACCGGCGTTGACCACACCGCTGCGCACCGGTTCACCCGCTGCGCGCTCGACCTGCAAGGGCTCGCCGGTCAACGCCGACTCGTCCAGCACCGCCACCGCGTCGACGATCCGCCCGTCCACCGGTACCACCTCGCCGGGCCCGACGACAAGCAGATCGTCGACGGCCACCGCGGCCAACGGAATCACGCTGACCTGTGTCCCGACGCGTCGCCGGGCGAACCGTGGTGCCCGCTCCATCAGGGCCCGCAGATCGTGCGAGGCACGCCGCGTAGCCGCGGCGTCCAACGCACGGCCGCCGGCGAGCATGACGGCGATCAGAGCGCCGGCCAAGTACTCGTGGACCAGCAGGGTGCCGACCAGCGACAGAACCGCAATGACATCGACGCCGACCCGTCCCCGGCGCAATGCCACCACCACCCACACCGACGCCGGCACCACCGCAAGCAGTGCGCCGGCGCTCCAGCAGCCATCGGCTACATCGCGCCAATCGGCTAGCCATGCGATCCCGCCGGCGGCAAGCGCGCCTAGGGTGAGCACCACCAGGGCCGGTTCCATTAGCGGGCGCAGCCGCGAGGGCCACCGCACGGCCGCGGATTCATCACCGACCAACACCACTGGTCCTCTCGGCCGCGCATGCGTACAGCCTGGCGGCGTGGCGAAACGAACTCACACTGATTCGACCAGTGGCAGCCAGCGGACTCTAGGGTCGCAATCCCTCGCCTTGACGGGCCATAAGACCTGCGAGTCCCTGTCACCGTCTCACCAAGCCACGGTCAAGCCCGGAGTCATGGAGCCGATGACGGGAATCGAACCCGCGTATTCAGCTTGGGAAGCTGATGTTCTGCCATTGAACTACATCGGCGCAATCGTGTCGACAGGCTAGCATCCGCGGAATTCGTTACAGATGTTCTCTATTTCGTTATCGTGTCGTAATCTATTGCCGTGGGGCGCCATGAGTTAGTCACCAAGCGACGCACGAAGTCGCCTCCGGTGGGAATGGCGCTGGTCGCTCTGGTCGCCCCCGCCGCTGTGTTCCTCGGGACGACTGGAGACGTGCGTCCGCTGGCCGCCCGGGAGGCGGCCAAGCCCTCCCAGGCGATCGTCGCCGACGTCGAGCAGTACCGCCCCGAAATCGTGGCCGCACCGCAGACGATGGCCCGTAACGCCGTGGGTGACGGTCTCGCCGAACGGCCGGCCGCGCCGGCGTCGCGCTACCACACACGGTCGCGGTTCCTGTCCGTCGGCGTGGCACCGGAACAGGGCCTACAGGTCAGGACCATTCTGGTCGCCCGCAGCATCAGCG
The DNA here is from genome assembly GCA_964653535.1 of uncultured Mycobacterium sp. Classification (GTDB taxonomy): domain Bacteria; phylum Actinomycetota; class Actinomycetes; order Mycobacteriales; family Mycobacteriaceae; genus Mycobacterium. The sequence goes on along the minus strand of CAZZHX010000057.1, from coordinate 2,475 downwards.
ACGCCTACCCCGAAATTCATCGAATGGGCGGTGTCCGGCCGGATCCGCTGCCGTGGCACCCTCTCGGATTGGCGGTCGATGTGATGATTCCCGACCCGAGCAGCGCCGAGGGGATCGCCCTGGGGAACCAGATCGTCGAATACGTGATGGCGAACGCGAGCCGTTTCGGCATACAGGACGTGATTTGGCGGGGCGTCTATTACACGCCCAATGGGGGGCGTTCCTCCGCGGGCGGCCATTTCGACCACGTCCACGTCACGACCACTGGCGGTGGATATCCCAGGGGCGGGGAAACCTACCTCCGGTGACTGGCGGATAGGCTCGTCCGGTGCTGCTCTCCGACCGCGACCTCCGGGCCGAAATCGACGGCGGCCGACTGGGCGTCGACCCGTTCGACGACACCCTGGTGCAGCCGTCCAGCATCGACGTCCGACTCGACTGCATGTTCCGGGTGTTCAACAACATCCGCTACACCCACATTGACCCGGCGCAACAGCAGGACGAGCTGACCAGCCTGGTCCAGCCGCTCGACGGCGAGCCTTTCGTGCTGCACCCCGGGGAGTTCGTGCTCGGGTCGACGCTGGAGTTGGTCTCCCTGCCCGACGACCTCGCCGGGCGGCTGGAGGGGAAATCATCGCTGGGACGGCTCGGCCTGCTGACGCACTCGACGGCCGGTTTCATCGACCCCGGCTTCAGCGGCCACATCACGCTCGAACTGTCCAACGTGGCCAACCTGCCGATCACCCTGTGGCCCGGCATGAAGATCGGGCAGCTCTGCATCTTGCGGTTGACCAGTCCGGCCGAGCACCCTTACGGCAGCTCGCGAGTCGGGTCGAAGTACCAGGGTCAGCGGGGTCCGACGCCGTCGCGCTCATATCAGAATTTCATACGAACTACCTAGCGGGCGATTGTCCCGCAGTTGTCCCCCCCGGCGATCGGCCCCTTCGGAGGAGGGTATTGGTAACTGGCAGCTGTCATCTGCCGTTTGCCTCCCGATCAGCCGGGCGATGCAGTCCGCTCATCGCGGTGACCTACACCGGTGGTATGAGATGCACCGTTTTCGGCACGGGTTACCTGGGCGCTACCCACGCGGTCGGGATGGCCGAACTTGGGCACGACGTCATCGGGGTCGACATCGATCCGGGCAAGGTTGCCAAGCTCGCCGGCGGCGACATCCCCTTCTATGAACCCGGGCTGCGAAAGCTGTTGGTCGACAATTTGGCTGCCGGCAGGGTGCGGTTCACCACCGACTACGACATGGCGGCCGAGTTTGCCGACGTGCATTTCCTGGGGGTCGGTACGCCGCAGAAGCGGGGCGAGTACGGCGCCGACCTGTGCCATGTCAACGCCGTCATCGATGCGCTGGTGCCGCGCCTGACGAGGCCAGCGGTGCTCGTCGGGAAATCGACTGTCCCCGTGGGCACGGCGGCCGATCTGGCGTCACGGGCCGCCGCGCTCGCTCCCCCCGGCGTGGACGTCGAAATCGCATGGAACCCCGAGTTTTTGCGTGAGGGCTTCGCCGTGCACGACACCTTACACCCGGACCGCATCGTTCTGGGCGTGCAACCGGATTCGGTACGCGCCGAGGCCGCGGTTCGCGAACTCTATGGTCCGCTGTTGGACGCCGGTGTCCCGTTCCTGCTGACTGATCTGCAGACCGCGGAGTTGGTCAAGGTATCGGCGAATGCTTTTCTGGCGACCAAGATTTCATTCATCAACGCGATCTCGGAAGTGTGTGAGGCCGCGGGCGCCGACGTCAGCCTGCTGGCCGACGCGCTCGGCTATGACCCGCGGATCGGGCGCCAATTCCTCAACGCTGGTTTGGGTTTCGGTGGCGGGTGCCTGCCTAAGGACATCCGCGCGTTCATGGCCCGCGCCGGTGAATTGGGGGCTGATCAGGCGCTGACGTTCCTGCGCGAGGTGGACAGCATCAACATGCGCCGGCGCACCCGTATGGTGGAACTGGCCAGCGCCGCGTGTGGCGGGTCGCTGCTGGGCGCCAACATCGCCGTACTCGGCGCAGCGTTCAAGCCCGAGTCCGACGACGTGCGCGACTCACCCGCGCTCAACGTTGCGGGCCAGCTGCAACTCAACGGGGCCGCCGTCAACGTCTACGACCCGAAGGCGTTGGACAACGCTCAGCGACTGTTCCCGACGCTCAACTACGCGGCGTCGGTGGAAGAGGCCTGCGAACGCGCCGACGCGGTGCTGGTACTCACCGAGTGGCGGCAGTTCGTCGACCTCGACCCCGACGACTTAGCCGACTGGGTGCGCGCGCGGGTGATCGTCGACGGTCGCACCTGCCTCGACGCGGCGCGCTGGCGCCAGGCGGGGTGGAAGGTTTACCGGCTGGGTGGGCCGCGTCCCTAAAACGGTGGGGCGTCTTCAGCGAGTCGACGACGCGGCTATCGCTGAGTGAAAACTGCACGAGATCTTCGACACCGCCACCGCTGATGACGGGCTGAGCGTAATCGG
>CAZZHX010000056.1:0-14421 GCA_964653535.1 uncultured Mycobacterium sp. | reverse complement strand
CTGCGCTACGGCGTGGTGAAGATGAACGTCGACACCGACGCCCAGTACGCGTTCACGCGGCCCATCGCCGGCCACATGTTCACCAACTACGACGGCGTGCTGAAGGTCGACGGCGAGGTGGGCTCGAAGAAGGTCTACGACCCGCGCAGCTACCTCAAGAAGGCCGAGGCGTCGATGACCGAGCGCGTCGTCGAGGCCTGCAACGACCTGCACTGCGCCGGAAAGTCTTTATCGTGATCACGATCAGTCTGTGCCTGATCGTGAAGAACGAAGAGAAGGTCCTCGAGAATTGTTTGAGTTCCGTGGCGGGCATTCCCGACGAGATCATCATCGTCGATACCGGGTCGGACGACGCCACCAAAGACATCGCCGAAAGGTTCGGCGCGCGGGTGTTCGACTTCGAGTGGATCGATGATTTCTCCGCGGCCCGCAACTACTCCTTCGCGCAGGCGAGGATGGACTACATCCTGTGGCTGGACGCCGACGATGTCCTGCTCCCCGCAGACCGGGCCAAACTGCTGGAACTCAAAGGGACCCTGCAGCCCCACGTCGATGCGGTCACGATGATGTACAACTACACCTTTGACGAGGGGGGCAACGTCACCCAGACGGCCCGACGCAGCCGCCTGGTGAAAAGGTCGAAGAATTTCATGTGGCACGGATACGTCCACGAGGACCTCGCGCCGCCGGAGAGCCACAACTACTTCGACAGCGACATCGCGGTCACCCACCGGAAACTGGAATCCGGCCCGTCCTACCGGAATATGCAGATCTACGAAAAACATTTCGCGCAGGGCAGCACGATGCGCCCCATCGACCTGTTCCAGTACGGACTCGAACTGGAGGCGGTCACCGAGGGCTTCGCGAAAGCCATCCCGTACTACGTCAGGTTTTTGGAGCGCGAGGAGCGGGAAACCGATCTGAACATGACCATGGTCGCGCTGCACCGGCTGGCCCGCTGCTACTACATGGTCGGCCAGCCGGAGAAGGAGTGGGAGTGCACACTGGAGTCGCTGGATTTGGATGTGCCGCGGCCGGAGTTCTGCTGCCGCATCGGCGAGCGCTTTGTGCAGCGGGAAAAATGGCGCCAGGCAATCTTCTGGTACGAACTCGCCATCCAGAACCCCGCGGGTGACGAGCGGGTCGTTCAAAACTACCCCTTCAGGACCTGGCTGCCGCACAAACAGCTGGGGCTGTGCTACTACCGGGTCGGGGATTATCCAAGATCCCTGCGGCACAACGAACTAGCCTTGACATACCAGCCGCAGGATCAGGACATCCAGACCAACATCGGCGTTCTCACGCGCTTGATAGGGGAATCGGCCGGCCCGGTCTAGCCGCCGGAGGACTGGCAGATCTTCCACTGGTTGTCACGGTATTGAAGGTCCAGGCTGCGGGTGGAGCGGACCTGCGGGTCGTATGCCATGAAAGCGGTGACGTTCGCCTCGGCATGCTCGCCGTTGACGACAACCTGGTCGATACTGGCGATCACCGGGTACTGCCTGGCGGCCGAGACCCGGCTGAAGAGATCGGCCCAGGCGTGATCGTCGTAATCCGCGTACCCGTCGCGGGTGGCGCCGCAGGTCATGCCACGCAGCGCACTCAAATCCCCCCGCTGCACGGCGATGTCGTACTGCTCGATCGTCTGCCGGACCTGCTGTTCGGGGGAGCCGTTCGGGTTGGCTGCGCGCATTAGCAGCATGGTGCCCAGGATCGAGATCGCCGCCAGCGCCACGACAATCACGACGATGGCCAGGACCCAGCCCCAGGTGAATCGTCCGGACGTCCGTAGTTTCGAGAGGAGTCGGGGCGGGGTCGACTTCGTCGGCGCTGGTTGCTGTGTCACGCCCAGTACGACCGTCGCGTCCGGGTCGGTTGCCGACGCGAACACCTCCGTGGCGGGCTCCGGCGGGGTGTCGATGACTGCGGTTTCCTTTGCGTCGAATCCTGGTGCGGTGAAACGCCGTTCGCCATCTTCGGATTCTGCCGCCGCGTCCGGATCGTCCTCGGTCTCGCTGATGACGACGGTCTCGGTCTCGGTGTCGCCGGGTATCAGCGGGTGGTCTTCGGTTGCGTCATCGCCAGGGTCCGCGGGCGGTTCCCCGCCGCGATCGGGCTCGGGTGCGTTCGGCATGGGGTGGAGCTTAGCGAGCGGCCATGTCGACGGACCGCACGGACTAGCGGCAGAATAGGGGCCATGACGCGCATGGGAGACCTCCTGGGACCTGACCCGACCCTGCTGCCGGGGGATATCGATGCCGAGGCGGAACTGCTGGCCGGCAACAATCCCGCCGCCGTCGCCGCCTCGCATCCGTCGGCGTCGGTGGCCTGGGCGGCGCTGGCCGAGGGGGCGCTGGCCGGCGATCAGGCCGTCGCCGCCTACGCCTACGCCCGCACCGGCTACCACCGCGGCCTCGACCAGCTCCGGCGAAACGGCTGGAAGGGCTTCGGCGCCGTGCCCTACTCCCATGAACCCAACCGCGGCTTCCTGCGCTGTGTGGCGGCGCTCGCGCGGGCTGCCCAGGCGATCGGCGAAACCGACGAATATCAGCGCTGCGCCGACCTGTTGGACGACTGCGACCCCGCGGCCGGCGTGGCTTTGGGCGTCTAGTTGGGCGTCTAGTTGGGGCTCTGGTTGGGGCTCTAGCAGCCCCTAGAAGGTCTCGGCGCAGCCGGCGTTTCCGGGGCACTCGATCTGCACCGTCGCGTGGCTCAGGCCCCGGGCCGACAGCACCGCGCGAGCGTCGTGGAGCACCTGGGCCGAATCACCGGCGCTCGTCAGGTGCGCCGTGCACATGTCCTTGCCGGGCGAGAGCGTCCACACGTGCAGGTCGTGCACCTCGGTCACGCCGTGCACCGCGCCCAGGGCGGCGCGCAGCTCGTCGACGTCGATGTGGGCCGGCGAGGCTTCGGAGAGGATGTGCACCGCGTCGCGGGCCAGCGCGATCGCCCGCGGCAGCACCCAGAGCGCCACGAGCACGGCGACCACCACGTCGGCGTAGGGCCAGCGGGTCGTGACGGTGACGATGCCGGCGATCAGCACGCCCAGGCTGCCGATGCTGTCGGCGACCACTTCCATGTAGGCGCCCCGGACGGCCAGACTGCCCGACGAATGCGAGCGCAGCAGTAGCGCGACCACCAGGTTGGCGGCCAGGCCGGCCAGCGCCACCACGATCATCGGCACGCCGGGTACCGCCTGGGCGTGCCGGAGTCGCTGGATCGCCTCCCGGAGAATGAACAGCGCGACCGCGATCAGGAGGACGGCGTTGGCCACCGCGGTGAACACCTCGGCGCGATGCCAGCCGTAGGTGCGTGCGGGCGACGCGCTGCCGCGCCGGGCCAGGGTCAGCGCGACAAGCCCCATGAACACGGCGACGACGTCGGTCAGCATGTGCCCGGCGTCGGCGAGCAGCGCGATCGAGCCGATGAGCAATGCCGTCGTCAACTCGACGACGAAGAAGGCCGCCAGGATCGCCGCGGCCGCGATCATGCTGCGGATCACCCGAGGCGACGCCGTCTCGGTCGGGGTGTGACTGTGGCCGGCGCCCATGGCGAGCAATATATGCGGTTCAGCGCATATATTGCAAGGCTCAGAGCCAGCGGCTCCAGAAGCGGGTCAGTGAATTGCCCCGCGCGACCAAAATGTTCGGGACGCCGGAGAAATCGAAGAACCACAACACCATCCCGTAAACCCACCCGCTGGCCGACAGGAGCAGGAATAGCAGGAAGAGAAAGCCGTACTGCTTGGCCGGCGCCACTGCCCGCTGCGTCTCGGGGCTCAAATGCGGTTCCAGCGCGTCGTAGCCGTCCAGGCCCGGGATCGGCAGCAGGTTCAGCACGACGGCGGTCAGTTGCAGGAAACCCAGGAACGCCACCCCGGCCCACAGCACCGTGTGAGCGGGGTCGAAGAACACCCGGGTCGCGGTCAGCAGCAGCACCGCCAGCGCGAGATTCATGGCGGGTCCCGCCAAGCTGACCAGGGTGCGGCGCCACGGCGTCATGAACCACGTCCGCAGGTATACCGCGGCACCCGGCAGGCCGATTCCGCCGAGCGCGACGATCACCAGCGGCAGCACCAGCGAGAGCGCGGGCTGGGTGTACCGGCGCGGATCCAGGGTCAGGTAGCCGCGGACCGCGGCGTCGTGGTCACCGAACCGCCACGCGGTCACCGCGTGCCCGAACTCGTGCAGGCACAGCGACACGAGCCAGCCGGCGATCACGAATACGAACACGCCGACGTACGACAGCGGCCGATCGCTCACCCCCGACTGCCAGGCCAGCGCGCCACCGGCCGCCGTCGCCGCTACCAGGCCCAGGAACACGGGGCTGGGCCGCACCGCGTCGCGCCGGGCCGGAACGTTCACCGGTCGAAGCTACCGGACTGCCAGCCAGCCTTCGATGTTGCGGTAGAACGTCGAGCGGCGCGTGGCGCGCGGCGCGCGGACGCCGTCACGCTCGACGCCGACGTCGGTGCTGCCGAGCTGGGCGGCACGGCCGGCGACCCACCGGCCGCCCCGGATCCGGGCCCGCAGGCCCGGCACGTCCTGGGTCGGTTCAATGCACACCCCGGCGACGTCCCCGTCGAACAGCACGGTGTCGTCGACCACCGCCTCGCCGTGCAGCGATCGGCCTCCGTCCTCGGGTAACCAGCGGGCTCGGCCGACGATCACCGATCCGGTGTCATCGCGGATCAGGGTGACCCGCTGGGCGGAACCGTGCCGGGCCCGCCGCGCCGCGCGGCGCCCAGCCGGGAGGCGATAGACCCTGGTCGCACGGGTGCCGCGCCGCGGCACGTAGGCCACCTCGACGTCGAGCCGCTGCGCGCGCAGCAGCCGGGTCAGCGTCGCGGCCAGGTCGGCGTCGGAGCCGACCACCACCAGTCGGCGATGGGCGCCGATCGCGGCATCGAGAACGCTATTGTTGGCGTCGCGCTCGATCCGGCTCGCGGTCAGATCCCGCAACTGCCGCGGCGCGCGACCATCGCCGAACACCAACACCGCCACCACCCCGGTGTTCATGGTTTCTCGCAATCTGCCGGGGTTCGAATCGGGGGTGCCGGGATATCCGGGGTGCTGGGATAAAGTAGGTCACCGGCTGGACCACAATCAACAGGCCCGAGGCATCAACAGCCTCGAAGCGCGACATCAGGTGGGAGCACGTCATGCCGGCGATCGTCCTCATCGGAGCCCAGTGGGGCGACGAGGGCAAAGGTAAAGCCACCGATCTGCTCGGTGGCCGAGCGCAGTGGGTGGTGCGCTACCAGGGCGGCAACAACGCGGGGCACACCGTCGTCCTGCCTGGCGGCGAGCATTTCGCGCTGCACCTGATCCCGTCCGGCGTGCTGACGCCGGGCGTCACCAACGTCATCGGTAACGGCGTGGTGGTGGATCCCGGTGTGCTGCTCGACGAACTCACCGGCCTTGAGGACCGCGGCGTGGATACCTCCCGGCTGCTGATCTCCGCCGACGCGCACCTGCTGTTGCCCTATCACGTGGCCATCGACAAGGTCACCGAGCGCTACATGGGCAACAAGAAGATCGGCACCACCGGCCGCGGCATCGGCCCGTGCTATCAGGACAAAATCGCCCGCATGGGCATCCGGGCCGCCGACGTGCTCGCCCCCGAGGAACTGGCCCACAAGGTCGAGGCCGCACTGGACCTCAAAAATCAGATCCTGGTCAAGATCTATAACCGCAAGGGCCTGGACCCGCAGCACGTGGTCGAGTCCCTGCTGGAACAGGCCGAGGGTTTCCGGCACCGAATCGCCGACACCCGGTTGCTGCTCAACGCCGCGCTCGACGCCGGTGACACGGTGTTGCTGGAGGGCTCACAGGGCACGCTGCTCGACGTCGACCATGGCACGTATCCGTATGTGACGTCGTCGAACCCGACCGCGGGCGGCGCGTGCGCCGGGTCGGGGATCGGACCGACCCGCATCACCGCCGTGCTCGGGATCCTCAAGGCCTACACCACCCGCGTGGGCTCCGGACCCTTCCCCACCGAGTTGTTCGACGAGAGCGGCGACTACCTGTCCAAGACCGGGGGAGAGTTCGGCGTCACCACCGGCCGGCGCCGGCGCTGCGGCTGGTTCGACGCCGTCGTCGCCCGCTACGCCACCCGGGTCAACGGCATCACCGACTACTTCCTGACCAAACTCGACGTGCTGTCCAGCCTGGAGACGGTGCCGGTGTGCGTCGGCTACCGGGTGGGCGGTGCGCACCTGACCGACATGCCGATGACCCAAAGCGACCTCGAGCGCGCCGAACCCGTCTACGAGGAGCTGCCGGGGTGGTGGGAGGACATCTCGGCGGCCCGGCGTTTCGACGACCTGCCGGTCAAGGCCCGCGACTATGTTCTGCGGGTGGAAGAGCTTGCGGGAGCCCATATTTCGTGTATCGGTGTCGGCCCCGGACGGGATCAGACGATCGTGCGGCGCGACGTCCTGGCGGCCCGCCCGTGACGGGTACGCCGGTCGCTGCGGAGCCGGACCCGGCGGAGCTCGATCCCGACTACGAGCACCACGGCGGATTTCCCGACTACGGGCCGTCCAGCCCCGGGCCCGGGTTCGGCCGCTTCGTGGCGGCCATGCGCCGGCTGCAGGACCTCGCCATGTCCGCCGATCCCGGTGACGACGTCTGGGACGAGGCGGCCGACCGCGCCGCGGCGCTGGCCGATCTGTTGGGCCCGTTCGAGGCCGACGAGGGCAGGGCACCGGCGGGGCGGTCGCCCGAACTGCCCGGCATGGGCAGCCTGTTGCTGCCGCCGTGGACCCTGACCAGGTTCGCGCCCGACGGCGTCGAAATGACGGGCTATTTCAGCAGGTTTCACGTCGGGGGCAATCGCGCCGTGCATGGCGGCATGCTGCCGCTGCTGTTCGATCACACGTTCGGCTTGGTCTCGCATGCCGCGGGACGGCCGATCAGCCGGACGGCGTTCCTGCACGTCGACTACCGCAACGTCACCCCCATTGAGGTGCCGTTGCTGGTGCGTGGCCGGGTCACCTCCGCCGAGGGCCGGAAGGCGTTTGTCGCTGCCGAGCTCGTCGACGCGCGCGGGTCCGACGAGACCCTGCTGGCCGAGTGTCACGGCCTGATGGTGCGGCTGCGTCCTGGCCAGCCCTGAGTCCGCGGGGAGCGGTGATCACGGACCCTATCCTTGAACCGTGACTAGCGGCCCGCGCACCGGTCCTCGCACCGGCCCCAAGCCCCGGGTGATACTGCTCGGGTCCGGCGAGCTCAGCGGGGAGCTGGTGATCGCGCTGCGGCGGCTCGGGGCGACCGTGGCGGCCGTCGACTCCTACGCCGGCGCCCCAGCGCACAGGGTGGCCGACCAGGCGCTGGTGATCCCGCTAACCGATGCCACTGCGTTGTTGCAGGCGGCCCGGCGGCTGCAACCGGACTTCGTGGTGATCAATACCGACGTCCTCACCCCGGACGTCCTGGATGCCTTGGATGCCCCAGCAGGCCTGGCAGGCCCAGCCGGCGGGCCCCATGTGGTGCCCGGCGCCCGCGCCGTCCGCCTCACCGCCGACCGAGAGGGTATGCGCACGCTGGCGGCCGACGAGTTGGGGCTGCCCGTCGCGCCCTTCTGGTTCGCCGGGTCGGTCAACGAACTCGAGTCGGCTGCCGCCCACGCCGGTTTTCCGCTGCTCGTGCAGCCAGTGGGGCCGGCAGCCGGGGGCCGGGGGTCGGTCGTCACTGGCCCCGAGACGCTCGGGCCCGCGTGGCGGCGGGCAGGGACGTCCCGGGTTCTTGTCGAGAGGGTGGTCGACGTCGAGGTTCTTGTCACCCTGCTCGCGGTGCGCACCGAGGCCCCTGGCGGTCCGGCGATCGAATTCTGTTCGCCCATCGGGCATCTTGGCCTCGACGCCGATGTTCCCCAATCCTGGCAGCCCCAGCACCTGAGCCCGGCCGCGACGGACTCGGCCAGGTCGATCGCCGCCCGGATCGTCAAGGTACTCGGTGGTCGCGGCGTCTTCGGTATCGAACTGATGGTGAACGGCGACGAGGTGTATTTCGCCGGCGTCACCGCCCGCCCGCTGGGCAGCGCCTGGGTGACGGTGTGCAGCCAGCGGCTGTCGGCGTTCGAACTGCAGGCCCGCGCCATTCTCGGCCTGCCGGTGGACACCATGATGGCGTCCCCGGCCGCGGCCCGGGCCGTGCCGTGGGATTCCAACGGTGTGGCGCCCACTGCGTGGGCGCTGAGCGGCGCACTGCGCGTCCCGGAAAGCGATGTCCGTCTTTTTCACCGGCCCGATATGCGCCGCACGCTGGGGGTGACGCTGGCCACGGGTCCCGAGGTCGACGTCGCACGGGAGCGCGCCCAGCGGGCGGCGGCGGCCCTGGCTGTGCCACACTCACGCGGGTGAGCTACGCCGGAGACATCACGCCGCAGCAGGCGTGGACGCTGCTCAACGACAATCCCGAGGCCGTGCTGGTCGATGTCCGCACCGAGGCTGAATGGCGGTTCGTCGGGGTGCCCGACCTTTCCGGGTTGGGCCGTGACGCGGTATTCCTCGAGTGGAACACCAGCGCCGGTACGCACAACGAAGGGTTCGCCGCCCAACTGCGAGACCGGATCGCGCCCGCCGAAGACCCTGCGCGCCCGGTGATCTTCCTGTGTCGCTCGGGCCAACGCTCCATCGGCGCCGCCCAGGCCGCGACGGGCATCGGCATCACGCCCGCCTACAACGTGCTGGACGGCTTCGAGGGACAGCTCGACGCCGACGGCCACCGCGGTGGGGCGGGCTGGCGGGCCACCGGCCTCCCGTGGCGGCAGCAGTGACCGAGGACCGCTCGGTGCGCACACCCGCGCCGCTGCCCGAGGGTGTCAGCCCGGCCACGGTCGCCGTGCGCGGCGGACTCCTGCGATCGGGGTTCGACGAGACCGCCGAGGCGATGTACCTGACGTCGGGCTACGTCTACGAGTCCGCGGCCGAGGCGGAGAAGGCGTTCACCGGCGATGTGGACCGTTATGTGTACTCGCGGTACGGCAACCCCACAGTGACCATGTTCGAGGAGCGGCTGCGCCTCATCGAGGGGGCGCCGGCGGCGTTCGCCACCGCGAGCGGCATGGCGGCGGTGTTCACCTCGCTGGGCGCGCTGCTGGCCGCCGGCGACCGGCTGGTGGTGGCGCGCAGCCTGTTCGGGTCGTGTTTCGTGGTGTGCAACGAGATCCTGCCGCGGTGGGGTGTGGAGACCGTCCTCGTCGATGGCGACGACCTCGCGCAGTGGGAAGAGGCGCTGTCGGTGCCCACCCAGGTCGTGTTCTTCGAGACGCCGTCGAATCCGATGCAGTCGCTGGTCGATATCGCCGCGGTGACCGAGCTCGCCCACGCCGCGGGCGCGAAAGTGGTGCTGGACAACGTCTTGGCGACTCCAATGCTGCAGCAGGGTATCCCGCTCGGTGTCGACGTGGTGGTGTACTCGGCGACCAAGCACATCGACGGTCAGGGCCGAGTGCTGGGCGGCGCCATCCTGGGCGACAAGGAGTACATCGACGGCCCGGTGCAGAAGTTGATGCGCCATACCGGACCGGCGATGAGCCCGTTCACCGCCTGGGTCTTGGTCAAGGCCCTTGAGACGCTCGATCTCAGGGTCGGGCGCGCCAACTCCTCGGCGCAGCGGATCGCGGAGTTCCTGGACGGCCACCGGGCCGTGCGCTGGGTTCGCTATCCCTTTCTTCCGTCGCACCCTCAGCATGAACTTGCCAAGCGTCAGATGTCCGGCGGGGGGACTGTGATCACCTTCGCGCTCGACTGTCCCGAAAGCGCCTCCAAGCAGCGAGCTTTCGACGTGCTGGACAAGATGCGCCTGATCGACATCTCCAACAATCTCGGAGACGCCAAGTCGTTGGTGACCCACCCAGCGACCACGACGCACCGGTCGATGGGCCCGGAAGGTCGCGCCGCGATCGGGCTCGGAGACGGTGTGGTCCGCATCTCCGTCGGGCTGGAAGGCGTCGACGACCTGATCGCCGACATCGATCAGGCGCTCAGCTAAACGGAGGCTTGCTTCTCGGCCTCTTCGGCGTGTTCGGCCGCCGCCAATGCCCCATCCTTGGCGTGCTTTTCCACCCACTCGGCGACCGGTCGCGCGTACATCATCTGGCTGGTGATGGCCATCTGGCCACGCGTGCGTCCCAGGAATGAGATCCCCCAGGCGAACATGGCGGCCATGCGGTTGCGGTGGCCGACAAGGTAGTACAGGTGCAGCACCAGCCACGCCAACCAGGCGACGAAGCCGGCGAACTCCACCTTGCCGACCTGTGCGACGGCGTTGTAGCGCGAGATGAGCGCCATGCTGCCCTTGTTCAGGTATTTGAACGGCGCGCGCTCGGTCGGATTGTCGCGGCCCTTCGTCGTGGCCGTGATGATCCGGGCGGCGTAGCGCGCGCCCTGGATCGCGCCCTGGGCCATACCGGGCACGCCGGGCACGGACATCAGGTCACCGACGACGAACACGTGCGGATGGCCCTTGACGGTCAGGTCCGGCTCGACGATCACCCTTCCGGCACGGTCGATTTCGGTTCCGTCGGACTGCTCGGCGATCATCTTGCCCAGGGGACTGGCTGCAACTCCGGCCGCCCACACCTTGCACGCGCAGTCGATGCGCCGCTCGCCGCCATCCTTGTCCTTGATGGTGATGCCCATGTAGTCGACGGCGGTGACCATCGCGTTGAGCTGGATCTCGACGCCCATCTTCTCCAGCCGCTGTTGTGCCTTGAGGCCCAGCTTCGGTCCCATCGGCATCAGCACCCCGGGCGCCGCGTCAAGCAGCACGACCCGGCACTCGCTGGGGGTGATGGTGCGGAACGCTCCGGACAGGGTGCGTTCGGCGAGTTGGACGATCTCACCGGCGAGTTCGACCCCCGTCGGGCCGGCGCCCACCACCACGAAGGTGAGCCGGCGTGTGCGCTCCTGCGGATCGGTGGCGACCTCGGCCGCCTCGAACGCGCCGAGGATGCGCCCCCGAAGCTCCAGGGCGTCGTCGAGGCTTTTCATCCCCGGTGCGTACAGGGCGTAGTGGTCCTGGCCGAAGTAGGACTGTTGGGCTCCCGCGGCCACGATGAGGCTGTCGTAGGGCGTCACCGTCTCCATGCCCATCAGGCCCGACGTGACGGTCTTCGCCGTGAGGTCGACCGCGCTCACATCGCCCCACAACACCCGGACGTTCTTCTGCTTGCGCAGGATCAGCCTGGTGGTCGGGGCGATCTCGCCCTCCGACAGGATTCCGGTGGCCACCTGGTAGAGCAGCGGCTGGAACAGGTGCGTGGTGGTCTTGGAGATGAGCGTGATGTCGACTGGGCATCCTTTGGGGGCCCGCTTGAGGGCATGGGCGGCGGTGAGCCCCCCGAATCCGCTGCCGATGACGACCACGCGATGACGAGACATACCCGCGCCTCCGATCTCAGAAAGGCCAGCTTCGGGCGTTCGACTGGTACGTGGCGCTCAGCGCGCTGCAGAAGTCGTCGGCCGTGCCTGCGATCAGAATGTAGTAGGCCTCGCTGCCCGCGCGGCTGGTGAAGGAGTTCGGGGTGGTCCATCCGCTGTCGCACATCGACGTGTCCGAACCCGCGGAGGACCGGCGCCAGTTGGTCTTGGCGCACGTGGCGAGTGCGTCGACGTCGGGCGTCGCGCTCTTGGCGGCGACTAGCATCGCACCGCCCCACTGGCCGTCGTTGCGGCGGTAGGCGCGCGCCCCCCAGCCGGCCCCGGGTTCGGACCCGCCGTTCTGGCAGGCCAGCGCCCGCTTCAGCAGGCCGAAGGGGGCTGCGAGCTGGGGGTTGGCGACGCCGGCGGCGGCCGTGATGAACTGCGCCGCGTTCGAGCCGTCCACCTCCTGCACATTCGGATTGTGCAGGGCGGTCAGCTGCGCCGAGATTCCGGCGTTGGTGCCGCCGCCGATGACCGGTCCGCCACTGGTCGACGTCATCGGTGGCAGCGGGACGGCGGGATCGGCCGCCGCGGTGACCGCGGTCAGACTCAGGCTGCACGCGGCGACGAGAACGCCGACAGAGTAAGCCGCAACTCGCATCAGGCGTCTCAATGGAATGCGCCGATTCCGGTGAACGCCTGGCCGAGGACGAGTTGGTGCATCTCGGCGGTGCCCTCGTAGGTCAGCACCGACTCCAGGTTGACCATGTGCCGGATGACCGGATACTCCAGCGATATCCCGTTGCCGCCCAAGATGGTCCGGGCCGTCCGGCAGATCTCGATCGCCTCGCGGGTGTTGTTGAGCTTGCCGAAACTGACCTGCTCGGGACGCAGGCCGACGCCGTCCTTGAGGCGACCGAGGTGCAGCGCCAGCAACTGACCCTTGTGCAGCTCGACTGCCATGTCGACGAGTTTGGCCTGGGTCAGCTGGAATCCGGCGATCGGTCGGCCGAACTGGGTGCGCGTGGCGGCGTAGTCGAGCGCGGCCTGCCAGGCCGACCGCGCGGCACCCATCGACCCCCAGATGATGCCGTAGCGCGCCTCGGACAGGCACGACAGCGGTCCGCGCAGGCCCTTCGCCCCGGGCAGCACGGCGTCGTGGGGCAGTCGCACGTCGTCGAGCACCAGCTCGCTGCTGATCGATGCCCGCAACGACATCTTGTGGTGGATGGTGTTGGCGGAGAATCCCGGCGTTGCGGTGGGAACGACGAAGCCCCGGATGCCCTCGTCGGTCGCGGCCCACACGATCGCGACGTCGGCCACCGAGCCGTTGGTGATCCACACCTTGCGGCCGTTGAGCACCCAGTCCGGCCCGTCGCGTCGCGCCCGGGTGGTCATCGACGCCGGATCGGATCCCGCGTCGGGCTCGGTGAGCCCGAAGCAGCCGAGCAGTTCGCCCGCGGCCATGGCCGGCAGCCACTCCCGCTTGTGCTCGTCGGAGCCGAAGTTCCAGATGGCGAACATCGCCAGCGACCCCTGCACCGACACCAGTGACCGGATGCCGGAGTCGGCGGCCTCCAACTCGGTGCACGCCAGGCCGTAGTGCACGGCCGAGGCCCCGCTGCACCCGTAGCCGTTCAGGTGCATGCCGAGCAGACCCAGCGCACCGAACTGCTTGGCCAGCTCCCGGACGGGCAGGTCGCCGATCTCGAACCACTCGGAGATGTGCGGGAGCACGTGATCGGCGCAGAAGCTTCGTACGGTGTCGCGCACCGCGCGCTCGTCGTCGGACAGCGACGCGTCGAGGCCCAGGGGGTCGTAACGGTCGAAGGCGGGAGCTGGGTGGGTGTTCGCGCTCATGGAGCCAGCTTGCCACGTCGCGGCCGCCGCCGGCACGGCCCGGTCGGTAAGCTCACGTGTCATGCGCAGGCCGGAGCGGCCAGCCGGGTGGCTGGCCATGGATGTCGTCGCCGTGCTCGCGTTCTGCGCGGTCGGACGTCGCAGCCACGACGAGGGGCTCACCGTCTCCGGCGTCGCGACGACGGCGTGGCCGTTCCTGGCCGGGACGACGATCGGCTGGCTGGTGTCGCGCGGCTGGCGGCGACCCACCGCCGTGGTGCCGACCGGTGTGGTGGTCTGGCTGTGCACCGTGGTCGTCGGCATGCTGCTGCGCAGGGCCACCTCGGCGGGTACGCCGGTGGGTTTCGTGGTCGTCACGGCGTCGGTGAACGCGGTGTTGGTGCTCGGGTGGCGAGCGGTCGCCACAGCGATCCCGCGCCGCGGGGTGTGATGTGAGTCTTCTCTTCGTGTCGGCCACCCACGACGACCCGCTGGCGCGGCCGCTACTGGCCGGGCTCGCCGACGAGTACGCGCAGCGCTACGGCGGTACGCCGAGCAGGCACATGGCCTGGTTGCCGGTGCCGGCGGCCGAGTTGGCGCCTCCCGACGGCGGCCTGCTGATCGGCCTGGTGGACGGTTCGCCGGTGACCGGCGGGGCGTTCCGGCGGCATGACGACCAGACCGCCGAGCTCAAGCGCATCTGGACCGACCGCGACCACCGGTCCCGCGGGTACGCCAGGGCGCTGCTGGCCGAGCTCGAGGCCGAGACCGCGGCGCGCGGGTACCGACGGCTTTACCTGGTGACCGGCGACCGCCAGCCCGAGGCCGTGGCGCTCTACGACGCGACCGGGTACACCCGCATCTCTGCCGGGCAGCTGCCCTCGGGGGGCCCGCCGAACCCGATCGCGTTCGAAAAGTGGCTAACCCCAGGGTCACCCGCGGTCGGCGGACGCTAGGACCCTTTCTGCGCCGCTGCGTGGGCCGTTGCCAGGGCCGCTTGGGCGGCCTCCTGGATCGGTCCGCGCCACACGTCGCCGTGACCGGGCAGCAGGACATCGGTGTCCAGCCGGCCCAGTGCGGTCACGCTGCGCAGGCTTTCCCGCTGGCTGTGGCTGAACACCGCCGGCAGCAACTGCGGGCCGCTGCGACGCAGCAGCGGGTGGCCGGTGACCAGCGCGTCCCCGCTGACCAAGGCGCCGTCGACGATG
>CAZZHX010000055.1:7244-14994 GCA_964653535.1 uncultured Mycobacterium sp. | reverse complement strand
TGCAGGCGCTGCGCGACGCCGAGCCCGCCGGCATCGTGATCGCGGTGCCGGCGGCGCCCGAATCCACATGCCGCGAATTCGTCGGGCTCGTCGACGACGTCGTCTGCGCCAGCATGCCCACCCCGTTCCTGGCGGTCGGCGAGTCGTTCTGGGATTTCAGGCAGGTCGAGGACGACGAGGTGCGGCGGCTGCTGGCCACCCCGACGGCCAATTCGACGCGATGATCCACATCGACGGGACCGGGGCGCCAGAGCCCCTGGCGGTCACTAGTCTGTGGATCGTCGGCGAAACGCCGGAAACCTACCCCAGCGGCCTGTAAACGACGGAGTCAATGCGAATGACCATTCCGGCCGACGCGGTGGCAAGCCGGCCGGGAATCGTCACATTGACCATGAATCCGGCGCTCGACGTCGCGACGAGCATCGACGTTGTGCGGCCGACCCGGAAATTGCGCTGCGGCGCGACTCGCTACGACCCGGGCGGCGGGGGGATCAACGTCGCCCGGATCGCACGTGTGCTCGGCGGCTCGGTGTTCGCGGTGTTCCCCGTGGGCGGTTCGCACGGTGGACACCTCACGGCGCTGCTCGACGAAGCGGGTGTCGCCTTCGCGGCGATCCCGATTGCCGGGGCGACGCGAGAGAGCTTCACCGTCAACGAAATCAGCACCGGTGAGCAGTACCGGTTTGTGCTGCCGGGGCCCGAGCTGACGGTGCGCGAGCATCAGTGCTGCCTGCGCGAGTTGCGGATGGCCGCGCGATCGGCGGAATTCGTGGTGGCCAGCGGTAGTTTGCCGCCCGGGGTGCCCGACGACTATTACCAGCGGGTTGCCGACTTGTGCGGGCAGCTGGGCGTGCGGCTGATTCTGGACACCTCCGGCAGCGGCTTGCGCCACGTCTCATCCGGGGTGTTCCTACTCAAGGCCAGTGTGCGGGAGCTGCGGGAATGCGTCGGCCGACCTCTGGTTGACGAGGCCGAGCAGGTGGCTGCCGCCCGCGAACTCATCGACGGCGGCCGTGCGGACGTGGTGCTGGTCTCGGTGGGGTCCGAGGGTGCCTTGCTGGTGACGCGGGATGCGACCCAGCGGTTTTCGGCGATCCCGATGCCGAGCGGCAGCGGTGTGGGCGCTGGTGACGCCATGGTCGCCGCCATCACCGTGGGGCTCAGCCGCGGATGGACACTGACCACGTCCGTCGGCCTGGGTATCGCGGCGGGCGCGGCGATGTTGATGACACCGGGCACCGCGGCGTGCGAGCGCCGGGACGTGGAGAGGTTGTTCGAAACCGTCACCGAGCCCGTGAACATCTGACGCATGTGAACCGGACTTCCCGCGCAGATGGGGCCAAACGGCCCCTCCGCTGGGCGCGATCCCGCTCTAACCTGGAACTGATCACAGTCATTCGGGAGCGATATGAACCAGATGGACGCCAAGTCGGTGGTGGGCGCCGCCACCCCGCCGTGCGGCAGATCGATCGGCGTCTGGACAGCGGGTCCGGCACTGAGACCGGCCCGTTCGGTGCGTTGGTGAAGCTCAATCGGTCAGGAGAGTGCGGGTCATGGTGAAGGTGTTCCTGGTCGACGACCACGAGGTCGTCCGGCGCGGTCTCGCGGACCTGCTCGCGTCGGACCCCGAGCTCGACATCGTCGGCGAGGCCGGCTCGGTCTCCGAGGCGAAGGCGAGGATCCCGGCGTTGCGGCCCGACGTCGTCGTCCTCGACGTGCGCCTTCCCGACGGCAACGGGATCGAGTTGTGCCGCGACCTGTTGTCCGATCATCCAGACCTGCGCTGCCTGATGCTGACGTCGTTCACGTCCGATGAGGCGATGCTCGATGCGATCCTGGCCGGCGCCAGCGGCTACGTCGTCAAGGACATCAAGGGAATGGAGCTGGCCCACGCCATCAAAGAGGTGGGTGCCGGCAAGTCCCTACTGGACAACCGGGCGGCGGCCGCGCTGATGGCGAAGCTGCGCGGCGCCGCCGAACGCGACGACCCGCTGTCGGGCCTCACCGAGCAGGAGCGAACGCTGCTGGGACTGCTCAGCGAGGGGTTGACCAACAGGCAGATCGCCGCCCGGATGTTCCTGGCCGAGAAGACGGTGAAGAACTACGTCTCGCGGCTGCTGGCCAAACTCGGTATGGAGAGGCGAACCCAGGCGGCGGTGTTCGCATCGAGGTTGAGTCAGTGGTCGGGCCAGCCGGGCGCCCCGTCGGCGCAGTCGCCGGACCGGCCCCGCCTGTAAAGATTGAGTTATTCCGATAGTCTTCGTTATGGAGGTATCGGGTCACGTGCCCAGCAACGAACGCAACTCGGCTTTCGCCGGACTCGGTCAGCGCGGGCTGGTCAGCAAGATGCATGGCGAGCTCGACCGGCTGCTCTCGGCGCGCGACCAAATGGAGCAACTGCTGCGCGTCTTCGTCGAGATCGGCGCGGACCTCGACCTCGACGTCACGCTGAACCGGATCGTCACCGCGGCCATGGAGCTGACATCGGCCGCGTACGGCGCCGCGGCCCTGCGGGATGCCGAGGGCAACATGCTCTCGTTCGTTCACCAGGGCATGGACGACGGCACCATCCGGCGCATCGGGCACCTGCCGGCGGGCAAGGGCGTTCTCAGCATGACGCTGCTCGATGACCACCCCCTGCGCATGAACGACCTGACCCAGCACCCTGCCACCGTGGGCTTCCCCGAGCACCATCCCCCGATGCGCGCCTTCCTGGCGGTGCCGATCACCCTGCGTGGGACCTCGTTCGGCAGCCTCTACCTGACCCATGTCGACCCGGATCTGGTCTTCTCCGAATCTGACGAGGTGGCAGCCCGCGCGCTGACGTTCCCGGCCGCCATCGCGATCGACAATGCGCAACTCTTCGAGCGCGAGCGGACGGCGGCCCGGTGGATGGCGGCCAGCCGCGAGATCACTACGGCCCTGCTGTCCAACGCCGGTCCGAACCAGCGCCCGCTGCACCTGATCGCCGAACGCGCGCGGGTCCTGGCCGACGCCGAACATGTGATCGTGCTGGTGCCCGACACCCCCGACGGCCCCGCCGATGTGCCCGGCGACGGGCCCGCCGATCAGATCGACACGCTGGTGGTGGCCGCCGCGGTGGGTATCAACGCCACCGACCTGCTCGGCCAGCAGGTTCCGGTGCAGGGTTCCACCACCGGAGCCGCGTTCCGCTCCGGCGAGCCGCTGATCACCGAGGCGCTGACCTACCCGATCGCGGGGTTCTCCGATGTGGGGCAGCGCCCCGCGATCGTGATGCCGTTGCGCACCCGGGAACACGTCGCGGGCGTGATCGTCATCGCCCGCGGCGTCGACCAGCCGGCATTCAGCGAGAGTTACCTCGACGTGCTGAACGACTTCGCGACGCACGCCGCGATAGCACTCGTGCTGTCGTCGGCCCGGGAGAACTCGCGGCAGCTGAGCATTCTCGCCGAACGCGAGCGCATCGCGCACGACTTGCACGACCACGTCATCCAGCGGATCTTCGCCGCGGGTATGGACCTGCAGGGCACGCTGGCCAGGTCGGACTCGGCGGAGATCGCCGACAGGCTCAACCGCACGCTCGACGACCTGCAGACCATCATCGAAGAGATCCGCACGACGATCTTCCAGCTCAAGCCCACCGCAGGGCAGAACGCCGACTTCCGGCACCGGATTGCCCGCGTGATCGCCGACCTCACCGGAACCCGCGACATCGTGACCACAGTCCGCTTCCACGGACCGATGGCGGCCGTCGGCGGCGAGCTCGCCGAGCACGCCGAGGCGGTCACCGCCGAGGCGATCAGCAACGCCCTGCGGCACTCCGGCGCGGCGCGCCTGACCGTCGAAGTCAGCGTCGCCGACATCTTCACTCTCGACATCACCGACAACGGCTGCGGGATACCCGCCGACAATGCCCGACGCAGCGGCCTGGCCAGCATGCAGTACCGCGCCGAACAGCTGGGCGGCACCTGCGATCTCAGCACCCCGCCGGGGGGCGGTACCCGGGTCCACTGGATCGCACCGCTCACCGACTATTGACGCCGACTATTGACGCCGACTATTGACCAAGGGCACCGATAAGCCGAGAACCGATAGGGGAGTGCAACATGGCAGAGGGCGCAGGCAAGTACGGGGTGCTGGTGTGCGTCGACGGGTCGGGGCCGTCGGACGCCGCCGTGGCGTGGGCAACCCGCGAGGCGATCGCGCATCGATTGCCCGTCACGCTGATGCATGCTGTCCCCCCGGTGGTGGTCGGCTGGCCGGTCGGCCAGCTGTATGCGGAGATGCCGGAGTGGCAGCACGACGACGCGAAGCAGGTGATCGACGGGGCGCACGCCGCGCTGACCGCCTGCCTGAACGGCGCCGAGCCTCCCGAAATACGCACGGAAACGGTCTATTCCAGCGTGCTGCCCGCGCTCATCGACGCCTCGCGGGACTCCTGGATGGTGGTGGCCGGGACGCAGGGCCTGGGTGCGTTGGGCCGCCTGCTGCTCGGCTCGGTGGCGATGGGACTGGCTCACCACGCCCACTGCCCGGTCGCGGTGGTCCGGCAGGACAAGGACGCGACTCCCGATCCGGCCGCGCCCGTGCTGTTGGGCATCGACGGGTCGCCCGCCTCGGAAGCGGCCACCGCGCTGGCCTTCGACGAAGCCTCCCGCCGCGGGGTGGAGCTGGTGGCGCTGCACGTGTGGAGCGACGTCGGGGTGTTCCCGGCCCTCGGCATGGACTGGCGTGAACGTGAGGGCGAGGGGCACGAGATCCTCGGCGAACGCCTGGCCGGTTGGCAGGGGCGGTATCCGGACGTCGCCGTGCAGCGGCTTGTCTACTGCGACAAGCCGGCCCACTGGCTGATCACGGAGTCGGAGCGCGCCCAGCTGGTGGTGGTCGGCAGCCGCGGCCGCGGCGGATTTCCCGGCATGCAGCTGGGATCCGTCAGCTCGGCCCTCGTCCAGTCGGCCAAAGCGCCGGTGATCGTCGTCCGCAGCGTGTAGCCCGCCGTTGCGCAGGGCTGTTCGAGGGGCTGCTGTGTCATCGTGGTGATCCGCCCGCCGTCGCCGCGTCGTGGAGATCGTTGGCGAGCCGGCGGGCGAAGTCGACCACTGCCGGGGGATCTTCGAGGCTGAACCACGCGGCGGACGGGCGGTCGCCGTCCTCCTGGTGCCGCACCACGATCCCCACGCCGTCGGACTGGATCGCGTCGAAGGCGTCCTCGTCGGTGATGTCGTCGCCGAGGTAGATCGGCAACACGGCACCGAGGCCGGAGGTGTGGTCGCCGCCCTCGATGCGGTCGAGCAGCCAGGCGATGGTGGTGCCCTTGTCCCAGTCGATATCCGGGCGAAGTTCGATCACCTTGCGGCCGGTGGTGATCCGCAGACCGTGGGCCCGCCCGCATGCGCGGGTGGCGGCGACCACTCGGTCGACGTCGGCGGGATCGGCGTTGCGGTAGTGAACGGCGACCGCGAAGCGTTTGTGTTCCACCACCGCTCCCGGAACGTCGCGGAGGGTCTCGGCGAGTTGGCCAGCCGCCCGCGCCAAGACATCGACGGCGTCCGCGGCGACGGAGTTCTGATGGTGCGTGCCGTCCGGCGCGAGCAACTCGAAGCCGTGGCTGCCGGCGTACCACAACCTGTCGACGTTCACCCTGTCGCGCACGTCGCGTAGGTCGCGGCCGCTGATCACCCCGACGGGGCACTGCGCGGCCAGCGCCCGCAGCGCATCGGCGGCGCCCTCGACGAGCGTGGCGGTGGCAGGCGTGTCGACGATCTCTGACAGTGTGCCGTCGAAGTCGAAGAACACCGCGGGCCGGCGGCCTGCCACCAACTCCTTGAGTTGGCTGTAGGCCTGCCGGGCGTCGGCGATGGCAGCCATGGCCGTGCCGGGGGCGCGCACCGAGATCTCGGCCAGGTCGGCGACCACGGTCGCGGCGCCGCAGGACAGCATCTGCTCGGCGTACCCGTCGCGCTCAAGCCCGATGACCAGACAGAAGCCGCCGTCGACGCCGGCCGTGACACCGGCCGGGTCGCCGGCGACGACGACGCATCGAACGGGCCGGGTGCCCAGGCGCTGCGCCGTGGCGATTAGGGTGGCCGCATCGGGGTTCGCGGTGGCCTCGACCACCAGGCTGACCAGGTCGTCGAGCCCGGCGGCAGCCAGGATCCGGGCGCACCCGCCGCTGGACGAGTAGACGGCGGTCGCGACGCCGGCCTCTCGCAGGCGCCGCAGCAGTGGCACGGTCGAGTCACGGCTACGCACGACTCCGGGCTCGGCCTCGGCGACCATGCAGTGCAGGTCGAAGATCACGGCGTCGTGGTAACGCCGGTCGATGGCGCCGGGCCGTGTGCTCACCCGTGCGACGATGCCACAGCCCGGGGCACAGGGTCTGCTGGCCACGGGGTTGATGACTAAAGCCCCATGTCCGGTACCTGGGCGAGGTCCTAGTCTTGTCAACGAAGGGCACCGGAGGGAAGGAGTGTCGAGATGTCGGCAACTGCCAGCCGTCACGGCATCGTCGTCGGGGTCGATGGGTCGCCCGCAGCCAACGCCGCCGCGTGCTGGGCGGCTCGTGAGGCGGCCATGCGGGGTGTCCCGCTGACCGTGGTGCACACGCTGAAAGCGATCGTGCCGGCATACCCGGCGATTCCGCTGGCGGCCGGCGTCGCGGTGTGGCAGGAGGAACAGGGCCGGCAGGTTCTCGAGCGGGCTGTGAAAATCGCCGCCGATGCCGTCCGCGGCGAGCCCGGGTTCGCGGTGTCGACCGAGCTGGCGTTCGCCCCGCCCGTGCCGACGCTGGTTGCCATGTCCGGCGAGGCCGAGTTGCTCGTCGTCGGCGCCAGCGGACGGGGTGCGGTGTCGAGGCTGTTGCTGGGCTCGGTGAGCTCGAGCGTGGTGCGCGGCGCTCACTGCCCGGTCGCGGTCATCCGCGACGAGGATCCGCTGATGCCGCACCCGCTGCGGGCTCCGGTACTGGTGGGGCTCGACGGCTCGACCGCCTCGGAGCTTGCGGTCGCGATCGGTTTCGACGAGGCGTCGCGCCGTGGCGTCGAGTTGATCGCGTTGCACGCGTGGAGCGACGTTGAAGCCCTCGACATCGCGGGACTGGACTGGTCGGCGGTCAAGTCGGAGGCGGAGCGGAGCCTGGCCGAACAACTGGCGGGCTGGCAGGAACGCTATCCCGACGTCACGGTCGACCGGCTCGTCGTGTGCGACCAGCCGGCGCGGCAACTGATCGAGCGCTCGGAGTCCGCCCAGCTTGTGGTCGTCGGCAGTCACGGGCGGGCCGGCGCCTTGCTGGGTTCGGTCAGCAACGCCGTGGTCCATTCGGTCCGGATGCCGGTGATCGTCGCGCGCCCTGCGCGCCCGTCGTAGCCACTCGTAGCCATTCCTAGCCATTCCTAGCCCCTGTTATCACCGCCGTGCCTTATCTCGAGATACGCGAAACCCATACCGGTGTCGTTGTCCTGGTAGGCGACCGGGCATACAAGGCCAAGAAGCCGGTGCTGACCGACTTTCTCGACTTCCGCGAGAACCCCCAGCGCGAGCGCGCCTGCCAGCGGGAATTAGAGCTGAACAGGAGGCTGTCGCCCGACAGCTACCTCGGACTAGCGCACCTCACCGACCCCGCCGGGGGGCCGGCCGAACCCGTCGTCGTCATGCGGCGCTACCGCGATGGCGACCGATTGGCGGCGCTGGTGACCGGGGAGACCGGCGCGTTCGACGCACCGGGCGCCCTCGATGCCGTCGCGGCTGTGTTGGCCAGCTTTCACCGGAA
>CAZZHX010000055.1:950-7234 GCA_964653535.1 uncultured Mycobacterium sp. | reverse complement strand
GGCCCAGGAGATCCTGTTCGGCCTCTCAGCCGGTTGGGCGCTGGCGGCCCCCGACGGGCAGGCCGGGCTTGACCGGGGCAGGGAAGAGCTGCTGTTTCTCCGATACAACTACGCCCGATATCGGCTGGCGCTGGCGCGGTCGGGCGGCGCTGGGAACAAAATCTGGCCGAACTCGACCGCTGGGCGCGCGACCCGGCGTCGGGAATCTCACCGGCGTCCGTCTCCCGGCTGCGGTTACTGGTCGGCCAATTTCTCGCGGGGCGGGCGGCGTTGTTCGCGCGCCGCATCGAGGAGGGTCGCATCGTCGACGGGCACGGCGACCTCCTCGCCGACGACATCTTCTGGGTCGACAGCACACCCGCGCTGCTCGACTGCCTGGAGTTCGACGACGAGCTACGTTTCCTCGACTGCGCCGACGACGCCGCCTTTCTCGCCATGGATCTCGAGTTCCTGGGCCGCGAGGACCTCGGCGACCACTTCCTCGAGCGCTACGCCGCCCATGCGGGGGATGACGTACCCGCGGCGCTGCGGGACTTCTACATCGCGTATCGCGCCGTGGTGCGGGCGAAGGTCGATTGCGTCCGGGTGTCCCAGGGCGGGGCTGATGTCGCCGCTCAAGTCGCCGCTCAAGCCGCCGCTCAAGCCCCCGCTCACGCCGCCGCCGAAGCCGCGCGCCACCTGGACATCGCGACTCGCCACCTGGACCGTGGCACCGTCCGGTTGGCGCTGGTCGGCGGCAGCCCCGGCACCGGCAAGTCAACGGTCGCGCGTGCGCTTGCCGCCAGGGTGGGGGCGCGGGTCATCTCGACGGACGACGTGCGCCGGGAACTGCGCGACTCCGGCGTCATCGCAGGGGATCCCGGCGTCCTGGGCTCCGGGCTCTACAGCCCGGCCAACGTCGCGACCGTCTACGAGGAGGTGTGCAGCCGGGCGCGCCGGTTGTTGGGCGACGGGTGGTCGGTGATCCTCGACGGCACCTGGGGGGACCCGCAGATCCGCGCCCGGGCGCACCGCGTTGGCGCCGAGACCCATTCGGCGATGGTCGAACTCGTCTGCTCGGCGACGGCCGAGACGGCCGCCGAACGTGCCACGACGAGGCCGGTGGGCACCTCCGAGGCGACCCCGCAGATCGCCGTGGCGCTGGCGGGGCGGGACACCGGGTGGGACACCGCGCACGTGATCGACACCTCGCGGGCTCCCGACCACGCGCTGGGCGAGGCCCTGGACGCGTGGGCACGCCCGGCGAACGGTCCGCCGTCAGCCCCGGACCGGTAGGGGCGCGATCTGCCGCTCCAGGTCGAGGATCTGGCGCGTCGTCTTCACCACCACGTCGGGGTTCAGGCTCACCGAGTCGATGCCGAGGCGGACCAGGAACTCGGCCATGTCGGGGTAGTCCGACGGCGCCTGCCCGCACAGCCCCGAGTGAATCCCGTTGCGGCGGCAGCCTTCCACCGCCAGGCGGATCATCTCCTTGACGCCGTCGTCGCGTTCGTCGTAATCGAAGGCGACGATCTCGCTGTCGCGGTCGACGCCGAGGGTGAGCTGGGTCAGGTCGTTGGAGCCGATCGAGAAGCCGTCGAAACGCGTGGCGAACTGGTCGATGAGGATCACGTTGTTCGGAATCTCGCACATCGCGTACACCTGCAGGCCGTTCTCGCCGCGCCGCAGGCCGAGGTCCGCCATCGTAGTGAGCACCAGGTCGGCCTCGGCGACCCTGCGGACGAACGGAAGCATGATGATGACGTTCGTCAGGCCCATGTCGTCGCGGACGCGTTTTATGGCGCGGCACTCCAGCGCGAAGCCCTCGGCATACGCGGGGTGCGCGTAGCGCGAGGCGCCGCGGAAGCCGAGCATCGGGTTGCTCTCGACGGGCTCGAAGCCGCTGCCGCCGATGAGGCTGGCGTATTCGTTGGTCTTGAAGTCCGACGTCCGCACCACCACCGGCTTGGGCCAGAACGCGGCCGCAATGGTGCCGATTCCCTCCGAGAGTCGCTGAACGAAGTAGGCCCCGCCGTTGGGGTAGCCCCGGGTGAGCGTATCGATCGCGCGGCGGGCTCCGGGGTCGTCGACCTCGTCGGGGTGCAGCAGGGCCAGCGGGTGAACCTTGATGTACTCGCCGACGATGAATTCCATTCGGGCCAGTCCCACGCCGTCGTTGGGCAGGAACGAGGTCTTGAAGGCGAGATCGGGGTTGCCGAGGTTGACCATGACCTGGGTCCGCGGCCGCGGCAGGTCGCCCACCTCGGTGCGGTCCACGTGGAAGCCCACCTCGCCGCGGTATACGCGCCCGGTGTCGCCCTCGATGCATGACACCGTGACGACGGCGCCCTCGGGCACACGCGTGGTGGCATCGCCCGTGCCGACGACGGCCGGGATACCGAGTTCGCGCGCGATGATCGCGGCGTGGCAGGTGCGCCCGCCGCGATTGGTGACGATCGCGGCGGCGATCTTCATGACCGGCTCCCAGTCCGGCGTGGTGATGTCGGCGACCAGGACGTCGCCGGGCCGGAACTCGGACAGCTGCGCGACGTGGTCGATCCGTCTCGCGGTGCCCGTGGCGATCTTCTCCCCGACCGAACGACCCTCGGCGAGAACGTCCCTCTTCCGCGGGCCGTCCTTGAGCACGTAACTCTCGATGGTGGTCAGGCTGCGCTGGGAGGCCGTGGTCTCGGGGCGCGCCTGGACGATGTAGAGCAGGCCGTCGAGGCCGTCCTTGGCCCACTCGATGTCCATCGGCCGGCCGTAGTGCGCTTCGATGGCGCACGCGTAGCCGGCCAGTTCGAGGACGTCCTCGTCGGTGACGCAGAAGCGGGTCCGATCGGACTTCGGGGTAGGGATGTTGCGGGTCGTGTGCTGTGTCCCACCCTCGACGAAGACCATTTTCACGGCCTTGTCGCCGACGAGGCGGCGCAGCACGGCGCGGTGGCCGGCCAGGTAGGTCGGCTTGTGGACGTAGAACTCGTCGGGGTCGACGGCGCCTTGAACCACGTTCTCGCCAAGGCCGTAGGCCCCGGTGACGAACACGACGTCGGTGAAGCCCGACTCGGTGTCGAGGGTGAACATCACACCAGAGGAGGCGAGGTCGGAGCGCACCATCTTCATTACGCCGATCGACAGCCATACCTTGAAGTGGTCGAAGCCCTGGTCGATGCGGTAGTGAATGGCCCTGTCGGTGAACAGGCTGGCGAAGCAGCGGCGACATGCGTCCAGGAGGCTCTCCGGGCCCGTAATGTTGAGGAAGGACTCCTGCTGGCCGGCGAAGCTCGCCGTCGGCAGGTCCTCGGCGGTGGCTGAGCTACGCACCGCGAGGCTGACCTCCTCGCCGTACTCGTTCTGCAACATCCGGTAGGCACCCACGATCTCGGCTGCCAGGTCGTCGGGAAGCCCGGCGCCGTAGACGATCTCGCGGGCCCGCTTGCCCTTGCGTGCCAACGCGGTGACGTCGGCGGGATCCAGGTCGTCGAGTTCGGCGTGCAGCGCGTCCCAGGCACCGGCCGTGTCCAGGATGTGCTTGTAGGCCTCGGCGGTGATGGCGAACCCGTGCGGGACCCGCACGCCGTGGGCGTTCAGCTTCCGGAACATCTCGCCGAGCGACGCGTTCTTACCGCCGACGAGCCCCACGTCGTCGATGCCGAACTCCTCAAAGAAGCGAATGTAGCGAAAGTCCGTGCCCGGCATGCAGCTGACACTATGTCCGGCTGCGCGCCCGGGGCACCGTGCGAATGGCCCCGAAGGTGAGGACTTCTGACCCTGACCACGGGCCAGGGCGTGGGCGGACAGTGGCGGGGTGGAGCAATTGAGTGTCCTGGACGCGGGTTTTCTCGAGGTCGAGGATTCCGACCCGCACGTGAGCCTCGCGATCGGTGGCGTGTCGATCGTGGAAGGTCCGGCGCCCGGATTCGACGAGTTCGTCGCCGCCTTCACCGGGCGGGTGCGGTCGATCCCGCGCTGCCGGCAGGTGGTGCGGACCTACCCGCTCGACCTGCGCCCGCCGGAATGGGTCGACGACGCGCACTTCGACCTGGCGCGGCACCTGCACCGGGTCGCGCTGCCACATCCCGGCGGCGATACCGAGTTGTTCGAGATGGTCGCCACGCTCATGGAGCGCAGGCTCGATCGCGAGCGTCCGCTATGGGACTGCTGGATCATCGAAGGACTGAGCGACGACCGGTGGGCCGTGCTGACCAAGATCCACCACTGCGTCGCCGACGGGATCGCGACGGCGCAGATGCTGGCGAAGTTCGCCGACGGCCACCACAAGGGTGACGGCCACGGCGACGGGGGCGGTTCGTTCGTCACGAGCATCCACGCCACCGCGAAGCCGAATAAGGCCGGGAATCTGATTCGCAACCCGGTCCGCAGCGCAGTGTCGTGGGTGCGGGCCGCCGAACACGCGGTGGTCGGTATGGCCGAGCTGGCCGTGACCCTGGTCGGTCCCGGACCGCACTCGTCGCTCAACGGGCCCGTCACGACGATGCGGCGCTACAGCGCGGCCCGTGTCCGGCTGGCCGACATGCGCAAGATCGGGCGGGCATTCGGCGTGACACTCAACGATGTTGCGCTGGCAGCGATTACGTCGGGCTACCGCCAGATGCTGCTCGGCCGGGGTGAGCATCCGTCCCGGGACTCGTTGCGCACCTTGGTTCCCGTGTCGGTCCGTTCGGCCGGCGCACTCGACGTGACCGACAACCGGGTGTCGGCGATGCTGCCGCTGTTGCCGGTCGACACCGAGGACGCGGTCGAGCAGTTGCGACTGGTGCACGATCGGCTCGGCCATGCCAAGTCCGGCGGCCAGAGCCAAGGCGGCAGCGCGCTGGTGTCGACCGCCCAGGCCTACCCGTTCCCGGTTTCCGCCTGGGCGGTTCGTGTGCTCTCGCGGCTGCCGCAGCGCGCGGTGGTGGCCCTGGCGACCAACGTTCCGGGCCCGCGGGCCCACCAGACGCTCATGGGCCGTCGGGTGCTGGAGATGCTCCCCATTCCCCCGATCGCGCTGCGGCTGCGCACCGGCATCGCGATGGTCAGCTACGCGGACGCGTTCACCTTCGGTATCACCGCCGACTTTGATGCCGCACCCGACATCGACGCGCTGGCCGCCGGCATCGAGTCGGGGGTGAGGCACCTGGTATCCGCGGCCCGCGCTCGGCAACGCAAGCATCCGGTAAGTTCTGGCCGATAGCGGCGCATCGCGGGATCGGGCGCGGGATCGGACGTGGGATCGGGCGCGGGAGAGGGTCAGACATGTCGAGGACAGTGGTGGTTGGCGCCTCCAGCGGACTGGGGCGCTGCATCGCTGTCGGCCTCGCCCAGCGCGGCGACCGGGTGGCGCTGCTCGCCCGGCGCCGCGAGCGCATCGAGGCCGCGGCCCGGGAAGCGGGGGCGGGCGCCGTCGCCATCGGCTGCGACGTCACCGACGAGGCGTCGTGCCGGTCGGCGATCAACGACGCCGCCGCGGCACTGGGCGGCATCGACAACGTCGTCTACACGCCGGCTGTGGGTCCGATCGTGCGCCTAGTCGACACCGACGCCGAAACCTGGCGGCGGGTGTTCGATACCAACGTCATCGGCGCGTCGCTGGTGACGGCCGCGGCGCTCCCGCACCTGACGGCGTCCACGGGCAAGGCGGTCTACCTGTCCTCCGACGCGGGCACGTTCGGCCCGCCGTGGCCGGGCCTGGGAGCCTACGGCGTGAGCAAGGCGGCCCTCGAGAGGCTCGTCGATGCCTGGCGGGCCGAGCACCCTTCCATCGGCTTCACCTGCCTCGTCGTGGGCGAGTGCGCCGGCGGCGAGGGCGACGCCCAGACGGGCATGAACACCGGCTGGGATATGGACCTCGCCATGAAGGCCGTCCCACTGTGGGCGTCCCGCGGGGTGATGCCCGGCAATTTGATGCCCGTCGAGGACCTCATCGCGGTGGTGCACACGATCCTGCAGACGGCCGCCGCCACGTCGATGCCCGTCGTGGTCGCCCGGGGCGCGCCGGGGGGCCCGGCGGTGCTGGCCGACTGAGTGCGGCCGGCGCGCCTGGTTTAGCGGCGCGCCAGCCGCTCCCGGGCCGTGTCGGTGAGGAAGTGCCCGATGGACACCGGCCGGAACGCGCGGGCGGCCGCCGTGAGCGCGTCGCGGGAATCCTGCGATAGCTCGATATCGGCTGCGGCGGCGTTGAACTCGAGTTGCTCGACGCTGGACGCCCCGGGAATGGCGACCACGCCCGGCAGACTGATCAGCCACGCCAACGCCACCTGAGCGGGCTTCGCGCCGACCTGCGCGACGTCGGCGCGCAGGTC
>CAZZHX010000055.1:0-940 GCA_964653535.1 uncultured Mycobacterium sp. | reverse complement strand
TGCAGCAGGGGCTCGATGCGGCGCAGGTTCTCGGTGCCGAACAGCGGGTTGGCGGCGCGGACCCCGCCGGGGCGGTTGTTCAGGCCGTACTTGCCGCCCAGCAACCCCTGGGCCAGCGGGCTGTAGGCGATCACGACGCGGTTCTCCCGCTCGGCGAAGGGCACCCGGTCCTTGAGCGCCCCGGCGTGGGCCAGAGAGAAGTGCACCTGGTTGCTGATCACCGGCCGCCCGAGCGCGGCGTCGGCCTTGCGCCACCGGTCGAGCGAGTAGTTGGACACTCCGGCCGCGCCGATCTGTCCGCCGTCGAGCAGGTCGCGCATCCCCGGCATGATCACCGTGTCCGGGAAGAGCGGGTTGGGCTGATGAACCTGATACAGGGGAATCCGGTCGATGCCGAGCCGCCGGGCACTGCCGCGCTCGCGTTGCTTGACCACCGCGGGGAAGGGCGCGACGGGCATGATCTTGCTGGCGACGGCGACCTCGTCGCGCTGGTCGCCCAGCGCCTCGCCGAGAATCCGTTCGCTCTTCCCGAACCCGTACACCTCGGCAGTGTCGAACAGGGTCACGCCGGTGTCCAGGGCGCGACGCACGATGTCGCGGGCGGCGCCCGAGGCGTAGCGGTCCCCATAGCCCCACTCGCGGGACCCGAATTGCCAGGTGCCCAGGCCGATCCGGCTGACCCGGCCCACCCCGTTCACATCGAGATATTTCATGTCGCTCACCCTACTGGTGGGATCCGACGGCCGCACCGGGGATGTCAGCCGGCAATCGTGCCGAGCACGTCGTTGGAGATGCTGACCGCGGTCACAGCAGCGCGGCGACTTCGGCAGCCGCCCGCCGACCGGACCTGACCGCACCGTCGAGGAACCCGGTCCACTCGTCGGCAGTCTCGGTGCCGGCCCAGTGGATCGGCCCCACCGGCTCGCGCAGCCACGGCCCG
>CAZZHX010000054.1:0-15048 GCA_964653535.1 uncultured Mycobacterium sp. | reverse complement strand
GCGCCCGCGGGCGCACCGGAACCGTAAACGTTGTGCTCAGACATGACTGTCCTCAGGTGTGGTCGGGTCGATCCTCGTGGCCCTTGACGGGGTCCCCGGGTTCGTCTGACCCCTGTATTCTGCCACTTCTGTTGCCCGGGTGCACGGGTGTCCTCCTGTGATGCAGCCCATGCGGTCGGCCGGTCGGCGGCGGCGCTCATGAGAATCTCAGGTCACCTCTGGCAGCATGGGTGCACATGGGGCAGATTCGCCGCGTCAGGGTCACGCGCACAGTGCTGGTCTGGACGGCGATCGCAGCTGTGACGTTGCTTTTTGCGGGCTGCGTCCGCGTGGTCGGCGGCCGCGCGGTGCTGGCGGGACCCAAGCTGGGCCAGCCGATCGAATGGATTCCCTGCCGTACGTCGAACCCCAAGGCCAAGCTCCCCAAGGGCGCCATGTGCGGCAGGCTGGCCGTCCCGGTCGATTACGACCACCTCGACGGTGACGTCGCCTCGCTGCCATTGATCAAGTTCCCCGCGACCGGAGACAAGATCGGCTCGCTGGTGATCAACCCGGGCGGCCCGGGGGAGTCCGGCATCGAAGCGGCCCTGGGCGTCGTTCAGACGTTGCCCAAGCGGGTCCGGGAACGCTTCGACTTGGTTGGCTTCGATCCCCGCGGGGTCGGGGCGGCGCGACCGGCCATCTGGTGCAACTCCGACGCCGACAACGACAAGCTGCGCACCGAACCCGACGTCGACTACAGCCCCGCCGGGGTGGCCCACATCGAGGACGAGACGAAGCAGTTCGTCGGCCGCTGCGTGGACAAGATGGGTAAGGGCTTTCTGGCCAACGTCGGCACCGTCAACGTCGCCAGGGACCTCGACGGGATCCGCGCGGCGCTCGGCGACGAGAAACTGACCTACCTCGGCTACTCCTACGGCACCCGGATCGGCTCCGCCTACGCCGAGGCCTACCCGACCAAGGTGCGAGCGATGATCCTCGACGGAGCTGTCGACCCCAACCAGGACCCGATTGAAGCGGATCTGCTGCAGGCCAAGGGTTTCCAGGGTGCGTTCAACGACTACGCCGCCGACTGTGCGAAGCAACATGGCTGTCCGCTCGGCACCGACCCGGCCAAGGCCGTCAGCGTTTATCAGAGCCTGGTCAACCCGTTGGTCGACCCGGACAATCCGACGATCGGCAAGCCGGCCCCCACCAAGGATCCGCGCGGACTCAGCTACAGCGACGCCATCATCGGTACCATCATGGCGCTGTACTCGCCCTCGTTGTGGCGCCACCTCACCGACGGCCTGACCGAGTTGTCCCACCACCACGGCGACACGATGTTGATCCTGGCGGACATGTACATGCGTCGCGACTCCCGCGGCCACTACAACAACGCCACCGATGCTCGCGTCGCGATCAACTGCGTCGACCAGCCGCCGGTCACCGACCGCGCCAAGGTGGTCGACGAAGACCGCCGCTCCCGCGAGATTGCCCCGTTCATGAGCTACGGGTCGTTCACCGGTGACGCCCCGCTCGGCACCTGCGCGTTCTGGCCGGTGCCGCCGACGAGCACCCCGCACACCATTTCCGCGCCCGGCCTGGCGGCGACGGTCGTGGTGTCCACCACCCACGACCCCGCCACCCCGTACAAGGCGGGTGTGGACCTGGCGAATGAGCTGCGCGCGTCGCTGCTCACCTTCGACGGGACCCAGCACACGGTCGTCTTCCAGGGCGACAACTGCATCGACGACTACATCACGACATACCTGATCGGTGGCTCCACGCCGCCCAGCGGCGCGAAGTGCTAAGACGAGGGGCTTTCGGGCGCCGAACGTGCACTCATTGCGAAAAATTCGCGGTTTTATCGCAGCCACTACACGCTCGGCGCCCGCCGGATGTGAGACCAAGGCGTAACCGTTTCGCGCTCTCCAGGGTTACCCGAGGCTGCGACGATCTAGACCCATGTCGCGCCTGAAATCGTTGAGTTCGGCGCTGCTCTCACTACTCATGCTGTCGTCGGGGGTGCTGGTCGCCGGGCCCGCGTGGGCGTCGCCCGAACCCGGCGCCGACGAGACCCCCGCGCCGGCCCCGCCCCAGGCCCTCGTGCCGGGGACGAGATGGGGCAGCTGCGGCCAGTTCCTGGGCAACGAAGCCCCCCCCAATGGCGCGCGGTGCGCGACCGTGCCGGTTCCAGTGGACTACAACGCCCCCGGCGGGGCGCAGGCGAAGCTGGCGGTCATCCGCGTGCCGGCTACCGGGCAGCGCATCGGATCGCTGCTGGTGAATCCGGGCGGGCCCGGGGGGTCGGCGGTCGACATGGTCGCCGGGATGGCGGCGGAACTGCAAGGGTCCGACATCAGGCGCCACTTCGACCTCGTGGGCTTCGACCCGCGGGGGGTGGGCCACTCCACCCCGTCGGTGCGGTGCCGCAGCGACGCCGAGATCGACGCGTATCGGCGCGAACCCATGGTCGACTACAGCCCGGCCGGCGTGGACCACATCGAGCAGCTCTACCGGCAGTACGCCCAGCAATGTGTCACCCGAATGGGCAACGCTTTCCTGGCCAACGTCGGCACCGCGTCCGTCGCCCGCGACATGGACATGGTCCGTCGGGCGCTCGGCGAAAACCAGATCAACTACCTCGGCTTCAGCTACGGCACCGAGTTGGGCACCGCCTACCTGGAGAAGTTCGCCGACCACGTGCGGGCGATGGTGCTCGACGGCGCCATCGACCCGACCGTCGGCCCGATCGACGAGAACGTCGACCAGATGGCCGGATTCCAGACTGCGTTCAACGACTACGCCGCCGACTGCGCCCGGTCGGCCGGCTGCCCGCTGGGCACCAACCCGGCCCAATTCGTCAACCGGTATCACGCACTGGTCGACCCGCTGGTCGCCAAGCCCGGCCGGACGTCGGACCCGCGCGGCTTGGGCTACGCCGATGCGACCACCGGCACCATCAGCGCCCTGTACACACCGCAGCGTTGGAAGTATCTGACCAGCGGCCTGCTCGGGCTGCAGCGCGGCACCGACGCCGGCGACCTACTGATGCTCGCCGACGAATACGAAGGGCGAAGCAAGTCCGGGCATTACACCAACGACCAGGACGCGTTCAACGCGGTGCGGTGCGTGGATGCGCCGTCGCCGACGGACGCGCCGAGCTGGGTAACGGCCGACCAGCGGATCCGCGAGGCCGCTCCGTTTCTGAGCTACGGGCAGTTCACCGGTAACGCCCCCCGCGACGTGTGCGGGTTGTGGCCCGTGCCCGCGACGTCGGCGCCGCACCCCGGGCCGCGCGTCGCGCCGGGCACGGTCGTGGTGGTCTCCACCACCCACGACCCGGCCACCCCATACCAGGCGGGCGTCAGCCTCGCCGAACAACTCGGTGCCCCGCTGATCACCTACGACGGCACGCAGCACACCGCCGTGTTCAACGGCGACGCGTGCGTGGACAACGCGGTGGTGCGCTACTTCGACACCTTGGTGGCGCCGCCGGCGTCCCTGCAGTGCGGGTCTTGAGCTGCCTGTTCCGACTGAGTTTCACCGAATCGCACATGCGTCCGGGCAGCATCTTCTACCCTGAGGGCAATACAAGGGGAGAAGATCAATGTCGTATGTGAGCGTGTCGCCCGACGTCGTGGCGGCTGCGGCCGGGGATGTGGCGGGCATCGGCTCGGCGCTGGAGCAGGCCCACGCGGCGGCGGCCCCGGCCACCACCTCGGTGTTGGCCGCGGCTGGGGATGAGGTGTCGGCGGCGATCGCCGCGGTGTTCTCCGGGCACGGGCAGGCCTTCGCGGCGGCCAGCGCGAAGGCGGCGGCGTTTCAGGGCCAGTTCGTGCAGGCGCTGACCAACACCGGCGGCGCGTACGCGGCCGCCGAGGCCTCGTCCGGGCAGCTGCTCAAGACTTTGTTCCCCAACGCCTCGTTCCCGATCCTCGAAGGCATCAAGGTGGTTCCCTCGTCGACGCCCGTCGATCCGTCCCAGTTCGCCGGCACGTACTACGAACAGGGCAGCGTCAAGCAGTTCTTCTCGCTCGGCCTGGTGAACACCAAGGCGACCTACACCCTGCTCCCCGATGGCACGATCCAAGTTGAGAACTTCGGGAACTATCTAGTCCCTCGCGGCCTCGGGGTGACGATCCTCGGAAAAGCGGTGCCGGTCAACGACCTCAACACCGCGCTGCATGTGAGCTTCGGGCCGTTCGACCCTGCCCCGTCCTCGAACAATTACACGATCATCGCGCGCGCCTCCGACTACAGCTGGGTCCTCGTCAGCGATCCCACCGGCTTCAGCGGCTACGTTCTGACCCGCGACCAGTTCATCTCCCCGCAGGAGTACCACCAGTTGGTGGGCGAGTCGCGATCCCTCGGCGTCTGGGGGCCGATCCTCCCGACTCGTCAATACGGCCAACCGATTATCTTTCCCCATCTCTGACCAGCCACAGGCTGACGTAACACGGATTTAACAGCGGTTGCATACTGTTCGGTCCATGGACCGACAGAAGGAATTCGTCCTGCGCACGCTGGAAGAACGGGACATCCGGTTCGTCCGGCTCTGGTTCACCGACGTCCTCGGATACCTCAAATCGGTCGCCATCGCCCCCGCGGAGCTCGAGGGCGCCTTCGAAGAGGGCATCGGTTTCGACGGGTCCTCCATCGAGGGGTTCGCGCGGGTCTCGGAATCCGACACTGTGGCGAATCCGGATCCCTCGACCTTCCAGGTGCTGCCCTGGGCGTCCCCGTCCGGGCATCACCACTCGGCGCGGATGTTCTGCGACATCAGCATGCCCGACGGGTCGCCGTCGTGGGCAGACCCACGGCACGTGCTGCGGCGGCAGCTGGAAAAGGCCAACGCCATGGGCTTCTCCTGCTACGTGCACCCCGAGATCGAGTTCTATCTCCTCAAGCCCGGTCCCGACGACGGGTCGAGGCCGGTGCCCGTCGACTCCGCCGGCTACTTCGACCAGGCGGTGCACGACTCCGCGTCGAACTTCCGGCGGCACGCCATCGAGGCGCTGGAGTCCATGGGCATCTCGGTCGAGTTCAGCCACCACGAGGGCGGGCCAGGCCAGCAGGAGATCGACCTGCGGTTCGCCGACGCGCTGTCGATGGCCGACAACGTGATGACGTTCCGCTACGTGATCAAGGAGGTCGCGATCGAGAACGGCGCACGCGCGTCGTTCATGCCCAAACCGTTCGGGGAACACCCCGGCTCCGGGATGCACACCCACATGAGCCTGTTCGAGGGCGACGTCAACGCCTTCCACAACGCCGATGACCCGCTGCAGCTGTCGAATGTGGGCAAGTCGTTCATCGCCGGGATCCTCGAGCACGCGTCGGAGATCAGCGCGGTCACCAACCAGTGGGTCAACTCCTACAAGCGGCTGGTGCTCGGCGGCGAGGCCCCCACCGCCGCGTCGTGGGGAGCGGCCAACCGGTCGGCCCTGGTGCGGGTGCCGATGTATACCCCGCACAAGACGTCGTCGCGGCGCATCGAGGTGCGCAGCCCCGACTCCGGATGCAACCCCTACCTGGCGTTCGCCGTGCTGCTGGCAGCCGGGCTGCGCGGAGTGGAGAAGGGTTACGTCCTGGGGCAGCAGGCTGAGGACAACGTGCGGGACCTGACCCGCGAGGAACGCCTCGCGATGGGGTACCGCGAGCTGCCGACCAGCCTCGACAGCGCGCTCAAGGCCATGGAGGCCTCCGAGCTGGTCGCGGAGGCGTTGGGCGAGCACGTCTTCGACTTCTTCCTGCGCAACAAACGCGCGGAGTGGGCCAACTACCGCAGCCAGGTCACGCCCTACGAACTCAAGACCTACCTGGCTATGTAGCGGTGCGGCTGCGCCGCCGGCCGGCCGGAGGGACGGCCCGGTTGCGCTACCGTCGTGGTCGTGACAAAACCCGAGACGCAGCGCCCCAGGCTGCCGAGCGTCGGACGGCTCGGGTTGGTCGATCCCCTGGCGAGCGACAGGCTCACCGACCTGGGCTGGTGTGACTGCGACGACCGCGCCCATGTCGATCGTTTGTGGGCGTTGTCGCGCGCCCCGGACGCCGATGCCGCGCTGCGCGCCCTGGTCCGGTTGTCGGAACAACCCGAGGCCGACTGGGAGAAGCTCAGCGCCGCCCTGCTCACCGAGCGCCCGTTGCGCGGGCGGCTGTTCGCGGTGCTCGGCTCGTCACTGGCTCTCGGCGATCACCTGGTGGCCAACCCGCAGTCCTGGGAATTGCTGCGCGGCACCGTCACCCTGCCGTCGCGTGCGGAGTTGCTCGCGGCGTTCATTGGGTGCGCCAACGACGCAGTGGCCGCGCCGGGCTCGGCGGCGTTGCGCCTGCAGAAGCTGTACCGCGACCACCTGCTGGTGCTGGCCGCGCTCGACCTGGCCCCGACCGTCGAGGACGAGCCGGTGCTGCCGTTCACCGTGGTGGCCGCGCAGCTGTCCGACACCGCGGACGCGGCGCTGGCGGCCGCGCTGCGGGTGGCCGAGGCGACCGTCTGCGGTGACCGCCCGCCGCCGAGGCTGGCGGTGATCACGATGGGCAAATGCGGTGCGCGCGAACTGAATTACGTCAGCGACGTCGATGTCATCTTCGTCGCCGAGCGGGCCGACCCGCTCAGCGCCCGGGTGGCCGGTGAATTGATGCGGCTGGCGTCGTCGGCCTTCTTCCAAGTGGACGCCGGGCTGCGCCCGGAGGGCGGCAGCGGGGAGCTGGTCCGCACGCTGGAGTCGCACGTCGCCTATTACCAGCGCTGGGCGAAGACCTGGGAGTTCCAGGCGCTGCTCAAGGCCCGGGCGGCGGCGGGGGACCCCGAGCTGGGCGCGCGCTACCTTGCCGCGCTGATGCCGATGGTGTGGGTCGCCTGCGACCGCGAGGACTTCGTGGCCGAAGTGCAGGCCATGCGGCGCCGCGTCGAGCAGCTGGTGCCGACGGATGTGCGCGAACGGGAGCTCAAACTCGGCAGCGGCGGTCTGCGCGACGTGGAATTCGCCGTGCAGCTCCTGCAGCTCGTGCACGGCCGCGGCGACGAGTCGTTGCATGTCTCGTCCACGGTGGACGCGGTGGCCGCGCTGAGCCACGGGGGCTACATCGGCCGCGACGACGCGGCGAACCTCACCGCCTCGTACGAGTTCCTTCGGCTGCTCGAGCACCGCCTGCAATTGCAGCGGCTCAAGCGCACCCACCTGCTGCCGGAACCCGACGACGAGGAGGCGGTGCGCTGGCTTGCGCGTGCCGCGCACATCCGGGCCGACGGCCGCCGCGACGCGGCGGGCGTGCTGCGCGAGGAGCTGCGCCACCACAACCTGCGGGTGTCGCAGCTGCACGCCAAGCTCTTCTATCAGCCGCTGCTGGAGTCGGTCGGGCCGACGGGGCTGCAGATCGCCCCGGGCATGACGTCGGACGCCGCCGAACGACAACTGGCCGCGCTGGGCTACGAGGGCCCGCACACCGCGCTGAACCACATATCTGTGCTGATCAACCAGAGCGGCCGCCGAGGCCGGGTACAGGCCGTACTGCTGCCGCGGCTGCTGAACTGGATGTCGTATGCGCCCGACCCGGACGCCGGGCTGCTGTCCTACCGTCGCCTGTCCGAGGCGCTGGCGGGGGAGAGCTGGTACCTGGCCACGCTTCGCGACAAGCCCGCGGTGGCCAAGCGACTCATGCACGTGCTCGGCACCTCGGCCTACGTCCCCGAACTCTTGATCAGCGCGCCCCAGGTGATTCAGAGTTACGGCGACGGGGTCGCAGGCCCGAAGCTGCTCGAAACCGACGCGGGCGCGGTCGGCCGTGGCCTGATCACCTCCGCCGCCCGCCATCCCGATCCGGAGCGCGCCATCGCCGCCGCGCGCGCCCTGCGGCGGGCAGAACTGGCCCGCATCGGTTCGGCCGACCTGCTGGGATTCATGAACGTCAGGGACGTGTGCACGGCGCTGACGTCGGTGTGGGTGGCGGTGCTGCAGGCCGCCTTGGACGTGATCATCCGCGCCAACGTGGCGACCGATGGCCCTGCTCCTGCGGCGATCGCGGTGATCGGCATGGGTCGCCTGGGCGGCGCCGAACTGGGTTACGGGTCCGACGCCGACGTGATGTTCGTTTGCGAGCCGTCCCACGGCGTCGAGGATTCCCAGGCGATCCAGTGGTCGACGGGGGTTGCCGAACGGGTGCGGACGCTGCTGGCGACGCCCAGCGTCGACCCTCCGCTGGACCTTGACGCGAACCTTCGACCCGAGGGACGCGGCGGTCCACTGGTCCGGAGCCTGGGCTCCTACGCCGCCTACTACGAGCAGTGGGCGCAGCCGTGGGAGGTTCAGGCGCTGCTGCGCGCCCATCCGGTGGCCGGCGACGCCGACCTCGGCGAGCGGTTCCTGCTGATGGCCGACACGACCCGCTATCCGCCCGACGGTGTGTCGGCTGACGCCGTGCATGAGATTCGCCGCATGAAGGCCCGCATCGATGCCGAGCGGCTGCCCCGCGGCGCCGACCCCAAGACGCACACCAAGCTCGGCCGCGGGGGACTGGCCGACATCGAGTGGACCGTGCAACTGCTGCAACTGCGCCACGCACACGAGATCCCCACGCTGCGCAACACGTCGACGCTGGAATGTCTGGACGCGATCGCCGCCGCCGACCTGGTGCCCGCCGATGACGTGGACCTGCTGCGGCAGGCCTGGTTGACCGCCACCCGCGCCCGCAGCGCCCTGGTGCTGGTTCGCGGTAGGCCCACCGACCAGCTGCCCGGGCCGGGGCGCCAGCTCAACGCCATCGCGGCCGCCGCGGGCTGGCCGAACAACGACGGCGGCGAGTTCCTGGACAACTATCTGCGGGTCACCCGGCGGGCAAAAGCCGTCGTCACCAAGGTGTTCGGCAGTTGAGTCAACAGAGCGGCCCGCCGGGTGCGAAGTTCATGGTTCTCAGCGCGGCGGAAGCCGACCGCGTGAGAGCCCTGGGCGCCCCGCTGGCTGACGCCGTTCGCGAACTCATCGACGTCGTGATCCGGACCGAGGCCGACGCCGACGTCGTCGCCGACGCGCACTCGGCGATCCGGGCCGCCACCGAGGCTCTGAGGCAGAAAACCCGCCCGGCCGGAGTGACCTACCTCGTCAACGACCGCGCGCATGTGGTGGGCAACGCGGCGATCGGCGTGTGCAACCCGATCGCCCCGCCGCTCGTCGTCCACCACGAGGGCGGCGGTCGCTGCTGGAGCGAGTTCGTCCTCGGATCGGCCTACGAGGGACCGCCGTCGCTGGTGCACGGCGGCGTGAGCGCGCTGGTGCTCGACCACATGCTCGGGGAAGCGGCCAGCGAGGGCTTGTCCAAGCCACGTTTCACCGGAACGATCACCGTGAAGTATCTGCGCGGCACCCCGCTGGGGCCGCTGCGCAGCGAGGCGTGGATCGACCGCCATGAGGGAGTCAAAGTGTTTGCGCGCGGATTTATTTCGGATGCCGCGGGGATTACGGTCGAGGCGGAAGGTGTGTTCATCGAACCGTCGTGGGTGCGGGAGGTTCAATGAAATTTTACGTCAGCAGCGCGTTTCTGGACACGCGCGAGATCATCGATATCGCCAGGGCGGCGGACGATCTCGGGTACGACGGGATCGCCATCCCCGACCACGTCGTCAACCTGCAGACGCTGGACACCCCGTACCCGTACACCAAGGACGGTCAACGACGCTGGCAGCCGTTCACCGACTGGCCCGACCCGTGGGTGCTCGTCGGCGCCCTGGCCCAGGTGACGACGCGGCTGCGCTTCGTTACCACCGTGTATATCCCCGCGATGCGCAACCCGTATTCGGCGGCCAAAGCAATTGGCACGGCCGCGGTTCTGGCATCGGGCCGCGTGGAGCTCGGTATCGGCGTGGGCTGGTGCCGGGAGGAGTTCGCGTTGATGGGCGAGCGGTTCGATGCCCGCGGCAGGCGAACCGACGAGATCATCGACTTGATGCGGGCGCTGTGGACGCCGGGCTGGACCGAGTTCGACGGCGAGTTCTACCCGACGCCGCGACTGGAGATGGAACCCACCCCGCCGCCGATCCCGGTCTACGCCGGCGGGCTCAGCGACGCCGCGCTGCGCCGCGCCGCCCGCAACGACGGCTGGATCGGCGACCTGATCAGCACCGACCAGGCAATCGAGGCTGTGGGCCGCGTGCGGGAGCTGCGTGCCAAGGCCGGATTGACCATGGACGACTTCACGGTGATCACCCCGCTCACCGACGCCTTCGCCCCCGCCCACTACCAGCGCGCCGCCGACGCCGGCATCACCGGCATCATCACGATGCCGTGGATGTTCTACGGCGGAGCGGATGCCACGCTGGCCGAGAAGGTCGACGGCATGCGGCGCTTCCGCGAGGACCTGGCCCTGGACGGGTGACTGGGCGCGGCGACACGAGCACCATCACGCCGCGACACTGAAACCACGCACACGACACGCCGTCGAAGCTCGCCATGGTTTATGTTTCGCGGCGGTGTGTCCATCGAAGCCGTTGGACTCCACCGGCGGTCACGGAACCGGGTAGGTGAACACCTGGTCGCACGCATCCCGGGTGGTGGCGATCAGCCGGGCGTTCGGCTCATCGACCGTATCGACCCATGCCGCGGCGGCCGCGGGGGTGCGACCGCCGGCGATGTGCCGATCGACCAGGCGCGTTCGCCGCACCTCCGCGGGGCAGTCGATGTAGTAGAGGCGCCCGAGTCTGCGGCGCACCGGGGCCCAGCCCGCATCCCCGAGGCCGAGGTAGTTGCCCTCGGTGACCACCAGTCGGCTGCCCGCCGAGACGACACCACCCGCGGCGATGGGTTCGTCCAGGTCACGGGAGAAGTCGGGTACGAAGACGTCGCGGTGGCCGTACTCGCCGATCACCCGGTCCAGTATCGCGACGTAGCCGTCCACGTCGAAGGTGTCAACGCAGCCCTTGTGGCCACGTCGACCGAATCGGTCCAGGACTGCGTTCGACAGATGAAAACCATCCATCGGCAGGTACGCCGCCGTGCCGGGCGTCGCGGAGTTGAGCTGGCGGACCAGGGTTTCGGCCATCGTCGTTTTCCCGGCCCCCGGGGGTCCGGTCAGTCCGATGACCACCCGGCCGGGCATCGTGCCCAGCAGAGCGACCGCCTCGTCGACCAGCGTCGGGATCGCGTTCACGATGTGCCCACGCCCCTATTGATCGGGGTCGGCATACCGACCTGGCCCAGGTTGCGAATCGCTGCTATGTTATCAACGATAACACTGTCGCTGGGAGGATCCGCTCATGAGCAACCGCTACCTCGAGGGCGCCTACGCGCCGCTGCAGCAGGAGTACACGCTGGCCGATCTCGACGTTGTCGGCCGGATCCCGGACTTTCTCGACGGGCGCTACCTGCGCAATGGACCCAACCCGATCGGCCGCATCGATCCCGAGCGCTACCACTGGTTCGCAGGCGACGGCATGGTGCACGGTGTGCGCCTGCGCGACGGCAAGGCCGAGTGGTACCGCAACCGCTACGTGCGCGGTCCGCAGGCCTGCCGGGCGTTGGGGGAGCCCGTGTCGACAAGCCCATTCAAAATCTCCGCGCTGGGGGCCAACACCAACGTGATCGGCCACGCCGGCAAGACGCTGGCCTTGGTCGAGGGCGGCATCGCCCAGTACGAACTCACTGACGACCTGGACACCGTCGGGGTGTTCGACTTCGACGGGACGTTGCCCGGTGGCTACAGCGCCCACCCGAAGCGGGACCCAGAAACCGGTGAGCTGCACGCCGTCACCTACGGCATGGAGCGCGGCAACACGGTGCAGTACTCGGTGATCGGGGTTGACGGCCGCGCCCGTCGCACCGTCGACATCACCGTGAACGGCAGCCCGATGATGCATGACTTCTCCCTGACCGAGAAAAACGTCGTGTTCTATGACCTCCCGGTCACCTTCGACCCGGCGTTGGCCGCGGAGATGACGGCGCCCGGGCCGTTGCGGCTTCCGGCCCGGCTGATGATGTCGGCGTTGATCGGGCGCGTCCGCATTCCGGACCCGATGATGGCACGCCAGTCGACATCGAACAGTGCCGAGCGCCGGTTCCCGTACGGGTGGAACCCGCGCTACCCGGCCCGCATCGGTGTCATGCCGCGCGAGGGCGGCGACGCCGACGTCCGCTGGTTCGATGTCGAGCCCTGCTACGTCTTCCACCCGATGAACGCCTACGACGAGGGCGACACAATCATCCTGGACGTGGTGCGGCACCCGAAGATGTTCGATACCGAGCGCCTCGGCCCTGACGAGGGACCGCCCACGCTGGACCGCTGGGTCGTCGACCTCGCCGACGGGAAGGTTCGCGAATCCCGCATCGACGACCGCGGTCAGGAGTTCCCCCGGATCGACGAGCGGCTGGTCGGCAAGCGGCACCGCTACGGCTACGCGGCGGCTTTCGGTGATGAGAACGACGGCACCGACCGGCTGCACAAGCACGACTTCGTCGGCGGCGGTGCGGCCGAGCGCACATTCGGGGCCGGAAAGCAGCTGAGCGAGTTTGTCTTTCATCCACGATCCGTCGATTCCGCCGAGGACGACGGCGTCTTGATGGGCTACGTGTACGACGCGGCGACCGACCGCAGCGAGCTGGCGATCCTCGATGCGCAGACCTTGCAGGACGTGGCCTCGGTGAAACTCCCGCACCGAGTGCCAGCGGGCTTCCACGGAAACTGGTTGCCGACGGCCGGATAAATCGGCCCCTCACCCGGTGCTTTCCCCAATCCCGTGCACGCGTGGGAGGCCGTGAT
This sequence comes from uncultured Mycobacterium sp., assembly GCA_964653535.1. GTDB lineage: Bacteria > Actinomycetota > Actinomycetes > Mycobacteriales > Mycobacteriaceae > Mycobacterium. The sequence goes on along the minus strand of CAZZHX010000054.1, from coordinate 2,319 downwards.
CGCCCACCACTGGGTGGCCGAAGGTTGATTCCCCGGATGGGTGATATCGAGCCGTGGTCGTAGGGTTGGCGAGGATGAGTCCGTGGTGCACGCCCCGATCGCCTGGGTCCCCTGGTTGCTTACTGATGGAAGTGGGACACATTGGACTGGTATCGGATCAAGACAGCTTTTATCGGACTGAAGCGACTGGCCACATTGCCGCAGGAGGACAGGCAAGCGTGCGTTGACGCGTACAAGTTCTTCCAACGGATGCAGGCCGGCGAACTGACCGAGACGGCAGATGAGACGAGAGCGGTTGCGGATTACTACAAGGTCCTCAATAATCTGCTATCGGTCTTTGATCTGGAAAAGCTCTACATCCCGCCCATGCTCGACGAATCCGAAGGTCTGTACGCCAATCAGTTGCTGATCGAGAAGGCAGTGCTGCAGGAGTTGGACCTCAAGGCTCCGGCTAGCTCACACCTCCTCGATATGGGTTGCGGACGGGGAAGGATCGCCCACCATTTCGCCACGATGACCGGTGGGCAGGTATCTGGCTACAACATCGACCCGAATCAGCTGGAAAACGCTGTCGATTGGGCCGCCAAGTGTGGCATGAGCGACCGCCTTCACTTCAAGTTCGGGGACCATCACCAACCGCTCGAGTACGAATCCGAATCGTTCGACGGGTGCTACTCGTTCCAGGCGGTGTGGCCTTTCTTCAAGAAAGAGGAGCTGGACGCCCACGCGGCAGAAATGTACCGAGTACTCAAGCCGGGATCGCGTTACGCCTGCTCAGAATACTTGCTCACACCTCACTTCGACTGGGGTAACGAAGAGCATGTGGCGCTGCACAAGCTCTTCCTCCCGACGCTTGCCGCCACGCACTCGATGTACCCGGACGACGTCTGCGCAGCTTTGGAGCGAGCCGGTTTCCGGATTCTGCTGTCAGCACCGTCGAAGAGTGAGGCGTGGCCGCTCTGCGATCAGAAGACAAGCCTGATCCGGCGAGGCCACTACGCCGTCCGGGGACTTGCGGCAGTCGGCATCGCACCAGTTTCGATGAAGGAGTCCCTCGACCTTCTGATGCGGGGCGGGCAGGCCTGGAACGAAGCTGAAAGGGCCAAGATCGCCGATTTGAACTGGCGAATCGTGGCCACGAAGACGTGAGCCATCCCGGCGGCCTGCTCGATGTTGTCAAGCCGGGCCACCCGTTCGGCAATCAGTGCTGTGATCGCTGAGCGGATGGACTCGCATCAAAATACTGCGAACGATGAGGGGTAAATCCCCGAATCACCGCAGCCCAGAGCGTTAGCCGACCTACACGTTGACGGCTGCGCTCCAACCACGCTGGCAGCAGCGACGGTCTAGACGGAACTCGCAAACTGTGGTGAAACTCCTGCGGTCCCACTGCGGTTGGGTTCGATGCCGCACCTCCAGGGCCAGGCCCAGCCGACGATCGACGTGGCGCGCAAGCACAGTTGGACGCCGTCGCGCACAAGACCAAGAAGTATCAGGACGAGGTCGCCTCGGCACAGGGGCCGCTAGGCCGTATCGCCTGAAGCGATGTTGTGGTCGCGAATCTTCCGACCCTCGTTATAGATCCGTCGCGCCTGATTTGCGCGGAGGAAGATGAGAGCGACAAAGAGGACTACACTTACTCGAGGTGTGGTCAGCAGTCCCAGGAGAACTGCGATCAGATGTCCGAAGGCCCCGCCGAGTGTCCAGAGCGTGACCTTGCGCCAGATCGGCCCGAAGCGGGGTGTCGTCCATAGCTGCGGACTTCTCCAGATGATCCCTAACAGGATGGACCAGCTAATACCCATGACGAAGGCGAGAAATCCGTACAGCTCGATCGCAGTGCGTTCGTCGACAACGTTGCCGTAGCGAAATGCGGCTGCCAGAACCGCGGTCGGGTACGGCAGCACTACTGCGCTCAACAGGACTCCAAGATTGGCCCACAGCAACGGTGTCGTAACCCCTCGAATGTTGTGGAAGGTCGAGGAGTGGTTGATCCACATGACACCGATGTAGATGAACGAGATCAGGAATGCGACATAGGCGAACCGTTGGCTCGACACCATAGTGGACAGGCGACCGGGGACGAAGCTGTCGACGCGGAGGTCGAGCACGAGCAGGGTCATCGCGATCGCCAGCACTCCGTCGCTGAAGGAATCAACCCGCCTCACCGATAAGGGGCTGAGAAGATTCTGCTGGGGTTGAGCGTCGCTTGGCGGGGTGTTCTCCATCGGCTCTACCGGGTTGTCTCTCGCTCGGCCGCCTGCACCAGCCGTCCCGCAAAGAACGCCACGGCGCCGCTCAGCGCGGCGCGCAGCGCGG
>CAZZHX010000053.1:0-15059 GCA_964653535.1 uncultured Mycobacterium sp. | reverse complement strand
ATCGCCGCGCACGGGATGGAGACGTCCAGGGAGCGCGGGGCGCCGGCCACCAGGGGGGCGGTGATCTGGGTGACGTGCCCGTCGGCGCTGGCCTGCGGCCACAGCACGGTGGCGGTGGTCTGCTTCACCGGCGCCAACGGCACCAGCGCGCACAGCAGCACACCCAGCAGCCCCGCGACGGTCGCGACCCGCCTGGCAACCCGACCAGCGACCGGCCGGGCGGTGCGCTGCGAGGGCGCGCTTGCGTCGACAGGCACGAGGCTTGATGGTAGGCGAAGCGGCTGGGTGTGGTGAGGACGCAGGGCCGACGCCGGGCCCTTATCAGGAGTGGATGTCAGGGCGGGGCCGCCGCCGGCGACCCGACCAGGATCCCCTCGACGTCACCGTCGACGCCCACCAGCAGGCCGCGCCCCGGTGGCAGCGCCTGGGCGCGCACGACGCGGCTGATCTTGTTTTCCGGGTCGTTGTCCATGTATAGCTGGGCGACTTTCGCCGACGTCTGGAACCGCATCCAGGGATCCATCGTCAGCGTCGCCCAGTTGGCGCTGTTACGGGTGGTGAACACGTGCAACCCGATCTGGCGGGCACGTTCCATCAGCTTCCACAGCGCGGCGCCCACCGGCGGCTTCGGCGGATAACCCTGGTCTGGGCGCAGGTCCTGGACATCATCGATGAGCACAAAATGGCGGCATCCCTCCCAGGGCTCCAGGGCGCGCAACTCCTCCTGGTTCAAGCCTTTCGGCGGCAGTCGGGGTAGCAGAACCTGCTGAGCCAGTTCCGTGATCACCTCGTCGATCTCGTCCTGTTCGTAGGCGTAGGCCCGCACATAGCCTGGGGCGTGCAGATCGCGCAGGCCGTGCGGCGCGGTCTTCGGGTCAATGAGCGTCAGTTGGGCCTGGTCGGGGCCGAACCGGTTCATCACCGCCGCACCGATGGCCGCCAGCGAGGTGGTCTTGCCGCAGCCCTGGCGTCCCAGGATCACCAGCCCGGGACTCTCCCGCAGCCGAAGTGGGACGGGGCCTAGGTTGTGCCGCTCGCCGATGGCGAAAGCGATCGACAGATCGTCGCCGCTCGGGTGGGCGGCCTCGTCATCGAGGATCGACCGCAGTGCCACGCGCCGCGGTAGCCTCTGCAGGCTCGCGTGCTTGGTCACCCCCGCGACTTCTGCGATCCGGGCACCGATCTCGGTGACATCCACCCATGCACCCGTGGTGGCATCGGTGAGCGCGGGAACACCGACCAGGAGTTCATGCAGGCTGTCCGTCAGACCGAAACCGGGCCGGTTCATGGTCCGGCGCGCCGCCTCGCGGGACTCGATCGAGGAGTGCCCCATCTGGCTTTCGCTGGGGTCAGCGAGCCGCAATTGAATTCGCGCCGTGGCATTCTGCAGCAGGCTCTGGCGCTGCCCGTGGATCCAGCCTCCCGCGCTACAGATGACATGCACCCCGTACTCGGGACCGCGGCTGCTCACCGAGATGATGCGATCGCCGAGCACGGTGTCCTTGGCGTACAGGCCGTCGTAGTCGTCGACCACCACGAACACATCGCCGAACGGGTCACGGGGATCGGTACCTCCCGGTCCGTCGCTACCGACACCGAACCGGCGCTCACGAAAGCCATCGAGGTCGATCCGCAGCCGCCGGAACGAATCTTCACGCGCGGAGATCAACGCGTCGATCGTGCTCAGGATGCGTTCGGCGCCTTCGTGATCCTTGGGCGACACGATGTCGGTGACGTGCGGAAGCGAGGCAACCTGCGCCATCGTCGCCCCACCGATGCAAAAGAACGTGACCCGTGCGGGGCTGTACATCGCTGCCGCCGAACACATCAGGGTCATCAAGGTGGTCGTCTTGCCGCGCTGCTTGGCGCCCACCACGATGATGTTGCTGCGCAGGGCGTCAACCGCGTGCACGATCTGCCGGGACTCTTCGGGGATGTCCACCACACCGACCGGGAACACCAGCCCCGGGTTGCGGCCGTAATCTACATGCCACGGCTTGCCCCGCCACCCGGCAACCAGAACGTCGACGGGCGCCGGGGTTTCCAACGGCGCGAGCCACGGCCGCCGCGGGGACTGGTGCGCCACGGCGCGCAGCGAGTCGCGCAGCACGTCGACGATCTTCTTCTTCTTGAAACCATCGTCGTGGTAGAGGTATTCGGCCGGTTCGGCGTCGGCCGCGGCGACGGTCTCCAACGCTGCGGCGTCGGCCGCGTCGAGTGATTGGTACTGCGAGCTGTAGAGCCGGGGTTTGGTGAGCATGACGTCGACGGTGGTCGCCGCGTCCGTGGTCTTGGGCACCACAAACGGCGCCGACAGGTAAAAGCACCGGAACGGCTCAAGGTCGCGGGGCCCGACCTTGAGCAGTGCGAAACCGTTCTCCTTCGACGGGAGATGGTAGGCGGCGTCCGAACCGATCACCTCGCGGCTGTCATCGCCTGACTCTGCGCGAAGTGCGATCCGAAATGCAATGTTGGACTTCACCTTTTGCAGGGAGGACAGGTCGAGGCGCTGCCCGCCCAGCATGAAGAAGACGTTGGCGCCGCGTCCCTCCTGGCCGATGTGGATGATGAGATTGATCCACTTGTCGTGGTTGGCGAACAGCTCCAGGTACTCGTCGACGATCACGAGCAACACCGGCACCGGGGGCAGATCACGCCCGGCGAGCCGGATCTCTTCGTAATCGTTGGCGTCGCGCGCGCCTACCGAGTTGAACAACTCGTAGCGCTGTTTGATCTCCCCGTCGATCACCCGGCGCATGCGCTCGGCGAGGTGACGCTCGTCCGTACCCAGGTTCGACAGTGCGGCCACCACGTGCGGGATGCCCAGGATGTCCTGCGCGGCGGACTCGAACTTCATGTCGACGAAGATCACGTTGAAGGCCTCGGGGGAGTGTGTGAGCGCGATGCCGTACACCAGCGAGAGGAAGAACTCCGACTTGCCCGCTCCGCTGGTGCCGATGACCACCGAGTGAAAACCGAATCCGCCGAAGTCCTTGGCGCGGATGATGACGTTCTGCAGGTCGCCGTTGGGCTTAGCACCCACGGGTATCTCGCACCACCGCTCATCGCCGCGGCCCCGCCGCTCGGCCCACAGCCGCTCGACGTCGACGTCGCGGGGATCGCCGATGCCCAGCGCGCGCAGCAGTTCAGCGGCGCCGCTGGTCGAATCGGCTGGCTCGGGGTGGCTGGTGGGGGACCACCGCGCCATCGCCCGCGCGTAGCGGTATGCGCGCTGGACGGACAGTTGGTCGGGGTGGGCGAAGAATGTGCCCCGCAACCGCAGCAGGGGTGCCGTGCCGGAGCCAGCTGGGCCACCGGGCCGCTCCGTCATCTCGAAAACCTGGTCCTCGCTGAAACCCACCCCGGTTCCCACGCGAGAGGCGATGCGCAGCAACGTGATGCCCACCTTGCCGACCTGCCCGACGACACCCTCCCAGGCATCGGGACTGCCGGTGTTGTCATCAACGATCACCAAGTGGGGTCCAAGAACCCCCTCATCGGGTCCCGACTCCAGCGCCGATCCCGTCGCCGTCGGGGTGGGCACTGTCATCGGTGTCCACGCGCCGCGCCTGCCCTTCATGTGCAGTTCGGCGCCCAGCGCCTCCTCCAGTTTCTCGGGCGCCGCGAAAACCAGGCGGCGCCAACCGCACGCATCGAAGAGCTGATCGTGCAGGTTGTGCGGTAGCCACACCATCCACGACCACGCCTCCGGGTTGCGGGTGACCACCATCAGCTTCACGTCGCGGGGATTGTGGAACACCGCGAGCGACGACAACAACGACCGCATCAGGGACCGCAGGCGGTCGGAATCCTCGCCGACGAAACTGAACCCCGGCGCCGACCGCAGGTTCACCACCTTGGCGATATCGCGAATCTTTCGTTGCTCCAGGATGAAGTCTCGCAGCGCCTGGCCGGTGACCGGTTCCAGTTCCTCATCGGATGCGATGTCGGGCCAGGTGACCGACAGCACCGAGTCCGGGGCGTGCTGGACGCCCCTGCCTAACCGCACCTCCAGGAAATCCACGTCACCGCGGCCGCGTTCCCACATTCGCGGACCACCGATGACGGCGCCGAGACCGTGGGGATCGGAGTGCACCGAATGCTGCCAATCACGCTGTGCGCACACCGCCTTCTGGATCTCGTCACGGTTGGCGTCGAGGTCGCGAAGGTAGCGGCGGCGCCCTCGCTCCAACTCACCCCAGGTGATCTTGCGCGCCCGGCCAAGGCGTCCGGAAAACGCAAGCATGCTGAAGGCGCCGATACCCATCAGCGGAAAGAAGCCGGTGGACAGGCTGCGAACACCCGAGACGTAGAGCATGACGACCGTACCGACCAGCGCCACGATCAGCGCCGGGACGCCGATCATCATCCAGATGTTGCGCGGCTCGCGCTCCGGTAGGGCGATCGGCGGATGAGGCGCCACCCGGACGGGTCGTGGTGGTTCGATCCTGGCACGACTGATGGGGAACGCTTTCTTGGACATCGCCTAGCCTCCAGGCTTCGCCGACGTCGTCACCACGGCGACGCGACCGAGGGTCGGCACGGTATCACGCGCCACGAGGGATGCCTGCCGCGAAAGCACCGGTCCCGCAGGGAAAGTGCTCAGCAGTGGCCATGGGGCCTGCGCGGCGGACCCGGGGTCGAGGCCGAGGGACCGCACCGTCGAATCGTCCGCGGCGATCCCGAATCGAACGCCGTTGTCGGCGACCCAGAAGAGCGATTCACGGGAGTCGGCGGTGATCCCACCGTTGGTCGATACGATGAAATTCGTTGCATCCGGCAGCATCAGCACCCCTGTGGCAACCACCGACGTCGGGTCCCGGTCATCACCCACCGGCCGCACGATCCGATTGTCCATGGCCGGTGGCACCGGAAGTCCCCGGCCGCTGTAGACGGTGATGCGGGCCTGCGGATCGGTTGACCATTTTTCCCATCCGACGCAGGTGGTCGAATTGGCCTCGGTGTCAACGAAGTTCAGCCGCGTGGTCGGGTAGTAATCCAGTGTCAGCGAATGGACCTCGGGAATGCTGACCAAGGTATCGGGAGTCACCGCGCGAGGCGCGGTCGAACCGTAGGAGTTGGCGTTTCGCAGCAGGTCGGCCGCGAAGCTCGTAATCTTCTGCACGCCGTCGGGCAGAACTGCGTAGAACTGGCTGCCGCCGGCGGCGGTCTGCGCCTGCAGCACCGCACCCACCGGGGACCCCGGGACCCACGTCGACGGGGTCCCGGCCTGGGGTACCTGGGGAACGCGTAGCGGTTCGGTTGCGGGTATCCCATCGAAGAGCGCGCGCGAAATCTCTACTGGCGCCGTGACCCCGGGATCCAGGCCCAGGCTCAACGTGACGGCCCGGTTGCCCGGATCAATCTGTGAGCGTTTGGCGCCCCAGATCACGTAGGTGTCGCCGTTCAACGTGACCAGCAGCCCCGCGCCGTCGCGCAGGGGTGCCGCGCGGCCACCGCCGGTGAGTTGGCCCGCGATCGACGTCACCGCAGGCTTGTCGCCCGCGTGCATGCGTCCCGCGGCGGTGTCGCACACCGCCCAGGCCGAGGTTGCTCCCTGGTTCACGGACATCGCCGCGGGGGCGCCGGGAATTCCCAGCAGCGGGCCGGTCGGATACTTCGCGATCTCGCCGGGCTTGACCCAGGTGGGCTGCCCGGGGCTGCCCGTCGCGAGCCGCGCGGACGTGAGGTTGAGTGCCGGATAAAGTCGGCCGTCGATGCGCGCGTAGACGGCTCCGGAGTCACGATCGCCAACGATTATCGAATCGCTCACCACACCTGTCGGTGTGAGCACGTTCAGCAACAACATCCAGCCCCCGGCGATCACCACCAGCACCATCGACAGGATCAGTGCGGCGGTCTGTTTACGGTCGTCGTGTTTCATCCGCACCGAGAAGCGCGTCGTTGCGGCCCGCAGCCGCCTGTTGTAGAACAGGTGCCCGGAGTTCTGGTCGCGGTTAGACAAACTGAGCGGCATTACCGGAGGCTCTCTGCCGTTTCCTCGTCCGAGGGCATGATCACGATTCGCCGTGCGGGCCGAGTGGTCACCACGGTCGGCTTGGCCTCGCCAGGCCTGCCGGTGGGGGGAGCGCCGGGCGGAATGGTCAAGCGGCCCTTGACCGGTTGGCCATTGGGCACACACGGGGCGGCAACCCGCTTCTCGGCCGGGCCGTCCTTGCGGCCCCCCGCGACGGGGCCGCCCATCGCGCCCGGGGGCATCACCGGCATACCGGCCATCCCCGGCTGGCCGGACGTGAGAGGCGGGACGCCGGCGGGAGTCGCCATCGCCGGACGTGCCGCAGCTCCCGCGGGAGTTGTCGGCGGTGACGATGCCGGTACCGGCGGGGGGCCGAGGTAGCCGGTGGGGGTCGTGCCCCCGTCCGTCGCGCCGCCGAAGGCTGGGCCCGCGGCGGCGTCTGGCTCGCCGCCTGTCCCGGCGGCGGGTTCGGGGGCGAACTCGAGGTCGGACTCGTCGCCGGAGGCATCGGGCGGGGCGTCGACTGCGGCGCTGCGGTCGGACTGCACCGCGCTCACCAGCGGCTGCAGGGCAGACTCGCCCGCCTGCATGGCCTGCAACGGAACTTGCGCCAACGGACCCAGGATGCCGCCGACGACGCCCCCGATCGCGCCCGTGATGCCGGAGACCACCTGCTGAATCATTTGGGTGGAGGCGGCCTCATTGGCCGGAAATTTCGCCGCGGCGTCGCCCGCGGATGCCCGACGATCGAGATCACCCTGGGCGCTGCCCGCCACGTCTTCGGGGACGCCGAGGTTGCTGGCGGCGTGGAGTCCGGCCAGGGCGACGCCGGCCGGCGACGTATCCGGTGGGGGTGTGGCCGGCGGCGAAATCACCGGCGGCCCCGGGGCCTGAGACAACCCGCCGTAGGTCGCCGAATCCACTCGGATGAAACTCACGATCTCACCTCCGCTTCCCCTGTTCCCCGGCAGCGCGATGGGAATCGTCATTCTGACAGGAAGAGGCTGTCCCCGGTATTCATTTTGCGGAAGTTCGAAACCACGCCAGGTGATAGTTCGCCAGGTATGGCTGGTCGTCGATCAGGGACGCGATCGCGGCGAGCAGCATCCAGTCGGCGACGGCCGCGGGGGCGTGGTGGGGGTAGGCGTTCAGGACCGTGTTCTGGACCTCGGCTACGTGTGCTCCCAGCAGTTCAGCTTCGCTCGCGAGCACACCCGTTCTGCGCGCCGCCGGCGCTGCGAGCATCCGCGCGATGTCTGGCAGCCCGTCGCGGCGACGCACGGCATCGACCAGGGCGGGCCCAATCTCGTCGACGTGGGGGGCGGCGGAGCGGGCTGCCCGATCACCGGTGAGTGCCGGCGCATCGGGACCCGGGTCGGCGACGTGCGCGTCGGGCCGATGCGCGGCCGTCGCCACGACGGCGCCCAACAGGTCGACCGCGCCCGCGTCCCGGCGCCGGACCGTTGGTTCGAGCACCGCCACACGGGCGGGCAATCGGACGTGCGGCGGAATCCAGCCGGAGGCAAGGTCGGTGGTGAGCACAGTGGTGACGCCGTCGTCGCGCAGCCCCGCCGCCCAGGACAGGCGCGGTTCCTGGCGTGCGACCGCATCGACGAGCCCGCGCAGCCGTCGCTGGTGCGCAGCCCTGGTTGACCCCATGCCGGCGGCCGCGACGGTTGTCGCCGCCAGGGCCGCCCCGCCGGGCGCTGCCGGCGACATCAAGCCCGGCGACACCCGCTCGACCGGCGACACCACCGGGTCGCCCGCCGACGGGGCCGCCGGCGCCGCGGGGGAGAACGGTGCAGGGGCGACGGGCGGGCGCAGATCGGAACCATAGGCGGGCATCGGCTCGGTGAGCGCTGAAGGTCCGGCCACCGCCGGCGCCGCGGGAGTCGACCACGACACCCCGGCCACGACGGGGACCATCGGTGCGACCACGCCCATGGGGATCGCGGACGCTGGAGCAGGCGTATCCACCGGCCCGTCCAGCGGAGCGAATGCCTCGCCGTTCGCCGCCGCGACCACCGGCGTCGCCGTCGGGGACGCCCCCTCCCGGCCGATCGGGTCCGTCGCGCCGAGTGTCGGGGATGGGACGTGTCTCAGGGATTGCGCGTAACCGGGTGCACGGTCCTGCACGCCGGGCGTCAGCGGTCCACCGGTGGTGGGTATCACGGAGCCCCCGGCCCCCGCCGGAGACGGTCGGGGCGTGAGTGAAACCGGCGGTTCTTCGAGGCCGAAGCCGTTGTCCCGCATCCACGTCCGAGCATTGGTGTCGATACCGTCGCCGCGAAGCACGTCGTGGGTTCCCGATGCAATCGTCTCGATGGCGATGCCACTCGCCTCCAAAGCGGCTGCGTTGCAGGCCAGGTGGATGAGATGTATCGCCGCCGACTTGTCTGCCGGCGATCCGTCTGACGCGAGGATGCTATCGATCTGCCTATTTCCGTCATGTGCGACGGCGGTCAACCTACTTCTCAGAAGGTCGACGGCATCGGCGCTCGAGTTCAGCGCCTTGGCCTTCATCTGATACTTCTCGGCGAGATCGAGGTGGAATCGTTCGCCCTCGTGGTATCTCAGGGCCAGATCGTCTGCTGTGCGGCCCTGATTGGTCGCCGTGACGACAGTGCGCTGATTGCGGAGATCCTGCGCATAGTTCTGCTGTAGCAAGCACGCCTGTTCCCAATGGGCCGCGAGAGCGCGGGTGGCGGCCGACGGCTCCGGCCACCACTGCCCGACAAGGGAAAGCGAATATCTGCCAGGTGGTAGGTCAGCTGCCACGGCAAGCACTTTTCATCAGGGCGTCCTCGGCAACAGGGTCATCACACGCGGCCCCGAACTGTACTTCGCCGGCGACGCCGACGCTACTCATATGACTTGACGAATCGGCGTCCCGAGGTAACTTCGCCTCGACACAGGGAGGGCCGGCGATGTTCGTCGACGCGCGATTGCTGCACGCGGGCGGGAACGACGCCCGCCTCGCGGGCGAGCAGGCCCGCGAGGGGGCCGATGCGCTCTCGCGAGGATCGTTGTCGTCGGGGATGTTCGGTGAATTCCCCGTCGCTGCAGCGTTTCACGAGGCACTCGGCTCCGCCCGGATCCAGCACGTCACGCACCTGCGAGAGAACCACCATGCGCTGGTATCCGTGACTCACAGGGCTGCGCAGTCTGCCGCGGCGTTCACCGACATGGACGGCCGTAATGCTGGGGAGATGCGGGGCGTGGCCCCCGCGCCCAGCCGCAGCGCCCAGCCGCCGCATAACAGGTCATTAGGCGAGTCTGAAGTGCGATAGCGCGGGCGATATCGGGAACGGGAATGACCACAGCACCCACTCAGGTGCCTTGACCGCCGAACAGGCGCCGGTAGCCTTTGCCACCGAATCGGAGGGTCGGCGAGGGGGGCGTCACATCATCAGCGGTGCAGTGTCATTCGGGTGCATCAGCGTGCCGGCGCTGGTCGCTGAGGCCGGTGGTGACCCATGGGCGGTCGCCGCTGGCTTGCGGGCCGGCAACCCCGCGCAGGTTGACGCCCTCGCCCAGGCCTTTCACGACGCCGGGTGCTGCACCGCAGAGGCCAGCAACGCGTTCGATGCGGCACGCCACCGCTTCGCGGCAGCCTGGGACGCAGGCGCCGCCGCCCATCCCATCAACGGCTCCGCGGATGTGCGCCGCGTGGCCACGGATCTAGAGCGGCGGTCCCTCCTGCTGTCGAAGATCGGGGTGGACCTGGAGAACATCGCCGCCGCCCTGACTGAGGCGCAACGAGCCGCGGCGGCGTTGACCGCGGCGCTGGAGACAGACCTGCACCGGGTGGACGGCGAACTGAGCGACCTGCTCGCCCTCGAGACCGATCACACCCTCACCGAGGCCGATCGCCGGGCACTCGACGCCCACATCTGCGCCCTCGAAGACGGCGCCATTGCCAGCACCCACTCCGCCCTGACCCGACTGCGCAGCATCCATAGTCGTTATTCGGACACCCTTCGTGCATCACTGGACTCCCTCCAGGTGCAACCACCGCCCCCAGGGACCGGTCCGGACGTGGCGAGCAGGTGGTGGACGTCGTTGAGCGCACAGGATCAGGACCAGTTGCTCACCGACCACCCGTCAGAGCTCGGCAACCTTGACGGCATCCCGGTGGAGGCCCGCAGCGTCGCCAATATGGCCGTGCTGAACGCCGACCTTCGCCGCGTCGAAGACACCGCCGCCAACCACGACGTCACAACAAGCGACGTCACCCGCTATGAGAACGCTCGTCGCACCCGCGAAGGCTTGGCGGCGGCGGCATCCGCCGTCGATGCGCGCGGCGTCCCGCCGGAGGTCTTCTTGCTGCGGTATCAACCGGAAGCGTTCCGCGGCGAGGGTGCGGCGGCCATCGCGATGGGCAACCCGGACACGGCGGCCAACACCGCGGTCCTGGTGCCGGGGCTCGGCTCGAACGTGCGCGACGGAAGCCTGGCCGACCTCGATGGGGTGCACCTCTACGGAGAGGCCGCCCGCGCCGATTGGAATAGAGCGAGCGCCGTGGTCGTCTGGATGGGCTACGACGCCCCGAACGTCTGGTACGACCCCGGTCTCTGGGCGCCGAACATGGCGAGGACCGGCGGGCAGGCGCTGGCCACCGACGTCAACGCCCTGGCCGTCACTCACGTGGGGCCACCGGCGCACGTGACGGTGGTCGGCAGCTCCTACGGATCCACCACAGTGACCGACGCGGCGTCCGCCTCCGGCATGCGCGCCGATGACGTCGTCCTGGTTGGCTGTCCGGGCACCGATCTGGCGCATTCGGCAGGCAATTTACACCTGGCTGCCGGTGGGCACCTGTATGTCGGTGCCGCGTCCGCCGACGCCGTCACTTGGTCTCCCGGTCACCTCAGGAGTCCGGGGCTGCACGGCCCGACCGTGCTGGGGCTGGGCGACGATCCCGCCGTCGACGGCTACGGATCCACCCGGTTCAAAGCCGAGGTCCCCGGTATCTCGGTCAACCCCGTCCGCGATCACTCCCACTATTTCGACGACCGCTCGGAATCGCTGTTCAGCATCGCCGATGTGGTCTCCGGTCACGGTGACGCGCTACAGCGCGACGGCATGACCGCGCGCCATCGCGGCGAGTACGGCCTGGGCGGGTGGGTCGACCCGGAATTGCTGCGGCGCCCGACGGCCGACAACCGCCACAGCGCGCCCGCGGATCGTTAACCGATCACCCGTTAACCGATCATACGGGCGTGGCGCCGTCGGCGAGACCGTCGCCGTCGGTGTCGGTGAGCCACAGGTCCCACGTCCCGTCGCCGTCGGTGTCGACGTATGCGGTGACGCCGTTCTCGCCGGGGCGCAGCACCCTGTCGGCAACCCCGTTGCCGTCGCTGTCGATCAGCCGGTCGTCGGCCTGGCCCGAACCGTCGAAGTCGACCAACGGGCCGCCGAGGTGTTCGACGCCGTCGAGCCCGTACCACCGCAGATTCCCACCTCGGTCGACGGCCACTGCCCAGGAGCCCGAGCCGTCGTCAGTGAAGGACGCCTCGGGCGTGCCGTCGTTGTCGAGATCGAGGACGACGTGATCGACCACCCCGTCGCCGTCGAGATCGGCGAGCGCGTCGTCGCGCAGACCGTCACCGTCGAAGTCCATGCCGATCGCATCGGGCCGGCCGTCGCCGTCGAGGTCCACATCGGGATCGCGGTGCCAGATCGCCGCGCCGCCGTCGTCGCCCGCCAGACAGTAATCCACCACCACTACGACGCGGTGCCCCCGCTCGGGGTTCCCGGCGACCGCCTAGGGGTTCCCCCGCGACGCCCACCACGCCAGCAACTCCTGCGTCGCCTCCTCGGTGCTCAACGGCCCGCGCTCCAGGCGCAGCTCCTTGAGGAACTGCCACGCCTGGCCGACCTGCGGGCCAGCCGGGATGCCCAGCAGCTCCATGATCTGGTTGCCGTCAAGGTCGGGGCGCACCCGCTCGAGGTCCTCCCGGGCGGACAGCTCGGCGATGCGCTCCTCGAGTTGGTCGTAGCTGGCCTGCAGCCGCGCTGCGCGGCGCTGGTTGCGGGTGGTGCAGTCGGCGCGCACCAGCTTGTGCAGCCGCGGCAGCAGCGGACCGGCGTCGTTGACGTAGCGGCGCACCGCCGAATCGGTCCACCGGCCGTCGCCGTAGCCGTGGAACCGCAGATGCAGGAACACCAGCTGCGAAACGTCGTCGACCATCTGCTTGGAGAACTTCAACGCCCGCAACCGCTTTCGTGCCATCTTGGCGCCCACCACCTCGTGGTGGTGAAAGCTCACCCCGCCGTTGTCCTCGTGGCGCCGGGTGGTCGGCTTGCCGATGTCGTGCAGCAGCGCCGCCCAGCGCAACACCAGATCCGGGCCGCCGTCGGGGAGCGGATCCTCCAGCGCGATCGCCTGCCGCAACACCGTCAGCGAATGCTGGTAGACGTCCTTGTGCTGATGGTGTTCGTCGATGGCCATCTGCATGCCGCCCACCTCGGGCAGCACCACCTCGCCCATCCCCGTCTGCACCAGCAGCTCGATGCCGGCCACCGGGTGCTCGCCCAGCAGCATCTTGTCCAGTTCGACGGCCACCCGCTCGGCGCTGATCCGGCCCAGCTGCGGCGCCATCGCCTCGATCGCCGTCCGCACCCGCGGCGCCACGGTGAAGCCGAGCTGGGACACGAACCGCGCGGCGCGCAACATCCGCAGCGGGTCGTCGCCGAACGACAACTCGGGGGCCGCCGGGGTGTCCAGCAGCCGCTCGCGCAGGGCCGCCAACCCGCCCAGGGGATCCACAAAGTCGCCGGCGCCGCCCGCCGTCACGCGCACGGCCATCGCGTTGACGGTGAAGTCGCGGCGCACCAGATCGCCGTCGAGGGTGTCGCCGAAGCGCACCTCGGGGTGCCGCGACACCTGGTCGTAGGCGTCGGCGCGGAACGTGGTGATCTCCAGGCGGTGCCCGCCAATGCTGACGCCGACGGTGCCGAAGTCGATCCCGGTGTCCCACAGCGCGTCGGCCCAAGGCCCCACGATCCCCTGAATCTGCTCGGGCCGCGCGTCGGTGGCGAAGTCCAGGTCGGGGCTCAGCCGGCCCAGCAGGGCGTCGCGCACCGAACCCCCCACCAGGAACAGCTGGTGGCCCGCCGCGTCGAACGCCGCGCCCACCTGCCGCAGCGTGTCGGCCTGCCGCTGCAGCGCGACCGCGGCGGCGGTCAGCAGCGCGGCTTCCCCGGCGGCGTCAGGCACGGTCGATCAGCGTAGTCGCGTTGCCAGCTACTATCGCTTGGATGTCGGAAGGCGAACAGGCGAAGCCGCGGCCGCGCCGCGGGCGCCCCCGCCCGCCCCGGCGCCCCACGCAGCGGCTGGCCACCGTGCACGAGACCTCCGCCGGCGGGCTGGTGATCGACGGCCTCGACGGGCCGCGGGAGACGCAGCTCGCGGCGCTGATCGGGCGCACGGACAGGCGCGGGCGGATTTTGTGGTCGCTGCCCAAGGGGCACATCGAGCCCGGTGAAACCGCCGAGCAGACCGCCATCCGCGAGGTCGCCGAGGAGACCGGGATCAGCGGCAGCGTGCTGGCCGCCCTGGGGCGTATCGACTACTGGTTCGTCACCGACGGCCGCCGCGTCCACAAGACGGTGCACCACTACCTCATGCGGTTCTGCGGCGGCGAACTGAGCGCCGAGGACACCGAGGTCTCCGAGGTGGCCTGGGTGCCCATTCACGAGCTGCCGTCGCGGCTGGCCTACGCCGACGAGCGGCGGCTGGCGAAGGTGGCCGACGACCTGATCGATACCCTGCACAGCGACGGCCCGGCCGCGCTCCCGCCGCTGCCGCCCACCTCGCCGCGCCGGCACCCGCAGACGCACTCGAACGCCAGCCACGTCGGCAAGCCGGTGACCCGCCGCGAGAACGGCCACGGTCCGGGGTCGTGACCGCCCCGCGACCCCGGAGGGCCGGCGCCGTGCGCCTGGCCAAGGCGCTCGCCGCCTTCCCTGTCGCCGCGGCCGTCGCCGTCCTCACCGCGGCCCTCACCCCGTCACTGACTCCGCACGCGGGCGCCGGCGAGCCCCCGGCGTCGGCGTTCGTCCGCGTCCGCATCGACCAGGTGACCCCCGACGTCGTCACCGCCACCAGCCAGCCCACCGTCACCGTGAGCGGCATGGTCACCAACATCGGCGACCGCCCCGTGCACGACGTGATGGTGCGCCTGGAGCGCGCCGGGGCCATCGAAGGGTCAGCCGGCCTGCGCACCTCGCTTCAGGGCAACACCGACCAGTTCCAGCCGGCCGCCGAATTCCTGCCCGTGGCACCGGAACTGCAACGCGGGCAAGAGGTGGGCTTCACCCTGTCGGCGCCGCTGCGGGCGCTGCAGAAGCCGTCGCTGGGCATCGAGAAACCCGGAATCTACCCGGTGCTGGTGAACGTCAACGGCACCCCCGACTACGGCGCCGCGGCCCGCCTGGACAACGCGCGGTTCCTGCTGCCCGCCGTCGGCGTCCCGCCCGACGGGGGCGGCGAGTTCGACACGGCGGTGACACCCGACACCTCCAAACCGGTCCTGGTCACCATGCTGTGGCCACTCGCCGAGAAGCCCCGGCTGGCCCCCGGCGTACCCGGCGGCACCATCCCGGTGCGCCTCGTCGACGACGACCTCGCCTCCTCCCTGGGCAAGGGCGGCCGCCTGGACACCCTGCTGACCGCGGCCGACGTCGCCACCGGCCACGACGTCGACCCCGACGGCGCCGTCGGCCGCGCCCTGTGCCTGGCGATCGACCCCGACCTGCTGGTCACCGTCAACGCCATGACCGGCGGCTACGTGGTGTCCGACTCCCCCGCAGGCTCCGCGCAGCAGCCCGGCACCCCAACCCACCCCGGCACCGGCCAGGGCGCCGCCACCGACTGGCTGAACCGCCTGCGGGCGCTGGCGCACCACATGTG
The DNA here is from genome assembly GCA_964653535.1 of uncultured Mycobacterium sp. Classification (GTDB taxonomy): domain Bacteria; phylum Actinomycetota; class Actinomycetes; order Mycobacteriales; family Mycobacteriaceae; genus Mycobacterium. Next base: position 165 of record CAZZHX010000053.1, on the reverse strand, counting down.
CGTGGCGCCGCTGCCCTACGCCCAGGCCGACCTCGACGCCCTGCAGCGGGTCGGCGATGCGCGGCTGAGCGCCTTCGCCACCACCGGCGCCGGCGGCATCGTCGACCGCATCCTCGATGTGGGCTCGGTGGGCGGCGCCACGCTGCTGCCCGACGGCCCATTGAC
>CAZZHX010000052.1:0-15152 GCA_964653535.1 uncultured Mycobacterium sp. | reverse complement strand
CGCCTAACCCCACCCGCCGCGAGCGTGCATGTCTGTCCGCGACACGCCGTCGGGGATCGTACAACTACGCACGCTCACGGCCGGGAAAATCAGTGCGGGACTGGCGTGTACTGTGCTGCGTCGGTGGTGAATTCCGGCTTGCCGTAGGTCGCCAACCGGAGTTTGAGAAGCCCGATGACGTATACGTCGGTGATATCCCGCAGTACGGGGATGCGGCTGGCCTGGGTCACCGCGTTAAAACGCCCGAGGATGAATGGTGCGGTGAGGGCGATGCGCACCAGATCCGTCGGCCCCAGTGAGACGCCCATGGCCTTCGCGATGTCGCTATCACCATTGCAGAAGGTGCGGACGAACGTGAGCTTGCTGAAACTCGTCTCGACCGCCTCGGCGCACCGGTCGAACCACGTGGTGTCGGGGCGCAGGTAGGCCGCCATCGTGCCGCGGACGAGTTCTTGGCAGATGGTGTCGAATCCGTCGCGCAGCAGTGCCGAGCGTGCGTGCATGACGTGCATGATGTCGGCGGGTTCCGAGGGCAACAGTTCCTCTGGCAGGCCGAGCAGAAAGCAGCGATAGCGGGCGAATTCGACAGCGGCGCGTTCTTCGGCAGTGAACTCGGTGCGACCCTGCTGGCGCGCCTGTCGGGCCAACAGGTACTGGCCGATCATGCCGGCGGGCATCTGGTCTACCTGCGGCACCGGCAGGCCGTAGACAGATACGTCCCACTTGTCGGATCTCTTCAGGGCGTTGTAGCGGACCATCGAGTGCATCAACCGGACCATGGCGGCCGCCTCGAATCCGGGGCCGTGACGGTCCAGCGCACCGGGCAGGGTGGTGACGGCGAAGAAACTGGCCGTCTCGTTGACCCGCCGGGCGGCCCGCTTGCCCGAGAGTGCGCCGGTCAGGGCCATCGGCAGCGCGGCGTAGGTGTTGGTGAAGGTCGCAACGAAAGCGCCCCGCGTGATGAAGGGGGCGAGCAGCGCCGCGGGGATACGTTCCTGGCGGGCCCCTTCGCGCACCAGGTCGACGTCGATCCACTCCGGAGCGGCCTCCATGGCGGCGATGAACGACGCGAGCTCTGGGGGGGCGTCGGGCACCGCCTCGATCCCGTGTCGGCAGGCCGTCTTGAGCATGTCGATCAGGTGCGCGACGCTGGTCGTGGTGATCAGCGCGGCATAGGGATCGGCGACGACGTCGCCGAGCATGGTGGCCGTGCGGATCAACTCCGTGACACGGCGGTCCTTGAGGATCGGCGCGCGGTCTGCGACCCAGGCGGGCAGGGCGGAGTCGACATCGGGCTCGGTCGCCAGGCGATCCGGCTGCTGGTCGAAGTCGAAGTCCCCGTAGAGCCCAGGCTGCAAATCGCGCTGGCTACGGACTCGCCGCGCGAGTTCGGGGTAGTAGGTGACCATGGCAACCTCCCGCTTGCTCACACCTGATGAGTAATACTCACACGTTTCTGGTCAACCACCGCGCGGATCCTCCGAACTCGTGGGCCCTAAGCCCGCGAGACGTCAGCTGGTGCGGCCCCGTTCGGCCCTGTATCGACGGACCAGGGCGTCGGTGGAGCTGTCCGATTGGGGCGGCGGCGCGGTGTCGGCCGTGATCACCGGGAGCAAGGCTTTGGCCTGCGTTTTACCCAGCTCAACACCCCACTGGTCGAATGAGTCGATGCCAAAGATCACCCCTTCGACGAAAACCTGGTGCTCGTAGAGCGCGATCAACTGGCCCACCGTCGACGGGGTGAGGCGGTCGGCCAGAATCGAGGTGGACGGCCTGTTCCCGGGCATCACCTTGTGCGGCACGACGTCCGTTCGCGTGCCTTCGGCGGCGATTTCCTCGGCCGTCTTGCCGAACGCCAGCACTTGGGTCTGGGCGAAGAAGTTGCTCATGAGCAGGTCGTGCATGCTGCCCGTGCCTTCGACGGTGGGCAGGTCGTCCAGGGGTTGGCTGAATCCGATGAAATCGGCCGGTATCAGCCGGGTGCCCTGGTGCAGCATCTGGTAGAAAGCGTGCTGGCCGTTGGTTCCCGGCTCGCCCCAGAAGATTTCACCGGTGTCGGTGGTGACTTTTGTGCCATCGGCGCGCACCGACTTGCCGTTGGATTCCATGGTCAGCTGTTGCAGATAGGCTGCGAAGCGCGCCAGGTCGTTGGAATACGGCAGCACTGCGCGCGATTGCGCGCCCATGAAGGTGGAGTACCACAGGCCGATCAGGCCCAGCAGGACCGGCACATTGGACTCCAGTGGGGCTGTCCTGAAATGGGTGTCGACGATGTGGAATCCGGACAGGAAATCCGCGAAGGCGTTGCGGCCGATGGCCGCCATCACCGACAGGCCGATCGCCGAATCGACCGAATAGCGGCCCCCCACCCAGTCCCAGAAGCCGAACATGTTGTCGGTGTTGATGCCGAACTCGTCGACCAGCCGCTTGTTGGTGGAAACGGCCACGAAATGTCTGGGCACCGCCGAGTCGCCGAGGGCGGCGGTCAGCCAGCGCCGCGCGGCGGTCGCGTTGGTCAACGTCTCCAGCGTGGAGAAGGTCTTCGATGCGATGACGAAGAGCGTGGTGGCGGGGTCCAAGCCGGCGAGGGTGCCGGTGAGGTCGGCGGGGTCGACGTTGGAGACGAAGCGCGCCGAGATCCCTGCGTCGGCGTAGTGGCGCAGCGCCTGGTAGACCATCACCGGACCCAGGTCGGACCCGCCGATGCCGATGTTGACGACGGTGCTGATCCGCTTGCCGGTGGCTCCCGTCCACTCCCCGCTGCGCAACCGGTCGGTGAAGTCGCCCATCTTGTCCAGCACCGCGTGCACGTCGTCGACGACGTCCTGGCCATCGACGATCAAGGTGGCGTCACGGGGCAGGCGCAGCGCTGTGTGCAGCACCGCTCGATCCTCCGAGGTGTTGATGTGCACGCCGGCGAACATCTGATCGCGGCGCTCCTCGAGGTCGGCCGCGCGCGCAAGATCGATCAGCAGTCGCAGCGTCTCGCGGTTCACGCGGTGCTTGCTGTAGTCGATGTAGAGATCGCCGCACGTGCAGGCGAGCTCGCGGCCGCGATCGGGATCGTCGGCGAAGAATTGGCGTAGGTGCATCCCGCCGATGTCTGCATGATGCTGGCGCAGGGCGTCCCACGCCGGGCTCGTGGTGATGTCGCGGATCATCCTTCGACCCTAGTGCGGCACGCCGCTACGGAAACAGGTCTGGTGGGTGAACTCAGTGACCGAGCCGGCCCCGGCCCAACCGGAGGAGCAGCATCGCCAGATCCTTACCTTCGGGGCCGAGCTCGCTGTATCGCTCGATGACCTGCATCTCGCGGCTGTGCACCAACCGGGTGCCGCCGGACGCCATCCGTACCCTGCCGATCACCTGGGACACCTCTGCCCGCCGCTTGACCGCGGCCAGGATCTGCGCATCCAACCGGTCGATCTCCTGGCGCAGCTCCCCGATGTCGGCCGCTTCGGTGTTCATCTCGGATAACCCCGCGTTCTGCGCGTTGAGCACCCACTGAGTGTGCCACCAAGAACCTGGCGCGTGCAAAAACCACGCGTCGGTGGGCAGCGGTAGGTTTGAAACGACATGAGCGTGCACGCAACCGAGACAGAGGGCGATTCCGCGGCAGACGAGCTGCTCGACGGCCTCAACCCCCAGCAGCGGCAGGCGGTGGTGCACCGGGGTTCGCCGCTGCTGATCGTGGCGGGCGCCGGATCGGGCAAGACCGCAGTGCTGACCCGTCGGATCGCCTACCTGATCGCGGCGCGGGGTGTCGGAGTCGGCCAGATCCTGGCCATCACTTTCACCAACAGGGCTGCTGCGGAGATGCGCGACCGGGTGGTGCGCCTCGTCGGCAACCGGGCCCGCGCGATGTGGGTGTCGACGTTCCACTCGGCCTGTGTGCGCATCCTGCGCGAGCACGCCCCGCTGATCACGGGCCTCAACTCGAACTTCTCGATCTATGATGCCGACGACTCGCGGCGGCTGCTGCAGATGATCGGGCGCGACATGGGGCTCGACGTCAAGCGGTACACGCCACGCCGGCTGGCGAACGCCATCTCTAACCTGAAGAACGAATTGATCGACCCCGACGAGGCGGTTTCCGCCCTCACCGACGAGTCCGATGACCTGGTCCGCACCGTCGCGTCGGTGTACGGCGAATACCAGCGGCGGCTGAGGGCGGCCAACGCGATGGACTTCGACGACCTCATCGGCGAGACCGTCGCGGTGCTGCAGACGTTCCCGCAGATCGCCCAGTATTACCGCCGACGGTTCCGGCACGTCCTGGTCGACGAATATCAGGACACCAACCATGCGCAGTACATGCTGGTGCGCGAACTGGTCGGCCAGCCGGGCATGGCGGACCCGGCCGCGCCCGACGACATCCCGCCCGCAGAGTTGTGTGTGGTCGGTGACGCCGACCAATCGATCTACGCCTTCCGCGGCGCCACTATCCGCAATATCGAGGACTTTGAACGCGACTATCCCTCTGCCACAACCATTCTGCTGGAGCAGAACTACCGCTCGACGCAGAACATCCTCTCGGCAGCCAACGCCGTCATCGCTCGCAACACCGGGCGCCGCGATAAGCGGCTGTGGACCGACGCCGGCACCGGTGAGTTGATCGCCGGTTATGTCGCCGATAACGAGCACGACGAGGCGCGGTTCGTCGCCCAGCAAATCGACGAGCTCGTCGACGCGGGCGGTATCACCTACAACGACGTGGCGGTGTTCTACCGCACTAACAATTCGTCGCGCTCTCTGGAAGAGGTGTTCATCCGCGCGGGAATTCCGTACAAAGTCGTTGGGGGAGTGCGCTTTTACGAGCGTAAGGAGATTCGCGACATCGTCGCCTATTTGCGGGTGCTGGACAACCCCGGTGACGCGGTCAGCATGCGTCGCATCCTCAACACCCCACGCCGCGGTATCGGAGATCGGGCCGAGGCGTGTGTGGCGGTGTACGCTGAGAGCACCGGTGTGGGTTTCGCCCGGGCGCTCGCGGCGGCGGCCGAGGGCAAGGTACCGATGCTCAACACGCGCGCGGAGAACGCGATCGCGGGTTTTGTCGAGTTGCTCGACGAGCTACGGGGCCGCCTCGATGCGTCTGCCGGCGATCTCGGCGACGCGGTGGATTCGATACTCGAGCGGACGGGATACCGCCGCGAGCTCGAGTCCTCGACCGATCCGCAAGACCTCGCCCGCCTGGACAACCTCAACGAACTCGTCAGCGTCGCGCACGAATTCAGCATCGACCGGGCGAACGCCGACGCCCTCGACGATCCAGCGCCGGACCCCGACGGGGAAGACGCGCCACGGACACCGGTGCTGGCAGACTTCCTGGAACGGGTTTCGCTGGTCGCCGACACCGACGACATCCCCGAACACGGCGCTGGTCTGGTGACGCTGATGACCCTGCACACCGCGAAGGGCCTGGAGTTTCCGGTGGTGTTCGTGACCGGATGGGAGGACGGGATGTTCCCCCATATGCGCTCGCTGGACGATCCCGGCGAACTCTCCGAGGAGCGGCGGCTGGCCTATGTCGGTATCACTCGGGCCCGTCAGCGGCTGTACCTGACCAGGGCCGTCGTTCGCTCTTCGTGGGGACAGCCACTGTTCAACCCGGAATCGAGATTCCTGCGGGAGATCCCGCAGGAACTCATCGACTGGCGGCGTACCGCGCCGGCACCGTCGTTCAGCGCGCCGGTGAGCGGCCGGTTGAGCGCGTCTCCCGCGGCGCCGACACGCTCCGGCAAACGGCCGCTGCTGGTTCTGGAACCGGGCGATCGGGTCACGCACGACAAGTACGGACTGGGGCGGGTTGAGGAAGTGTCCGGTGCTGGTGAATCGGCGATGTCGCTGATCGACTTCGGCAGCGCGGGGCGGGTGAAGCTGATGCACAACCACGCCCCGGTCAGCAAGCTCTAGCCCTACCGAGTGGGATTACGACTTCGTCGGTGTTTTCCTGTCCCTATTTCGCCACCAGGCGAACAGGAACAAGGTCATGGCGGTCACCAGTGCTATCAACACCCACAGCACGATGGCTTGGTCGATCCAGGATCCAAACGGCGGGCTGCCCGGCAGGATGTTGCGCAGCGGGACGACGGCGAACAGCATCGCGCCGTACCACGTGATGAACGGCGGGATGAACGACGTCCGGCCCAAGGCCATCGGGATGGCCACCCATAGCGCCAGCACGGGCAGTGAGATGAGCACCAGACAGATCCCGAGATCGAAGATCAGCGGTCCCTTGGCCCTGTGCAACGTGATGATGGCCGCATTCTGGACACTGGCATCGGAGCCGTCGTCGGGGTCGTGGACGCGAGTGACGGTCGCGTCCCAGCCGTCCAACTGTCCGGTCACCTCGATGCGGGCGGGCGTTATTTCGCGGGTAGCCCCGGATCCAGTGAACACATCGGCAGAGATTCGGTCTGTTGTGTAGGAGTCGAAGGGCCAGCTGGCAGGATCGCCCTCAGCCAGGATGTTGGTGCTGACTTGCGCGGGCGTCTTTCCTGCCGGGTACTGCAGGTCCCCTAGATCGTTGTCTGGGTACAGCCGTACCGCCGCATCGGCGGTCAGCACACCAAATTTTTTATCGAAAAGCGAATTTTTCGGGGTCACAAGCACATTCACCGTAAGACGATTAGCCACGGTTTTCAGTTCTTGGAGCTTCACCTGCACGATAGTGTCTTCTGCCTCGAATTTACTGAGGTCCACCGCAGGCAGCGGCGCCGACTTAGCCAATAGATGCACGCCAACGAGGGACAGGGCGTATATCGCGACCACCCCGAGAACAAGTCCGAGACCGATCGCGGTGCGCCGACTTCGGGACCGGGATTCCCCTGGCTGGACAGACGAAGAGGTCTCACTCATCGGGTTCCTCCTTGTTATGTCCGAAGCGACTCAGCCCGAGTAATTGCCGAGCATGAGTCCCCGCTTGGCAAGCCACGGCACGGGATCGATGCGCTGAGTGCCTCCCAAGAGGACCTCGAAATGCAGGTGTGGGCCGGTGGAATTGCCCCGGTTCCCCATGGTGGCGATCTGGTCGCCCGCCATCACGCGCTGGCCGGTACTGACCACGGTGGTATTGACGTGGCCGTAGAGGGTGACGGTGCCGTCGGCGTGGCGGAGCTTGACCCACATCCCGTAGCCCGAGGTCGGTCCGGCGTCGATGACGACGCCGTCAGAGACCGCGAAGATCGGTGTACCGATCGAGTTGGCGAGGTCGATTCCGGCGTGCAGGACGCCCCACCGGTAGCCGAAGTTGGAGGTGAAGATGCCCTTCGTCGGCATCACGTAGAGCGGCTGCTGTAACCGCGCCTCGCGCTGGGCGCGGTCGTTGGCGAAGGCCACTCCCTTCGCGAGTTCCTGGTTGTGCACGGCGGCGCTGGCCGCGGGGGCGATCGAGATCACCTGGGCTCCGCGGGTGGCGTCACCACTGGCGACGTCGGCCGGCGACGACACGCTCGCCGTGAGTACGGCGGGGGTTTTGGGGATGTCGGCGTGTCCGGTCGCGACGTGGGCTGCCGCAGCCGCCGCGCCGGCGGCCATCGCCGAGATCAGCAGGCGCCCCTTGGCGGCGCTGGTCGGCTGCTTACGGTGTCCGCCTCCGCGGACCACCGGAATGATGTCGGTGTTACGCAGGCTGTCCCGGAGGCTGTCGGGAACCTGATTGATCACCTCGGTGATGGCGGGAGGCTGTAGCGGGGATAGCTGCGTCGGGGCCAGCTGCAGTGGCGTCAGGTCGTCGGCCTCGTTCAGGTCGTCGAGTTCGGGGGCTGATAGCACCTGGGCCGCGTTGCTGAATAGGGAGTCGTCGCCGAGGTCCAAGTCGGCCAGATCGCCGGTGTCGTGAACGTTCAGTAACTCCAGGCCGTCGAAATCAAAACCGTCCAGGGGCAGGATCTGGGTCACGTGCTCATCGTCGAACCCGGCCGCGGCGCGCGCGGTAAGGGTGGAGGCGGGAGGGAAACGCTGCAGGGACAAGCTGGAGTGTCCTCGTATCGTGATCATTCTGTTACCGGAACTCTAGGACCGTAACCGGTGGGGGTCGCACTGGCAACCTTGAGGCCGGACACCGCTCGAAGTGTGACCTGTATCACTGACGCTCCGGTTTGGTGGTCCGTGACCCGCCCCGCAACGTGGGACTCGACGTCACGCGCCATTCTGCGGGTGGATACAGTGCGACCGTGCGAGTCGCCCGGTGCGGCGCCGCCGACGTTGTTCAGGCCCAGATCCGAGTAGTCGAACGAAGGCAGCGAGCCCATGGACCTTTTCGAGTATCAGGCGAAAGAACTGTTCGCCAAGCACAACGTTCCCACCACGCCCGGCCGGGTGACGGACACCGCTGAGGGTGCGCGGCAGATCGCCACCGAGATCGGCCGACCGGTCATGGTCAAGGCCCAGGTCAAGGTTGGCGGACGCGGCAAGGCCGGCGGTGTCAAATTCGCCGCGACACCCGATGACGCCTACGAGGACGCCAAGAACATCCTCGGCCTGGACATCAAGGGCCACGTCGTCAGAAAGCTTCTGGTCGCCGAGGCCAGCGACATCGCAGAGGAGTACTACATCTCCTTCCTGCTCGACCGTGCCAACCGCACCTACCTCGCCATGTGTTCCGTCGAGGGCGGGGTGGAGATCGAAGAGGTGGCCGCCACCACACCCGACCGGCTCGCCAAGGTGCCGGTGAACGCCGTCACGGGCGTCGACCTGGCGACTGCGCGCTCCATCGCCGAGCAGGGTCACCTGCCGGCGGAGGTGCTCGACGCGGCGGCCGTCACCATCGCCAAGCTGTGGGAGGTGTTCGTCGGCGAGGACGCCACGCTGGTGGAGGTCAACCCGCTGGTGCGCACCCCAGACGACAAGATCCTGGCGCTGGACGGCAAGGTCACGCTCGACGCCAACGCCGATTTCCGTCACCCGCAGCACGCCGAGTTCGAGGACCGGGCGTCCACCGACCCCCTCGAATTGAAAGCCAAGGAGCACGACCTCAACTACGTCAAGCTCGACGGCGAGGTCGGCATCATCGGTAACGGCGCCGGCCTGGTGATGTCGACGCTGGACGTGACCGCCTATGCCGGGGAGAAGCACGGCGGCGTCAAGCCGGCCAACTTCCTGGACATCGGCGGGGGCGCGTCGGCCGAGGTGATGGCGGCCGGGCTGGACGTGATCCTGAATGACGCTCAGGTCAAGAGCGTGTTCGTCAATGTATTCGGTGGCATCACATCGTGCGACGCGGTGGCCACCGGGATCGTCAAGGCGTTGGAGATCCTCGGTGCCGATGCCAACAAGCCGCTCGTGGTCCGGCTCGACGGCAACAACGTCGAAGAGGGTCGCCGCATCCTGGCCGAGGCCAACCATCCGCTGGTGATCCAGGCCGAGACCATGGACGCCGGCGCCGACAAAGCCGCCGAACTGGCTAACAGATAAGGGAGTCAACCAATGTCGATCTTCCTGAACAAGGATTCCAAGGTCATCGTCCAGGGCATCACGGGCGGCGAGGGCACCAAGCACACCGCGCTCATGCTGAAGGCGGGAACCCAGGTGGTGGGTGGTGTCAACGCCCGCAAGGCAGGAACCACCGTGTCGCACAAGGATGCCGGTGGCGCGGCCATCGAGTTGCCGGTGTTCGGCACCGTCGAGGAGGCGATGAAGAAGACCGGCGCCAACGTGTCGGTGGCCTTCGTGCCGCCGCAGTTCACTAAGGACGCGATCATCGAGGCCATCGACGCCGAGATCCCGCTGCTGGTGGTCATCACCGAGGGAGTTCCGGTGCAGGACACGGCGTACGCGTGGGCCTACAACGTGAAGAAGGGCGCCAAGACGCGGATCATCGGGCCGAACTGCCCGGGCATCATCACGCCGGGTGAGGCGCTGGCCGGCATCACTCCCGCCACCATCACCGGTTCCGGACCGGTCGGGCTGGTGTCCAAGTCCGGGACGTTGACCTACCAGATGATGTTCGAATTGCGCGATTTCGGCTTTTCGACGGCGATCGGCATCGGCGGCGACCCGGTGGTCGGCACCACCCACATCGACGCCATCGAGGCCTTTGAGAAGGACCCCGCCACCAAGATCATCGTGATGATTGGCGAGATCGGCGGTGACGCCGAGGAACGTGCGGCCGACTACATCAAGGCCCACGTGTCCAAGCCGGTCGTCGGCTACGTCGCGGGATTCACGGCGCCGGAAGGCAAGACGATGGGGCACGCCGGTGCGATCGTGTCGGGCTCGTCCGGCACCGCGGCCGCCAAGAAGGAGGCCCTTGAGGCGGCGGGGGTCAAGGTCGGCAAAACGCCGTCGGAGACGGCGGCGCTGGCCCGCGAGATCCTGGCCGGCCTGTAGCGAGGCTTCGTCCATGACCCTGGACCCGCGCACGCCCGTCGTCGTCGGGGTCGGACAGGCCGCGGAGCGCATCGACGACGCCGCCTACCGGGCCATGTCACCCGTCGAGTTGGCCGCCAGCGCAGTTCGGGCCGCGCTCGTCGACTCCCGTGCCGACTTCGACGCGGTGGCGACCGCGGTCGACACCGTGGCTGGCATCCGGCAATTCGAGATCTCCGGGCCGGTCGCCACGGCCGCGCTCGGGCGGTCCACCAACTATCCGCGGTCGGTGGCTGACCGTCTCGGGGCGCGGCCCGCGCGCGCGATTCTGGAGGTCGTCGGCGGTCAGGGGCCCCAGCATGTGATCAGTGAGTTGGCCGCGCAGATCGCCGCGGGTGGTTCGGATGTCGCGGTGGTCTTCGGTTCGGACGCGACCTCGACGCTGCGGCACTTCTCCTCGCCGGCCACCGACGCCGGAGACAAGCCCGACTTCACCGAGACCGTGGACGGCGACTTGGAAGACCGCGGCACGGGCATCGAGAAATTCATCTCGCACTACACGGTCAGTCACGGTCTGACCAGCGCGCCGATTCAGTACGCGCTGCTGGAGAACGCCCGGCGGGCCGCGACCGGGCTGGGGCCAGCGGAGTACCGCCGGCGGATGGGCGAACTGTTCGCGCCGTTCACCACGGTCGCGGCCCACAATCCGTTCGCCGCCTCCCCCGTCGAACGCACCGTGGCCGAACTGACCACGGTGACCGAGGACAACCGGATGATCGCCGAGCCCTATCCGCGGCTGCTCGTCGCCCGCGACCAGGTGAACCAGGGCGCGGCCGCGCTGCTGATGTCGGTGCAGGCCGCGCAGCGTCTCGGGGTTCCCGAGGACAGATGGGTCTTCCTGCACGGACGCGCGGACTCAGAGGAGCAGGACCTGCTGGCGCGCCCGGATCTCGGGCACGCACCGTCGGCGGTGATGGCGGTGCGCGCCGCACTGGAGATGGCCGGCATCGGCATCGACGACATCGCCACCTTCGATCTGTACAGCTGCTTTCCGGTGCCGGTGTTCAACATCTGCGACGGCATGGGGATCGCTCCCGATGACCCGCGCGGGCTGACCCTGACCGGTGGGCTGCCGTTCTTCGGTGGCGCCGGCAACAACTACTCGATGCATGCCGTCGCCGAGACCGTGGCCCACATGCGCAGCGTACCAGGGCGATTCGGGCTCGTCGGGGCCAACGGCGGTATCATGAGCAAGTACTCCGTGGGCGTGTACTCGACCATCCCGGCCGCATGGAAGCCGGACCGCAGCGCGGAGTTGCAGGCGCAGGTCGGCGCCTGGGCGACCCAGCCGGTCACTGAAAAAGCCGACGGCACCGGCACCGTCGAGACCTACACGGTGCGTCGCGACCGCGGGCGGGCGACCGGGATCGTCATTGGCCGGCTGGATGACGGAAGCCGGTTCCTGTCGACCACCGAGGACGACGAGTCGATCGCGCTGTTGACCGACGGCGACCCTCTGGGAGGGCCGGTTCGGGTGCGCTCGTTCGACGATGGCAACAACCGGGGCAACCGCTGCACGCTGACCTGAGTGGCGCGCCGACGCTAAACGAGGGTGGCCAGCTTGCCGGCCAGTCGCTCCACATACGCGGCGATCTCGTCCTCGGGGCGGTCCGGGAGCCCGAACAAGACCTCAGTCACCCCGAGGTCGGCCCAGCGGGCGAGCTTGTCGGGTACGGGCTTGAAGTCCAGCGCCACGATCTGCGGGGCGCCCTCCCGGCCGGCCGCGGCCCACGTGTCCTGCAGCAGCCGCACCGGCTCGTCGATGTCGACGTCGCGGGGAGTGGTGATCCAGCCGTCGGCGCTGCGGGCGATCCATGCGAAGTTCTTCTCGGTACCGGCCGCGCCGACGAGCACGGGAATGTGGGTTTGCACCGGCTTGGGCCACGCCCAGCTGGGCCCGAACGAGACGAACTCGCCGTCGTACGCCGCCTCCTCCTGCGTCCACAGCGCCCGCATCGCCTCGATGTACTCGCGCAACATGGTGCGGCGCCGCCCAGGCGGCACCCCGTGATCGGTGAGTTCGTCGGTGTTCCATCCGAACCCGACGCCGAGGCTGACCCGCCCGCCGGACAGGTGGTCGAGGGTGGCGATAGTTTTCGCCAGCGTGATCGGGTCGTGCTCCACCGGCAGCGCCACGGCCGTGGACAGCCGCACGCGCGAGGTCACCGCGCAGGCGGTCCCCAGGCTGACCCAGGGATCCAGCGTCCGTGTGTAGCGGTCATCGGGCAGTGACGCATCGCCGGTCGTCGGGTGGGCCGCCTCCCGCTTGACCGGGATATGTGTGTGTTCCGGGACGTAGAACGTTCGGAAGCCGTGGTCGTCGGCGAGCTTGGCGGCCGCCGCCGGAGTGATGCCGCGGTCACTGGTGAAAAGCACGAGGCCGTAGTCCATGTACAGAATTAGAACGTGTTCTACCTGGGCGGGGCAAGCGGGCCCCGGTTCCGGCTGCCGGGCTCCCCGCCGGTCGCTTCGCCTCGGGCATCCGGATGTGCGCTAGCGTAACTGGTCGATCGCATCGCACGGCGAGCACGGGACGTGCTGGCGCGCCGGGGGAGGCCGGCGCCGCGCCGCAATCGCGACGCCCGGGGCTCGACAGCACTGGAAGCAACAGGAGGATGTATGACCTACCCGCCCGGCAGTCCCGGTTACCCGCCCGCGCAATCAGGTTCCTACGCTGGCGTCACACCCTCGTTCACCCGGGGCGACGACGCCATAAGCTAGCTTCCGTTATCCCTGAAGGCCGCGGTCGTGGTCCTCGGGCTGGCGGTGTACCTGCTCAACTTCGGGCCCACGTTCACCGTCGGCGCCGACCTCGGTCCGGGCCTGGGCGGACGCGCCGGCGACGCGGGCACTGCGGTCATCCTCGCCGTGCTGGCCGCCCTGCTCGCCGGACTGAGCCTGCTGCCCAAGGCCAGGAGCTCTGTGGGAATCGTCGGGGTGGTCGCAGCGCTGGGTGCGTTGGTGGCGATCGCCGAGACGATCAACGTGCCCGTCGGCTTCACGCTGGGCTGGGCGATGTGGCCTCTCGTGGCGTGCTGTGTGCTGCAGGCGATCGCCGCCGGACTGGTGGTGCTGTTGGATACCGGGGTGATCGCCCCGCCGGCGCCGCGTCCCCGGTACGACCCGTACGCGCAGTACGGCCAGTATGGGCCCTACGGGCAGTACGGCCAGCAGCCGTATTACGGTCAGCAGTCGGCCCAGCAGCAGCCTGCCGGCTACGGCACCCGATACGGGGGCTACGGGTCGAGCCGGGGCACGGCCCACACCGCGGCCCACACCGCGGCCCCGACCGCCGGTTTCGGCGCCCAGCCGCAGCCGGGTCACCAGTCGGCTACTCACCACACTGGGACCTCGACGCCTCCGACAGGGTTCCCGAGTTTCACTCCTCCGCCTTCGGCGGCCCCGGTCTCCGGATCCGAAACGAGTTCGGCGCCAGTCGATTACACCACCCAGTCCGATGACCACCAGGGGCCCCAGTCTCCCTCTGGGTCAGCGTCGGTCTAACCGTGCGGTGTTGCATCGTGCGGTGCCGCACCTAGTCGGGGACGTGCGCAGGCGATGACGCGAGTGGAGGACAACCGGGCGCCGGGCGCTCGCCAGGCACGTGACCTTGTCAGGGTCGCGTTCGGCTCGTCGGTGGTCGCCCTGGTCGTCATCGCCGCCGTCACGCTGCTTCAGTTGCTGATCGCCAACAGCGACATGACCGGCGCTCTGGGTGCCATTGCCAGCATGTGGCTCGCCGTGCACCTGGTGCCGATCTCGATCAGTGGGCACGAACTGGGCGTGATGCCGCTGCTGCCCGCGCTGGTGATGGTCTGGGCTACGGCGCGCAGCACGGCGCGAGCCACCTCCCCCCGGTCGTCGTGGCTCGTGGCGCGGTGGGTTGTCGCGTCCGCGCTGGGCGGACCTCTGCTGACGACGGCGATCGCACTGGCGGTCATCCACGACGCGTCATCGGTGATCACCGAGCTCCAAACGCCCAACGCGCTGAACGCGTTCGTCCACGTGCTGATGGTGCATGCGATCGGAGCCTGTATCGGGGTGTGGTCCCGAGTGGGGAGGCGGGTGCTGGTGGCATCGCCGCTTCCTGACTGGCTGGGTGATTCGCTGCGTGCGGCGGCGGCGGGGGTGCTGGCGCTGCTCGGGTTGTCCGGGATGGTGACGGCGGGGTCGCTGGTTGTGCACTGGTCGACGATGCAGGACCTGTACGGGATCACCGATTCGATATTCGGTCAGTTCAGCCTCACGGTGCTGTCGTTGTTGTACCTGCCCAACGTCATCGTCGGAACCGCGGCGGTCGCCGTCGGTTCCAGCGCCCACCTCGGTTTTGCGACATTCAGTTCGTTCACCGTTTTCGGCGGCGATCTTCCGGCGCTGCCGGTCCTGGCTGCTGTTCCCAGGCCCCCGCTGGGGCCGGTGTGGGTGGCGTTGCTCATCGTCGGCGCGTCGTCGGGCGTGGCGGTCGGGCAGCAGTGCGCGCGGCGCGCGCAGCCCCTCAGGCAGGCCATTGCCAAGCTGTTGCTCGCCGCGGTGGCGGGAGCGGCGGTGATGTCGCTGCTTGCCTATGGTGGCAGCGGCCGGCTGGGCAACTTCGGCGATGTCGGTGTCGACCAGGGCGCCCTGGTCGTCGGCGTGTTCTTCTGGTTTGCAGTCGTCGGCTGGGTCACGGTGCTGATGACGGGTGGGATCCTGCGCCGCCCCAGGCGGCCCGAGCCCGAGTCGGAGCCCGAGCCCGAGCCCGAGCCCGAGCCCGAGCTGGACCCGGCGCCCGACCACGAGCC
>CAZZHX010000051.1:10629-15156 GCA_964653535.1 uncultured Mycobacterium sp. | reverse complement strand
TCACGTTCACCTTCGAAAAGGCCGGGCAAGCGAGCGTGCAGGTGCCGATATCGGCCGGCTTGGCGCCACGTCCCCGGCAGACCTGAGCGGACAACCGAGCGGATCGAAACGCTCGACACCACATGTCGTGAACGCCGGTTGTCGTACCTGAGCGATACGGTCGTCGTCATGTCTGGTGCTCGCTCGCAATATCGCTGCTCGGGGTGTCGGCACACCACCGCCAAGTGGGTCGGCCACTGCCCGGAGTGCGGCGCGTGGGGCAGCGTCGAGGAGGTGGCGGCGCTCGGTGCGATCGGCGGCGGCCGCCGCTCCGCTGCGGCCGGTAATCGTCGGTCGGTCCCCCACGCCGTTCCGATCACGTCCGTCGAACCTGACACCAGCCGGCACCGCTCGACGGGCATCGCGGAGCTCGACCGGGTACTCGGCGGCGGCGTGGTGCCCGGGTCCGTGACGCTGCTGGCGGGCGAACCGGGGGTGGGCAAGTCGACGCTGCTGCTCAAGGTCGCCCACCGCTGGGCGCAGTCGGGCCGTCGCGCGCTGTACATCTCCGGCGAGGAGTCCGCCGGCCAGATCCGGTTGCGGGCGGACAGGATGGGCTGCGGCGGCGCCGAGGAGATTTACGTAGCCGCCGAATCCGACCTGCACGCGGTCCTCGAACACATCGCGACCGTGCGGCCGGCGCTGGTGATCGTGGACTCGGTGCAAACCATGTCCACCACCACCGCCGACGGTGTCGCCGGCGGCGTCACGCAGGTGCGGGCGGTGACTGCGGCGCTGACGGCGGCTGCTAAGGCCGACGGCGTCGCGTTGATCCTGGTCGGCCACGTCACCAAGGACGGCGCGATCGCCGGGCCCCGCTCCCTGGAACATCTCGTCGACGTCGTGCTGCATTTCGAGGGGGACCGCAGCGGCGCGGTGCGGATGGTGCGGGGGATCAAGAACCGTTTCGGCGCATCCGACGAAGTCGGGTGTTTCATGCTGCACGACAACGGGATCGAGGACGTCTCCGACCCCTCCAACCTCTTCCTGGATCAGCGCCCGGCACCGGTCGCCGGAACCGCGATCACCGTCACCCTGGACGGGAAGCGGCCGTTGATCGGCGAGGTTCAGTCGCTGCTTGCTAAGCCGACGGGCGGCTCACCGCGCCGCGCCGTCAGCGGCATCGACCATGCGCGTGCCGCGATGATCACGGCCGTGCTGGAAAAGCACGCCCGGCTCGATATCGCCGTCAACGACATCTACCTGTCGACCGTGGGCGGCATGCGCTTGACCGATCCGTCATCGGATCTCGCCGTGGCGATCGCGCTGGCCTCGGCGTACTTGGACCTGCCGCTGCCCACCACCGCGGTGATGATCGGCGAGGTCGGACTGGCGGGCGACCTGCGCCGGGTCGCCGGAATGGAGCGTCGGCTCAGCGAAGCCGCGCGCCAGGGATTCACCGTCGCCCTCATCCCGGCCGGCTGCGACCACCGATCGGCCACCGGATCCGGGATCGTGCCGGTGGGCATGCGGGCGCTGGCGGCGCCCACCATCGTCGCGGCGCTGCAGCACATGGTTGACATCGCAGACCGCCACGCCGGCGCGCCTCCGGGTCCGCGCCGGCTGGACGCGCCGTGCAACGCAGCCGCAGACTGACACGCTGTGACCCCTCCGACGATGCGGGAGACCATCGCCCGCCTGGCGCCCGGCACCGGGCTGCGCGACGGCCTGGAGCGCATCCTGCGCGGCCGTACCGGAGCGCTGATCGTGCTCGGCAACGACGAGAACGTCGAAGCCATCTGCGACGGGGGGTTCGCCCTCGACGTCCGGTACGCGCCGACCCGGCTGCGCGAGCTGGCGAAGATGGACGGCGCGGTGGTGCTGTCGACCGACGGCAGCCGCATCCTGCGCGCCAACGTGCAATTGGTGCCTGATCCGTCGATCCCCACCGACGAGTCGGGCACCCGCCACCGTTCTGCGGAGCGGGCGGCGACCCAGACCGGTTATCCGGTGATCTCGGTGAGCCACTCGATGAACATCGTCACGGTCTACGTGGGGGGCGAGCGCCATGTGGTGGCCGATTCCGCGACCATCCTGTCGCGGGCCAACCAGGCGATCGCGACCCTGGAGCGGTACAAGTCCAGACTCGACGAGGTCAGTCGGCAACTGTCCAGAGCGGAGATCGAGGACTTCGTCACGCTGCGCGACGCGATGACAGTGGTACAGCGGCTCGAGCTGGTCCGCCGGATCGGGCTCGCGATCGACAACGACGTGGTCGAACTCGGCACCGACGGGCGTCAGCTGCGGCTGCAACTCGAGGAGCTGCTCGGCGGTAACGACGTCTCCCTGGGCCTGATCGTGCGGGATTACCACGCCAGCCCCGAGCCGCTGTCCGAAGCGCAGTTGACCTCGACCCTCGACGAGCTGGATGCGCTGTCGGACGCCGAACTACTCGACTTCGCCGCGTTGGCAAACGTTTTCGGATACCCGACGACGCCGGAGGCCCAGGATTCGGCCCTGGGCCCGCGCGGCTACCGCGCGATGGCCGGCA
This sequence comes from uncultured Mycobacterium sp., assembly GCA_964653535.1. Lineage (GTDB taxonomy): Bacteria > Actinomycetota > Actinomycetes > Mycobacteriales > Mycobacteriaceae > Mycobacterium. Next base: position 12,626 of record CAZZHX010000051.1, on the reverse strand, counting down.
TCGCCCGGCTCCAGTTCGCCCATGTCGACCTGCTGGTCAGGACGTTCGGAACGCTGCAGGTCCTTCTGGCCGCCAGCGCGAGCGATTTGCAATCGGTGGACGGCATCGGTTCGATGTGGGCGCGCCACATTCGAGAAGGTCTCTCGCAGTTGGCGGAGTCCACGATCGCCGATCCCCTCAGCTGAGGAATCAGCCCCCGGGCGCCGCTGGAACGTCCGACTGCGGCGCGGTTGCGGGCTGACCGGGCCCCGGCGCTGGCGGCGGCTGGTTCAGCATGAACGGCACCGAGAGCGAGCGCAGGTTCCCCATCTGGACGACCAGGTTGTAGGTGCCCGGACCGATGGCCGGCCGCGGCAGCGGGCAGTGCGGCGTCGAGCCCATCCCCGTCCAGGTCACCGCCGTCGTCACCTGCTCGCCCGGGGCGAAGGTCTTGATCAGCGTCTCGTTGGACGGCGCGCAATCGAGGTTGGACCACAGCCGCTTGTTGTCCAGCGAGTAGACGTAGGCGGACAGCACCGCAGCCCCAACATCGCGCTTGCAGGACACCAGCCCGATGTTGGTGACCACCATGGTGAACTTCGGCTGGTCACCGATGAAGTACTGGGGCGCGTTGGTCAGTCCCTTGACGGCCAGCGTGGAGTCGGGACAGTCGTCGCCCTCCTTGAGTACCGGAGGCGGCTGCACCGCGGCCGACGGTGTGGGCGTCTCCTGGCCCTGCGCTTGCTGGGCGGCCGACGGGTTGGTGCCGTCCTGCGCGGCCTGCGGCGCCTGGGATGTGGGCGCGACAGGCGCGGTTGACTTGCTCTGCGTGGAGTTGGGCTTGTCGGCGCCGGCGGGTTTGGTGCCCGGATGGTGGGTCATGACGGCGACGGCTATAGCCGCCACGATTGCGACGACGACGGCCCCAATGCCCAGGGCGAGCCCCCTCCGCCGCCAGTAGATCTCGGTGGGAAGCGGGCCACGCGGTTCCAGATCCAGCACGTTTATACGGTAGGGCCAGGTCACGCAGATTCGTTCGATCCGGCCCGGCGTGTCGCGAGGTTTGCTGACCAACAGCCGTGTTAGCGGCGGCGAACGGCTCTCAGCGGGCGGTCACCGCGCCGATGTCACCGCGCCGATGTCACCGACGTTGTGGATCAGTGCTGCCCGACCGTCGGCCAGGTGGTAGGACACACCCGCGAGCCCCAGCGTGCCCTCGGCCACCCGTTCGGCGACGGCCGATGAGCGCGACACGAGCTGCGCGACCGTCTCGCACACGTGGCGGTCCTCGAACTCGTCAACGCGGGTCAAGCCGTCGCGGCGACCCATCAGGATGGACGGCGCCACCCGTTCCACCAGGTCGCGCACGAAGCCGCCCGGTACCGCTCCGCCGTCGAGCACGCCCAGCGCCGCTTTCACCGCGCCGCAGCTGTCGTGGCCCAGGACAACGATGAGGGGCACGTCGAGCACCGTCACCGCGAACTCGATCGAGCCCAGCACCGCCGAATCGATGGTCTGCCCGGCGGTGCGGACCACAAACATGTCACCCAGACCCTGGTCGAAGACGAGCTCGGCGGCCACCCGGCTGTCCGAGCAGCCGAATACCACCGCGATCGGCTTTTGACCCGCGGCCAGGCTGGCCCGGTGCTCGACACTTTGGCTCGGATGATCTTGCTTGCCGGCGACGAAGCGTTCGTTACCCTCGGAGAGTGTTTTCCAGGCTGCCGCCGGACTGGTTGTAGGCATGGCACGTATCTTGCCCCACACGCCGCTGAATTTCACGTCGAGCGAACTGCTCGCGTGGTACGACCGGTCGCGCCGCGACCTGCCGTGGCGCCAACCCGGCGTCAGTGCCTGGCAGATCCTGGTCAGCGAGTTCATGCTTCAACAGACTCCGGTGTCTCGCGTCGCGCCGATCTGGCCGGAGTGGATCCGCCGCTGGCCCACCGCATCGTCGACCGCCGCGGCCAGCACCGCCGATGTGCTGCGCGCCTGGGGCAAGCTGGGCTATCCCCGGC
>CAZZHX010000051.1:0-10619 GCA_964653535.1 uncultured Mycobacterium sp. | reverse complement strand
TTGCACGAGTGCGCCACGGTGATCGCCCGCGACCACGGCGACGTGGTACCCGACGACGTCGAAACCCTACTGACCTTGCCGGGCGTCGGCAGCTACACCGCGCGGGCCGTGGCCTGCTTCGCCTACGGCAGGCGAGTCCCTGTGGTGGACACCAACGTGCGCCGGGTGGTGGCACGCGCCGTGCACGGCCTTGCCGACGCCGGCGGGCCGTCCGCTGTTCGCGATCATGCCGATGTGGAAGCCCTACTGCCGAAAGACGATACGGCGCCCGGCTTTTCCGCGGCGCTGATGGAGTTGGGCGCGACGGTGTGCACCGCCCGCCGGCCCCGCTGCGGCGTATGCCCGATTGACGCATGTGCGTGGCGGAACGCTGGTTATCCGCCCGCCACCGGTGCGCGGCGGCGCGTGCAGACCTTTGCGGGGACCGATCGTCAGGTCCGCGGGAGGCTGCTCGACGTGTTGCGGGCCAAGGATTTCCCGGTTACCAGAGCTGAGTTGGACGTGGCCTGGCTGACCGATCCCGTGCAGTGCGATAGGGCACTGAACTCACTGCTCTCGGACGGCCTGGTCACCGAGACCCTGGACGGTAGATTCAGTCTGCCTGGCGATTAGGGGCACACATACGAAGTTAATTTCGTGATGTTTGACAAACGTATTTTAACTCGTGTAATGTAGCTCGCATGTTAGCCGGGTCTCCCACAACCAGCACCGGTGGCAACCGATGAGCGCCCTTCTCGTCGCCATCCTCGCGCTGCCCCTACTCGCCGCTCTGGGTGCGCTGCTCGCGGGCTCGCGGCGACCCCGCCTCGTCGGTTTCGTGGGCGCATGGACCGCGGGCGCCGGATTCGTCGGCGCCTGCGTCCTGGCGGTACGCGTAGCAGCTCGCGGCCCCGTGTCGGCCGACCTCACCTCGGCCGGGGGAGCATTGGTCGCCGGGCTAGAAGCTAATCGGCTCACCGTGCTGCTGCTCGTGCTGGTGTTCGGGGTCAGCTCGGTGGCGCAAGTGTTCGCCATGCGCTACCTGGCTTGCGACGACCGGGCCGGGTGGTTCACCGCCGGCGCCGCACTGCTCACCGCGGCCTCGGCCGGCCTGATGACCTCGGCGACACTCATCGGGCTGGGCTGTTGCTGGACTGTCGCCGGCGTCGCGTTGTGTCTGCTGCTGGCCACCTACTGGGAGCTACCCGCCGCCCGCGACGGCGTGCGGCGTACGGCGACAGCGTTCCTGCTCGGCGACCTGGCCCTGTGGACTGCAATCGGCCTCCTCACGATCCAGTGGGGCAACGTCCGGCTCTTCAGCCTGAGCGCCACTCAACTCGGTCATTCGTCCCCTAGCCTGGTGGCAGCAGCCTGCTTGATTGTCATCGCGGCGTTATCGCGCTCGGCTCAGGTTCCGTTTCAGCGCTGGCTGCCGGCCACCCTGGCCGCTCCCACCCCCATCTCGGCGCTGCTGCACGCCGGTGTCGTCAACGCCGGAGGTGTACTGCTGGTGCGGATGAGCCCGATCGTCAGCGGATCGGCCGTCGCCATGGGCATTGCTTTCGCGGCCGGCTCAGCGAGCATGGTCTACGGGGCCGTCGTCATGCTCCTCAAGACCGACATCAAGGGCTCGTTGGTGTACTCCACGATGGCCCAGATGGGCTTCATGATCCTGACCTGCGGGCTGGGTCTGCCCGCGGCGGCGGTGTTTCACCTGACCGGACACGGCTTCTACAAGGCCACCCTGTTCCTGTCGTCCGGTTCGGCGATAGCCAGACGGCGCCGGAAAGCCGCGCGCCCACCCGTGCCACCGTCGGCCCGGCGGGTGGCGTTGCATGTCACAGCGTTGGTAGCGCCGGCCGCCGCACTGTACCTGGCCGACAACATCATCGGGCCATCGCACGCAGGACGTGGCGCGACGTCAGCACTGCTCATCTTCGCCTGGGCTACCGGCGCGGCGGCGATGACGGGCTGGTTGGCACGGAACCCGGGACCGCGGACCGCGCTCGTCGGCACCGCTGCTCTGCTGGTTGCGGCTGTTGGCTACGCAGCGCTGGTGCGCGCCGTCACCAGCTTCATTGCCCCCGATCTGCCCCCGCTGACTGTTCCTTCCGCGTCCTCTGCGGGCATCGTTGCGGTCGCCGTCTTACTCGGCGCGCTCACGTGGTTGCGCGAGGCTCCGGCCGATGGCCGAGCCAGTCGCTGGCAGCGCACCCTCTACGCCACCGCGCTGACGGCCGGCCATGTCCCGGTCACCAGGCACCTACCCGCACCGACGCACCCGGCCCGGACACACCAACTGACAGGAGCACTACGGTGACGACCTTGGCTGACCACGTCTCAACCGACATCCTCCGCGCGCAGTTGCGCAGCGAAATCAGACTCGCCGCCCGGGTGATACCGACGCACTACCCCGTGGAAACCTTCATCGCGGTCAACCCGCTCGCGGGTCTGGAATCGATGCCCTTCGAGCAGGCGGTCCAGCGCGCGGGAGACTTGTACGGCGTCGGGGGCGTCCTCGACGAGGCGGCATACCGTGACCTCTATCGCTGTGATCGGATCACCGACGCCGACCTCGACGCGGCGCTGCGGCTGCGCTACCCGGCCCTGCTGGACGGACCGGCTGTCCGTATGGCGGCCCGCGCGGTGACGCCCGCCGAGTTGCTGCGGGCCGACATGCTGACCGGCAGCCCCGCACCGAATCCGTTGCGCCGCAACGTTACCCGTGCCGAGCAGACGATGCCACAGATCGCCGACCAGATCGACGCCCAGACCGCCAAGTGGTGCACAACTTACTTCGGCTCGCCCGCAGCGGGCTGGCCGATGCCCGGTCGCCACGAGGGCTTCTACCGCGCCTGGCGGGCACTGGCCGCCGGCGACCGGGCCGTGAACCGTAAGGCGCGACTCGCGCTGCGGAACGTGCCGACTCGCGCCGACGACGCCGCGCTGGAGGCCCTGGAGCGGCTGGGTGTGCCCGAGGGCGAACGCATCGCTTATCTGCAGGCGCACCTGACGCGGCTGCCGGGTTGGGCAGCCCACGTTCACTGGTCCGCCGACCGCGCAGCGGGGGTTGATCTGCTCGACTACCTGGCGATGCGGCTGACGTACGAAGCTCTCCTGTTGTCGCCCAGCGGTTCGGATGCACGGTCCGGGTCGGCTCCGGCAGCTCAACTCCGCATCCCGTCGGCGCGGGAACGGGCCGCCGCGCTCGCCCGGGCCTGGGGTCAGACCGACCTGTCCGACAGCGATGTGACCGCCGCCGCAAGGGTGTTGTCGGCGTTGCCGGTCACCGCCCGGAACATGGTCTGGCAACAGGCCTACGAAGCGCACTACCGCGACGATCTGCTGCGGTCTATGGCGACCGGAACGCCGATCCGGACCGACCGACGCCCGCACACGCAGCTGGTGTGTTGCATCGACACCCGATCGGAGGGCCTGCGCCGCCATTTCGAGTCCCTCGGCGAATACCAGACCCTCGGTTTTGCCGGCTTCTTCGCCGTGGCCATCCGCTTCACCGGCCTGCTCGGCGGCGCGCCCGACGACCTGTGTCCGGTGCTGATCCGCCCCGAGCACGAGGTCTGCGAAAGTCCGGCACCCGGGGCGCAACGTGCGGCCCGGCGGCTGCGCAGCGGCAGCGCGCTGATGGCCGGTGCCGAGGAGGCATTCCACGCCGCAAAGGAGGCGCCGATCGGGCCCTTCGCCCTGGCCGAGGCGGGGGGCTGGGCCGCAGCTCCGTGGGCCGCCGCCAAAACTCTGACCCCGTCGTACAGCGGTTCCCTGCGGCGCCGTCTTCGCGACCGGCTGGCGCCCCACGCCCCCACGGTGCTGTCGATCAACCACACCGTCGATCTGGCGCAGCGGGCACTCTTCGCCGAGGTGGCCCTCAAAACCATGGGCCTCACCGGAGGATTCGCCCGGTTGGTCGTGCTCTGCGGGCATGGCAGCACCACCGAGAACAACCCCTATCAGGCGGCGTTGGACTGCGGGGCGTGTGGCGGGCAGCCGGGCGGACCCAACGCCCGCACCGCGGCGGCGATCCTCAACGATGTCGATGTCCGGGCGGAGTTGCGCAGCGTGGGCATCGCAATCCCCGAAGACACCTGGTTTCTTCCCGCGCAGCACGACACTGCCACCGACCAGGTGAGCGTCTTGGACGCGCATCTGGTTCCCGCCGACCACCGCCCCGACGTGTACCGGCTCATCGCGGATCTTTCCACCGCCGGCACCGCGCTGGCCGCCGAACGCTGCCCGGGCCTCCCGGGCGGGCCCGCCACGCCCTCGCCGTCGCGGGCATCCCGCCACGTGGCCAGCCGATCCGCCGACTGGGCCCAGGTCTTTCCCGAATGGGGCCTGGTCGGCAACGCGGCGTTCGTCGTCGCACCCCGCGACGTCACCGCGGGACTCGACTTGCAGCGGCGCGTCTTCCTACACTCCTACGAAGCTGTCGTCGACGCCGACGGCAGCGCACTGGAAACGATCCTCACCGCGCCAATGGTGGTGGCCCAGTGGATAAACTGCCAGTACTACTTCTCGACGGTGGCCCCCGAGATATTCGGCGCCGGAACCAAGACCATCCACAACGTCGTCGGCGGCGTGGGTGTGCTCGCAGGACATGGCGGCGATCTTCAGCTGGGTCTGCCCCGCCAGTCGATCACCGCCGGCCGATCCGTCGGACACGAACCCCTGCGACTGCTGACCGTGGTGCAGGCACCACTGCAGCGAGTCGACATGGTGATCGATCGGAATCCGGTTCTCCAGCATCTGTTCGGGAACGACTGGGTCGGCCTGGCCGCCAGGGAACATCCCGACCAGGCCTGGCAGCGCTGGACCCGCAACGGGTGGCGCACGTGGGAGACCGCACCTGCAAACCCTGCAAACCCTGCAATCCCCGCAATCCCCGCAACCCACGACGACACAGCGAACCCGGAGGTCATGCCATGCCGCTGAACGGTTTAACGAAAATGACGAAGATCGAGGTGGTGGTCTCCGGGGAACACGCACCCGCCGTCCGCGAGCAGTTCAACGGCGCCGGAGCAACGGGGTTCACCAGCCTGTCCGGCGTGTCCGGGCTCGGTCATCACGGCTACCACCAGGGTCGACTGCTCTTCAACCAGCAGGCCGCGCTCGAGTTGCTCATCACCGTGGTCGCGGAGGCCAAGGCCGAGGCGCTGGTCGCCGGTCTCCGCCGCCTGCTCGAAGACTCGCCCGGGGTCATGTTCGTGACGGACACCTACGTCAGCCGACCCGAGTACTTCAGTTGAGTCCAACAGATCAGTTGAATCCCACAGAAAGGAAATCACCATGGAAAACCCATCAACCGCCTGGCAACGTCTGCGAGCAGGCAACCAACGAGTCGCCGCACTGCGGTCGCGCCGGCCGGGCATGACTGCCGACCGCTCACCCGTCGCGGTGGTGTTCCGCTGCGCGGACGCCGATACGCCAAGCGAGGCAGTGCTGGGCCAGAGCGTCGGCTCCCTGATCGATGTCAGCACCTGGGGGCACGTCATCGACACCGGTGTGTTGGCCAGCCTCGAGTACGCGGTCGGCTCGCTCAAGACGCCGCTGATCGTTGTACTCGGGCACGAACACTGCGCAGCAATGCACACCGCGATGACGGCTTGGACCACCGCCACCTTTCCTCAGGGTGCGGCTCGCGCGGTCGTCGAGCAGGCGATATCGTCGCTCACCCGGCTCGGCGGCGGCGTTGCCGACGCCGACGAGCTATCCGCCGCCCATGTCGCGAACACCGGCGCCGCGCTGCTGCACAAGTCACCGTTGATCGCCGGCGCGGTGGACAGCGGGCAGACCGCCATCGTCTGCCTGATGAGCGGTGCGGATCATGGCCCGGCGAGCACCTGCGCGACCTTCGGCGCCGTCTCCGCGGGCGACTCACCACTGTTGGAGTGCGTATAAAACCCGGGTACGAACGCGCCCCGGGTGCGGGCGGCTACGTCGGAGCGGTTGTCGCGATGGGCACCATGCACGGCAAAGAGCGGCAAGTGGCACCGGCTTTCGCTGACGAGCTAGGTGCGCGTGTGATCGCCCCGGACGGTATCGACACCGACCAGTTCGGCACGTTCACCGGCGAGGTGACCAGGACGCTGACGCCGATGGCGGCGGCAACGGCCAAGGCACGCCTGGCGATGAGCGTCGCCGGCGTGCGCTACGGCCTGGCGAGCGAAGCGAGCTACGACACCTGGCTGGGCATGCTCGCCATGCACGAAGAGATCCTGGTGTTCGTCGACGACACCCGCGGCATCCGGGTCGCCGAAGGCGTCAACATTCCCGGCTCTCCCGGTGCGCCCCGTCTCGTCGACTGCGCGGATCACGCGGTGGACGCGGCGCGCGACTTCGGATTTCCCCACCAAGGAGCCGCGGTCAAGGCCAGCGTGGCGGATCGGATCCGGGTATTCGGCAAGGGCATCACCGACATCCGCGAGCTCATCGACGCCGTCGACGTTGCAGTGGCGGCGGCCGATGCCCGCCAGGCCTGGCTGGAACCCGACCTGCGCGCCCACCACAACCCGAGCCGCCGCGAGGTCATCGCCACGCTGGCGAACCGGCTGGCCCGTCGCCTGGCAACACCCTGCCCCCGCTGCGCATGCCCGGGATACGGCAAGGTGGCCGTCGACGAGGGCCTGCCGTGTCACGCATGCGGGTGCCCGACCAGTCTTATCGTTGCCGACGTCCATGGATGCCAGGTATGCGACCAGAGCAGCGTCGTCGCCCGCACCGTTGGGACGGCGGAACCGCGCTTCTGCCCTGCATGCAACCCGTGAGGGTCAGCGTTGTGCGGCGTTCACGACAGGGCCGAGATGAGCTCGCCGACGGTATGGCCGGCCTCGAGGGGATGACGCAGCTTGCCCTTCGGGTTGAGCTTGTAGACGTTGCGCCGGCCGACCTTCGATTTGACGATGTACCCGCCGTCGGCGAGGTCGGACAGAATCGCTTGCACGGATCGCTCGGTGATGCCTACGTCTATCGCTAATTCGCGAGCGGTCAGCTGAGTGCCACCCGCGATGCACAACAGGACATGGCCATGATTCGTGAGGAAGGTCCACGTGGCGGCCACCGACGCACACTACCACGGCTCGATTCGCGTAAGGGCCTTCGCTAATCGCGGCGCTCTCCAACCCGCCCGTCCAGGCCCGCCACAAACATCTCGACCGCCTCGCGGTACACCCGTGGCGCCTCGTCGTGGATGAGATGGCCCGCCTGCGGAACATGGACGTATGCCGTCAACGAGGATGCCAACGAGGATGCCAACGAGGATGCCGCAGAGGACGCCTCAGCCATCGCGCGCATCTGCCCCGGCGGCGTGACGGAGTTGCCGGCCTCGAGAAGCAGCGCGGGCACGCGAACCGCCCGCCACTGCGCCCAGTAGTCGCGGGTGCCCCATTCGGAGGCGATCTCGATCCATCGCGCGGTGTGGCCGTGCAGCCGCCAGCCGGTGGCAGTGCGGTCGAAGGCGTCGAGGAAGTACTGACCGGCGACCTCGCCGAACTCGCCGACGACGTGGTCGGCGGACTCGAAGTCCACCGGAAGGGAGTGCAGCCACGGTTCCCACGGGCCGGTGGTGCCGCCACGGAAGTCCGGCGCCATGTCCTCGACCACCAGCGCCGAGACCAGGTCGGGGCGCTCGGCGGCCAGGCACCACGCATGCAGGGCGCCCATCGAGTGCCCCACCAAGCGCGCGGGCTCGCCCAGTGCGCCCACCGCGGCGGCCAGGTCGGCCACGAAACGCTCGGTGCTGACGGGATGCGGATCGTCGACGCCGCGACCGCGGTGCCAGGGGGCGTCGTAGGTGTACACGGTGCCCAACCGGGTCAACCAGGGCAGCTGACGAGACCAGGTGGTGCCCCGGCCCATCAGGCCGTGGACCAGCACCAATGGCGCGCCCTGTCCGCCACGGCAGGTGAGTAGATCGATCGCCACGCTCACCATCTTGCCGCCATCACACCAGCCGCCGTGCTGCTATCTTGCTGCTATGGCGCAAGTGGTCAAGATCAACGCAATCGAGATACCCCCCAACGCCGGCCCGGAGCTGGAAAAGCGGTTCGCGCACCGGGCGCACGCGGTCGACAACCAGCCCGGTTTCCTCGGGTTTCAGCTGTTGCGGCCCGTCAAGGGCGAGGACCGCTACTTCGTGGTGACCCGGTGGGAGTCCGAGGAGGCGTTCGAGGCGTGGGCGCAGGGTCCTGCTATCGCCGCCCATGCCGGCGAGCGGGCCAACCCGGTGTCCACCGGGTCGTCCCTCCTGGAGTTCGAGGTTGTGATGGACGTTGCCGGTTCCAAGCCGGCGGTCTGACGGGCGGTCGGCCCGGAGCCGCACGCTCGCGCTCTTCGCCACCACCGCACTGATCGCGATCCTGACGCCCGGGTGCGCCCCACCGCCGTCTCCGGCGGCCACTCCGGTTCGCGCAATCGACACCCGGACCCCTCCCGGGGTGCGGGCCCAGCAGACGGTGGACATGCTCAATTCGGACTGGCCCATCGGGCCGGTCGGAGTCGCCACCCTTGCGGCGCCCGACGAGGTGGACTCCATCAACACCACGATGGAGCACCTCTGGTGGGACCGTCCGTTCACCCTCGCCGGCGCGGACATCCAGGCGAGCGCGGCGACGCTGCATTTGATCTCGTCCTACGGCTCCCGCCAAGACGTCCGGATCCACACCGACGACGACGGGCGGGTCGACCGGTTCGACGTGGAAACCCAAGCGCCCCAGATCTCGTCGTGGCAGGACATCGACGCCGTGTTGGGCAAGACCGGGGCCCGCTACGCCTACCAGGTCGCCAGGGTCAGCCGGGGTCACTGTGATCCGGTGGCCGGCACCAACACCGGCGAATCCCTGCCGCTGGCATCAATCTTCAAGTTGTATGTGCTGCACGCCTTGGCGACCGCAGTCAAGGAAGGGACGGTGTCGTGGGACGACCAGCTGACGGTCACCGACAAAAGCCGGGCGGTCGGCTCCTCCGGCCTGCAACTTGCCCCGGGCGCGCACGTTTCGGTTCGCAAGGCTGCCGAGAAGATGATCGCCACCAGCGACAACATGGCGACCGACTTGCTCATCGGCAGGATGGGGACGCATGCCATCGAGCGGGCGCTCGTCACGGCAGGTCATCACGACCCGGCCAGCATGACTCCGTTCCCCACGATGTACGAGTTGTTCTCCGTCGGCTGGGGCCAACCGGACCTGCGGGATGAGTGGAAGCAGGGGTCCCCGCAGGTGCGTGCCGAGCTGTTGGCGCAGGCGAATTCGATGCCCTACCGTCCGGATCCGATTCGGGCCCACTCTCCGGCGTCGTCCTATGGCGCCGAGTGGTACGGGACCGCCGGCGACATCTGCCGGGTCCATGCCGCGCTGCAGGCCGACGCCGTCGGCGCCGCCGCGCCCGTCAGGCAGATCCTTTCCGCAGTGCCCGGCATCCCGTTGAGCCGCACTGCGTGGCCCTACATCGGAGCGAAAGCCGGTGGCCTGCCCGGGGATCTGACGTTCAGCTGGTACGCGGTCGACAACACCCGCCAGCCCTGGGTGGTCAGCTTCCAACTGAACTGGCCCCGCGATCACGGGCCGTCCGCGACGGGGTGGATGTTGCAGATCGCCAAGCAGGCCTTCGCGCTGATCGCGCCGCGGTAGCGGACGACCGCAGCGCGCAGAGGCTCGTTACTGTGGCGGCGGGCCGCCGTAGCCCAGCTGGCTCGCGGTGTATTTCGCGCCGTCGGTGACCGGTATGGCCTGCACCGCGGTGCCGTACGCGCAGATCTCGGTCCACACTTCGCCGATTTCGCTCGTATCGAACCGCATCGCCACGATCGCGTTGCCGCCGCGATCGCGCGCCTGCGCGATCAGCCGCCCCATCGCCTCGTTGCGGCTCTCGGCGAGATTCTTCGTCATCCCCTGCAGCTCGCCGCCGAAGATCGACTTCAATCCCGCACCGAACTGGGAGAAGGCGTTCCGAGAACGAACGGTGAGCCCGAACACTTCGCCGCACACCCGCTGGATCTCCCAGCCCGGAAGGTCATTGGTGGTGACGATCAGCACAGGCGTGCCTTCCCCGTCCAGAGCAGCGAAACCTACTTAAGCCTCGTGCGCTCCGGCCTTGGCCAGATCCGGCTCGACGGGCGGCTTGCGGGCACCGGCGAAGGTGAACACCGCGTCCTCGGCCGGTCCCTCGCCGTCCCAGTTGTCCACGTCGACCGTGACGATCTGGCCGGGCCCGATCTCGTCGAAGAGGATCTTCTCGGACAGCTGGTCCTCGATCTCGCGCTGGATGGTGCGCCGCAGCGGGCGGGCGCCCAGCACCGGGTCGAAGCCCCGCTTGGCCAGCAACGCCTTCGCCTTGTCGCTGAGCTCCAGGGCCATGTCCTTGGCCTTGAGCTGGACCGAGACCCGGTTGATCATGAGGTCGACCATCGTGATGATCTCGTCGCGGGTCAACTGGTGGAAGACGATGATGTCGTCGATACGGTTGAGGAACTCCGGCCGGAAGTGCTTTTTGAGCTCGTCGTTGACCTTCTGCTTCATCCGCTCGTAGTCGTTTGCTCCGCCGCCCTGGGTGAAGCCCAAGCCGACGGCCTTGGAGATGTCGGAGGTGCCGAGGTTGGACGTGAAGATCAGCACGGTGTTCTTGAAGTCGAC